>NZ_CP139286.1:3073950-3381345 GCF_034067285.1 Acinetobacter pittii
TGTGGTGTCTTAATCTCAAGGTAACCATTGTCTTGCTGAACTTTACGCATGTATTGTTCAAGTACTTGGTAAATAGTCCAGCCATTTGGATGCCAGAACACCATACCCGGTGCTTCTTCTTGCATATGGAACAAGTCTAAAGCTTTACCAATTTTACGATGGTCACGCTTTTCAGCTTCTTCGATACGCTTGATGTAGGCAGCGAGCTGTTTCTTGTCTGCCCAAGCTGTACCATAAATACGTTGAAGCTGTTCGTTCTTCGCATCACCACGCCAGTATGCACCAGAGATTTTAGTGAGCTTGAATGATTTTAAGAATTTGGTATTCGGTACGTGTGGACCACGACACATATCCAAATAATCTTGATGGTAGTACAAGCCCATTTGTGTTTCTTCAGGCATGTCTGCAATCAAGCGTAATTTGTATTCTTCGCCACGCGCAGTAAATTCAGCAATAACTTCATCACGTGGTGTCATTTTTTTAACGACATCGTAATCTTGATCGATGAGCTTTTTCATGCGCTCTTCGATAGCTGCCATATCGTCTAATGTAAAAGGACGTGGCATCCAGATGTCGTAGTAAAAACCTTCTTCAATGACTGGACCAATCACCATCTTGGCTTCAGGGAAAAGCTGTTTCACAGCATGCCCTACAAGGTGTGCACAAGAATGGCGAATAATTTCAAGACCTTCCTCATCTTTTGGAGTGATAATTTGTAAGGTCGAATCTTCGGTAATTAAGTCACATGCATCAACTAAGCGATCATTTACACGGCCAGCAACAGTATTTTTTGCTAGACCAGGCCCGATACTTTGGGCAACTTCCATAACAGATACAGCGTGATCAAAACTCTTTTGATCGCCATTTGGCAATGTGATAATTGGCATAAAAAAATCCTTAAGGAGTGATGCCCTATACGAAGGAGCATTTCACCGCGAGATTATGATCGAGGCGAACCTCAAAATATAAAAACGGTGTAAATCAAAGTTAAAAAACCTGAAAGATTTTACACTTGTTCAAGCAATGTGAAAACCTTTGAGCCCATAAAATCATAAATACATTTTGCTTATCAGGTAAACAGCAATAAATGACTTAAAAAATATATTGGGGCGATTTTTAAATATATTTAGCACAAGTGGTTTAAGATGAAGAAAATAGCATTTTTGCTCATTTTTTGACTGGAAGGTATCGCCCTTTAAGACTAAAGCATAAATGCTTTGATGAATATTAAATCATATTTTCAAAGAATGAATTAAAAATAGAACACGGAGTTGTTTCACATGGTTAGTGCTTATGATGAGTTACCGCGTACACCGGCAAACTTTGTTGCGTTATCACCTCTACGCTACTTAGAGCGTGCAGCTTATATTTATCCAGATCAAGCTTCGATTATTCATGGTAAGCGCCAAATTTCATGGAAAGAAACCTACCAACGTTGTTGCCAATTTGCATCTCAGCTCAAGCAATTGGGAATTGAAAAAAATGATACTGTATCTGTCTTATTGCCAAATATTCCAGCCATGATTGAAGCGCATTTTGCAGTTCCTATGGCTGGTGCGGTACTCAACACCCTCAATACACGTTTAGATGCAAAAACAATCGCTTTCATGTTGGAACATGCAGAAAGTAAAGTACTGTTGGTTGACCCTGAATTTGTAAATTTGGCAAGAGAAGCCCTCTCACTGATTCCTAACCAACACATTATTGTGATTGATGTAGCTGATACAGAATACGAAGGTGAAAACCAGTTTTTAGGTTCTTTTGAATATGAAGAATGGATCGCTCAAGGCGACATTAACTTCTCTTGGCATTTACCAGAAGATGAATGGGATGCGATTAGCTTAAATTACACCTCAGGAACTACAGGCAATCCTAAAGGTGTGGTCTATCATCATCGTGGGGCTTATCTTAATGCTGCAAGTAATATTCTCGCTTGCGGAATGAAACCGCGTGCTGTGTACTTATGGACACTGCCGCTCTTTCATTGTAATGGCTGGTGTTTTGTATGGAGCATAGCAGCAAGTGGTGGAACTAATATTTGTTTACGCAAAGTCGATCCAGAATTAGTCATGCAATTGATTGCCGCACATAAAGTTGATTATTTCTGTGGTGCACCTATTGTTCTTTCAATGATTCTTAATTTACCTAAAGAAAAACAAACCAGCTTTGATCATCATGTTGAAGTTATGGTGGCTGGAGCAGCTCCTCCTGTTGCCATTATTGAAGGCATGCGTAACATGGGGATTAACGTAAACCACGTATATGGCCTAACAGAAACTTATGGGCCTTCTGCTTTATGTGCTTCGCAATCTGGATGGAATGAGCTATCAATTGCTGAACAAGCCCAGCTTCATTCGCGCCAAGGTGTACCCTACCCATTACAAGATAGTATGCGTGTGTTAGATCCCGAAACAATGCAGCCTGTCCCGAATGATGGACAAACCATGGGAGAAATTATGTTCCGTGGCAATATTGTCATGAAAGGTTATTTAAAGAATCCTCAAGCAACTCAAGAAGCATTTGCAGGTGGATGGTTCCATACCGGCGACTTAGCTGTTTGTCATCCAGATGGTTATGCAAAAATTACTGATCGTTCAAAAGACATCATTATTTCTGGTGGAGAAAATATTTCATCTTTAGAAGTAGAAGATGTTTTATATAAACATCCTGCTGTTTTAACCGCTGCAGTTGTTGCTAAACCCGATGCGCGTTGGCAAGAAGTACCCTGTGCGTTTATTGAGTTAAAGATGGGTGCTACGGCAACACCTGAAGAAATTATTGCACATTGCCAAAAAGAGTTAGCGCGCTTTAAAGTACCTAAAGATGTGGTTATTACTGAAATTCCAAAAACATCGACAGGTAAATTACAGAAATTCATTTTGCGCGAATGGGCAAAAGAACGAGCTGAAAATATATAAATAAAAAAGCGACGCTCAAGGCGTCGCTTTTTTACTATTGAAGAGCAATTAGCCTTGATCAGACAATAGGGCAATTTGCTGCACATAGTTAACAAATTTACCTTTTGATGCTTCAAGCTCTGCTTCACTCACTTCTTGACTTTTATCACGCTTGATTCTCAACACATGCTGACGCAATGTGTGACGCTCTGAGGCATTATAAATTTTGCTAAATTCATTAATTGCAGGATCGCCTTGTTCGATCATACGATCAACCCAACGCATCAATTGAGCCTGCTTTTTTGCGCCTTGCTGCGGAGTTAAATAAGACAAAATAACGGTCTCATCTTCATTGCGCAATAATTTACCAATACGTTGAAACTGACGACGACGAGCTTCAAAAGAACTAATGTTCTGTACTTCCATTAACGCATCAATTAAACGTTCATCTACTGGGAGTTTTTGAATCTGTTTAATAGAAAGTTGTGCTAACTGCTCGCCTAAAGCAGCCATACGTTGAACTGCTTTTTTCTGTTCTGTCTTACTTGCACGTCCTTCTAAAGAGCCAAAATCTTCTTCAGTATAACGTTGGGGACGACGTGCCACGATTAATCTGCCTCATAAAATTTTGCGGCGAATAACGCCTGTACTTCATTTAATGCTTGCTCTTCGTCGGTACCATCAATGACCAATCGCAAAGTGGTCCCTTTACCTGCACCTAACATCAGCAAAGACATAATATTTTTTGCATCTACTAAATGATCGCCTTTTCCAATTTGGATCGACGAACGAAATTTTGTAGTGACCTCTATCAGTTTTCCTGATGCACGAGCATGTAAACCGAGTTTATTAATTACATCAACAGTTGTGTCTATCATGACCAGTGCTTCATTTCTCTGTGTAAGACCTGAACAGACCATTCTGCCTCAAGTGCTTGTTTTAGTCTATCTACGATATAAACGGAACGATGTTGGCCCCCAGTGCAACCAATAGAAATCGTCATATAGTGACGATGTCCTTCAGCAAATGCTGGAAGCCATTTTTTTAAGAAGTGAAGAATATCGTCAAACATTTCGTTTGCTTGCGGACTTGCTTCTAAAAATAGCCTTACTGGCTCATCCAAACCAGAAAAACGTCTTAATTCTAAATCCCAATGCGGATTTGGTAAATGCCGTACATCAAAAACATAATCAGCATCTAAAGGAATGCCATGTTTATATCCAAATGACTGCAATATGACAATAAGCTTATCTGACTGGCCCAATTTAGACAGTAAAATATGCTTTAAATCATGAACACTTTTATCTGTTGTATCAATATGAACCGTGGCACGGAACTGAATTGGGAGCAGCAACTGCTTTTCTTCATGGATACATTGCAACAGACTTTTAAAACGATTAGCCAATGGATGTGGACGACGTGATGCACTAAAACGTGCAATCAAGTCCTGATCTTGGGTAGTGAGATAAATCACATCAACCGTGCCATGTTTTTGTAGTTGCTCAAAAACATGATCAAACTCTTGCATGTCTGCACGAGTACTTCGAACATCCACACCTAATGCCAATTGCTCTAGGTTATTTTCATGATCTAGCTTTGCCACAATTTCAGGCAGCAATGCCAAAGGCAAATTATCAATACAGTAATAGCCCAAATCTTCTAATACTTGGAGAGCTGAAGATTTTCCTGAACCAGACTGTCCTGTCACGATAAGTATACGCTTCATGGCATGGCTGTCCTTTGATCTGTTTATTGGGGTGTAAAGGCAACTTCTAAATTATCAATCAAACGAGTTGCACCCAATTTTGCCGCGACAAACAACACAATATCGCGATCAAACTGAGTAGCAGGTAACAGATTTGACTGACGAGCTTCGACATAATCCACAACAAAGCCATTATCTGTCAACTGAGTTTTAATATCTTCTAAAACTTGTTGTAGATCTTTACCTTGATGTAACTGCTGTTCAGCTTGCTTTAAACTTTGATAAATAACCGGAGCGACTTGACGTTGTTCAGGGCTTAAATAACCATTTCTTGAGCTAAGGGCTAAGCCATCTGCTGCACGAACAATTGGCACGCCAATGACTTCTAAAGGGATATTTAAGTCTTGTACAAACTGACGAATCACTGCTAACTGTTGATAATCTTTTTGACCAAAGAAAGCATAATTAGGCTGCACAATATTAAAAAGCTTAGTGACCACCAACGCTACGCCATCAAAATGACCTGGACGCGAGCTACCACATAAAGCATCCGTAATTTGGCTGACACTTATGTTGGTTAAGCGAGGCTGAGTACCGTACATTTGATCAACCGATGGCGCAAAAATAATGTCACAGCCGACATCGGCCAATAGACGACTATCTTGCTCTAAAGTACGAGGATAGTTATCAAAATCTTCACCCGGCCCAAATTGAGTTGGATTTACAAAGATGCTAACAACGACAACATCACATAACTTTTTCGCTTCACGAACAAGTGTGAGATGTCCTTCATGTAGATTTCCCATAGTTGGGACAAAACCAATAATTTTACGCGCAGCTCTAGCAGGGTTTAAAGACGCTGCAAGACCTTGTATGGTGGTTTCTGTTTTCATGAATTACAGCTCAACGTGGAAAGTATGTTCTTTGGCAGGGAATGATTGATCCTGCACAGCAGCGTGAAAAGCTTTAAATGCATCTAAAATGGCAGTTTCACCAGATTGTTCTTTCATAAAGTTACGAACAAAACGCGCAACTCGACCAAAAGTTAAACCCAGCATGTCTTGTACTACAAGTACCTGACCATCAGTCGCATTACCCGCACCAATACCAATTACAGGCGTATTCGGGAATAGTTCAGCAATTTCTTGTCCCAACTGAGCAGGTACACATTCAAGCAATAGAACTGCTGCGCCAGCCTCAACCACAGCTGTACAGTCGGCAATAAGCTGATCTGCTGCTTCACGTGTTTTAGCTTGTAATTTATATCCACCAAATACGTGTACAGATTGAGGAGTTAAGCCTAAATGTACGCAAACAGGTACGCCATTACGGGTTAAAACCTGTACGGTCTCACTTAACCATGCACCGCCTTCAATTTTGATCATTTGAGCGCCAGCTTGCATGACTGTTCTTGCGTTTTGCAAAGCATCATTTAAAGTCGCATAACTCATAAATGGCAAGTCAGTCATAATCAAGGCATGTTGGTTACCACGACGAACTGCTGCCGTATGATAAGCCATGTCTTCAACAGTTACAGGTAAAGTTGAGTCACGACCTTGAATTGCCATTCCAAGAGAATCACCAATTAAGATAGTATCAATTTCAGCAAGTTCCATTGCTTTTGCCATACTCGCATCGTAACAAGTTAGGCAAGAGAACTTACGTCCTTCGGCTTTAAATTTTCTTAAGTCACTTAGACTAATCATGATGGTATCCTCTACAGGAGTTTGCAGAACGTAATAAGTCAGACTTTAAGCCCAAGACTCATCAGCAAGTACAGTCAGCGTTGGCTGCTGTAAGAGTTCTAAATTTTTAAGTGGCTGATCATCAATATGTAAATCAGCATCTAAATCTAATAAAGGAATTACAACGAAATCTCGTTCTAAAATTCCAATGTGCGGCACTGTTAAGCGCTCATTTTGAATTTTTTCATTGCCATATATCAGCAAATCCAGATCTAAAGTACGCTCGCCCCAACGACGAAGACGCACACGACCAGCTTCTTGCTCAAATCGCTGCAACTGATCTAATAAATCTAAAGGCGTGAGATCTGTATGTAACTCGGCTACAGCATTTAAATAATTTGGTTGATCTTGAGGCCCCATAGGTGGGCTTTGATAAAGTCTAGAAACTTTCACCGCACCTAAAGTTTTAAGCTTAGCAATGGCTTCAGATAAAATTTGGCGCGAATCGCCCAAATTACTACCTAAACCAATATAAGTCTTCGTTGTCATTGCGTTGGCCCAAAAATCACTTGGCTTAAATCGCGTTGTACTCGCTTACGCTTCAAAATCGGATGATCATTCATCGTCCCGCCTGCGTCTGAAGCAGTGGCTTTTTCAATAAAACGCCCCATCGATTGGTCTTGTCGAGTACGTTCTTTTTTCCCACGACGACTACGTGGTTCCGGAACATCAACCAAAGGCTCGATTTCCGTTTCAACTTTATTGTTTTCAACAGATTCGGTAGCAGCTTTACGACGACTTTTAGCTTTCTGGCGATTGTACTGGCTAATCGCAGCTTCTTTTTCGTCATTCGACATTTCTTGGTAGGCTTCCCACCAGCTTCCCATTCCTTGTGTCGTGTCATCACCCGACTTTTCACGAAGTAACAAGAAGTCAAAACCAGCACGGAAACGTGCATGTCCTGCCAATGCTTCTATTTGCTGTGGTTTTGGATTAAGCAAACGAGTCTGCATTTCCCAAACTTCACGAATAAAAGTTTCTGCAAAACGAGGAATCACTGTGCGTGTTGCCTGACGCTTTAATACATCTAAACCTGCCTGTGCACGTGCTTCAGCGGGTACAACACCTTTAGATAAATAAAATTCACAACGTTCTAAAAATGGTTGCCACAATAAGACCGCATAGAAAAATGCCGGATTAATTGTTTTACCAACTTGAATACGTTGATCTGTATTCTTTGCTGCTCTTAAAATAAATGGTGTAAGGTTCGGCTGAATATCTGCAAAGAGTTGTTTCCAGACTCCAAACTCAATCAACATTGGCAAAACACGTGCCAGATGCCCCATTGTAAAAAGCTTCTGCGATTCATCATATAAACGATGCGGAGAAACATCACGCAGTAACTGCGTCATCCCTACATCAAATATATCGAGAATATTTGAATCAATTTTGAAATTTAATTTGGCTGCAAAACGTAAAGTTCGCAGCATACGCACTGGGTCTTCTTCAAAACGCTGTGCTGGATCACCTAATAAACGTAGAGTTTTATTTTTTACATCATCAATCGCTTTGCAGAAATCGAGCACAATACTCTTACGCGGTTGGTAATATAGCGTATTGATAGAAAAGTCACGGCGAGCAAAGTCTTGTTCGATGGTTCCCCAGTTATTGTCACGTAAAATCATGCCCGAGGCACTGGTGACTGCTTTTTTAGGAGGAGCACGGAAAGTTGCAACTTCAATAAGCTCACGCCCTGAATAGACATGTGCTAATTCAAATCGACGGCCAATGATTCGACAACGTCGACCAAAAACTTCTTTAATTTGGGAAGGTGTTGCATTAGTGACTGCATCGAAATCTTTAGGATTGAGCCCTAGCATTAAATCACGGACACCACCCCCAACAATATAAGCTTCATAGCCTGCTTTGGTCAGGCTATCGATCACATCTAAAATCGAAGAAGGAAGTTGGGCTGTGGACAAACCACATTTTGACGCTCGCAAGGTTTGCAAAAGACGCTGTCTCCTACGTCAGGACGTAAATAACAAGTTGTCGCTAATCATAGCTCTAACGCACACAAAGGGCAATTTGATTCTCTGTAGTTTGCGCATGAAATGACAATTGACAGACAGATAATTTATAAAGTCAAACGCGCTTTATTCTTTTCAAAAATGGCTGGACCAATGCCTTTTACATTTTTAAATTCATCAATATTTTTAAAGCCACCATTCTTTTGACGGTATTCTACAATCGCTTGAGCCTTTTTCTCACCAATACCTTTTAGCTTTTGAAGCTCATCAATACTGGCTTGATTCAAGCGAATTTGTCCTGACGAATCAGACATAGCTGAGCTTTTTGAAACATTAGAATGAGAGGCGTGTTGCATGTTCAACTTCTGATCATACATCTGTTGCTTCGCCTTCCATTCCTTAAAATTTTGATCAAAAGATTGAGCGTGAACAAAGTTTGATGAAATCAGGCTCCAAAATAAAGCAATGAAAATATAGTGTTTATTCTTCCAAAGATTCATGCTGAACTGCATGTGTTTTTTCCCCTAACTTTAACTGCCGCTTTGCCTGATTCCACAATTCATCCATTTCAGACAAAGTCATGTCTTCTAATGTTCTTTGCTGTTTTTGCGCTTGATCTTCAATAAAAGCAAAACGACTTCTAAACTTATGTATTGTTGATAAAAGTGAAGATTCACTTGAAATCGCAAGTTTACGGCCAACATTGACTAATGAAAACAGGCAATCTCCAAATTCATCTTGAATTTCATCAATATTTTTATTTTTTAATGCCTGCTTAAACTCATCCAATTCTTCTTCTAGTTTTTCATAAGCATCTTCTACTGTTTCAAAATCAAACCCAACCTTAGCAACATTTGCTTGTATTTCTTGTGCCTGTAATAGAGCTGGTCCATGTTTAATTTCATCCAACCTTGATTGTGGTTTTCCTTGTTTTTCTTGCTGTTTAATTTTTTTCCAAAGCTCACTGACTTGTTCTGGGGTTAAGTTATTAAATTGATCTACCTGAAAAACATGGGGATGGCGACGAATTAACTTTTCACTGATTGCATCAACAACATCTTGAAAGTTAAAAGCACCTTGCTCGCTAAACATCTGTGATTGAAATACAACTTGTAATAACAAATCGCCTAGCTCATTTCGGATTTCATTCATATCGCCTTGACGAATCGCCGCCTCAACTTCATATGCCTCTTCAATCGCATATTTAGTCAGTGACATTGGGGTTTGCTCTTGATCCCACGGACATTTTTCACGTAACTCTTGCATAATTTTAAGCAATTTATCCATGGTAACCCTCAAGTTTAAAAAGTCGGTCAGTAAAACTAAGATTTTAATTTGCTATGATCAAAATCAAAGCGATTAAATCAGTCGCACTATTGTACTGAGAAAGAGAAAAAATATGGGATACAGTATTCTGATTAGTGGCGCTGCTCAAGGTATTGGGGCTGAAATTGCACGGGTATTCTACAAACAAGGATATACAGTGGGCATTTATGATATTAATGAATCGCTTGCTCAAGAACTAGCAAATACCTTAGGGCCAAATGCTTGTGCCGGCTACCTAGATGTAAGTGATTACAGCCAGTGGCAACACATATTAAAAGAATTTACCGAATGGGCTGGCGAACTTAATATTTTGGTCAATAATGCCGGTATTTTATATTCTGGAGCATTTGAAACAACTGATATTAAAGCTCATCAAAGAACAATAAATATTAATGTAAATGGCGTCATCAATGGCTGTCATGCTGCTCTACCCTATTTAAAACAAGCGTCTTTTGCACGCGTCATCAACCTTTCTTCAGCCTCTGCAATTTATGGGCAAGCTGATTTAATCTCTTATTCAGCGAGTAAATTTGCAGTTCGCGGAATTACCGAAGGTTTGGATGTGGAATGGAAAAAATATGGTATTCGTGTTTTAGATGTAATGCCGCTATTTGTACAAACCGCAATGGTTAACAATATGGATGCAGGCACCATTCAAAATATGGGAATAGATTTAACCCCAAATGATATTGCTCAGCAGGTGTTTACGCTTGTAGAGAAAAAAGCTCACTTTTGGACACCTACTCACACTCCGGTTGGCATAAAAACCAAACTGCTTTATCAGCTCTCAACATTAAGCCCTCAGTTTTTAAATCGACTTACCAATATTTATTTATCGAGAAAGTAATTTGCAATAAAAAAAGGCTGTCATTTGACAGCCTTTTTACTCAATTTATTAAACGCCTTGAATCATACGTCGCGCACTAATAATTCCTGGTTGCTGCTCTAAGCGAGCCAATAAACGAGAAAGCTGTGCTAAACCTTTAACCTCAATGAGCAACTTCATATTAGCAATACCATCTGCCTCAGAAATTGTATTGACCTGCCGAATATTGATTTGGTCAGAGAAAATCACTTGAGTTAGGTCTTTAAGCAGGCCACGACGATCATAAGCTTCCACCACAATCTGAACGCTTTGACCACGTGTTGGCTGCATTTCCCAATCAGCTTCAACAGCACGCTCTGGCTCTTGCTTAATCATACGTTGATAGTCTGAACAAATGACTTTATGGATGCTAACACCACGATTCAAAGTAATATATCCAGCGATTGATTCACCATGCACCGGCTGACAACATTGAGCAATGTGAAGCTCTACATTATCTAAACCATCAATTAAAATTCCATGTGCTGATAGCGTATGGCTTGCACGCGGATTTAATGTTGGTTTAAGTACTAGCTCAGGCTCATCCTGATCTAGATGCATTTGGCGATTCACCTGATTAATCAAGGCATGTAAGCTAATATCACCACTAACCAGACTTACTAAAATGTCATCGCCCGTTTTCACATTAAAGTGTGACGAATAATCGTTTAGGTCGATACTTTTTGGATGAATCGCTAGACGAGCTAACTCTTTATTAAGGAGTTCTCGGCCTACTTCAAGATTTTTACTACGGTCTTGCTGTCTAAACCAATGACGCAGCTTGTCACGTGCACGAGAGGTTTTAATATAACCTAAAGAGTTCACCAACCAGTCACGGTTTGGTTCACGATCTTTTTTAGTTAAAATTTCAACCTGTTCACCCGTTTTTAAAGTATAGGTAAGTGGTACGTAACGCTGGTTGACACGCGCCGCATAACACTTGTTCCCTACTTCTGTATGCACGTGATAGGCAAAATCTAAAACTGTTGAACCGCGCGGCAACTCTTTAATATCGCCATCACGACTAAAAACATAAATTTTCTCAAAGCCTTCAAAGTCTTGTAACTGTTCAAAGCCTTCAGTTTCATCTTCGTTTTGATGTACTGTCGTGTCATTACGTTCTTGATAGTGCTCTAAAACAGCACGCAATGAATGCAAACGATGGTTAAAAGAATGGTCAGTATTCTTTGAACCTTCTTTATAGTTAAAGTGCGAACAAACACCTAACTCTGCTTCATCATGCATTTCATGAGTACGAATTTGTACTTCAAGAGATTTATTTTCAGCAATTACAGCAGTATGTAATGAGCGATAACCATTTGCTTTTGGGTTGGTAATATAGTCATCAAACTGATGCGGAATATGGCGCCAGATTTGATGTACGATACCTAAAGAGTGATAACACTCTGGCACACTATTGACCAATACACGCAAAGCACGAATGTCATAAAGTTGGTCGAAGCTCAGGTTTTTGCTCTTCATTTTTCGATAAATCGAATAAATGTGTTTTGCACGACCTGTAATTTCAGCTTCAATGCCGTAAGACGCTAACTCATTTTTCAAACGATCAATGACGAACTGAATATAATGCTCACGCTCTAAACGCTTTTCATTGAGTAATGAAGCAATTTCTTTATAGCGGTCTGGAGCCAAATAACGAAATGCTAGATCTTCAAGTTCCCATTTAAGCTGAGCAATACCGAGTCGATGTGCCAAAGGTGAATAAATAGTAAGAATTTCACGTGCTACACGTTCTTGGCGTTCGCGAGAGGAATTTGCCAACTCTCGTAGAGAATAGGTACGTTCAGCAAGTTTAATTAAAACAACACGAACATCTTCGGTCACTGAAATCAGCATTTTATAAATGCCGCTTAAATGTTCTCGCTGATTATTATTAAAATGATCTTCTAACCGTTTATTTTTCTCAATGAGTTCTGAGAGTTTACCCATCGCCAAAGTACCTTTGACAAGGTTATAAACTTGCTCTCCGAATTTCTGTTTTACTTCTTCTATATCGGTAATGTCTTCACGCACACTACGATAGAGCATTGCTGCCGATAGAGTATCTTCATCTACATGGAGATGCGCCAGAATGTCAGCCATTCCAACGCCTGTAGCGAAAGTATTTGAACGATGATTAACCGTTGAGTCTAACTCTTTTTGCAGGGTTAAATGAGCAACCTGCTCAAGCTGTTCAAGCTTCGCCCCGTCTAATATTTCACGCACCCGATCCAACCATGAGGCTAAACCGATTTGCGTTTCGGCGGCATGCTCTACAGTCGTTTCCTCGGACAACTCAGTTAGTTGTTCAGGTAACTGTTCACGTACTGTGACCATACCATTCTCCTCAATATGTAACTCATGTTTTTAATCGTTTATCTCTTGAATTTTTTCAAATAGTGCAATGGATTCAACATGTTCGGTATGTGTAAACATGTCCATCACCGCTGCTTTTTTTAACTGGTAACCATATTGGACCAAAACACCCGCATCCCTTGCCAGTGTAGCTGGATTACATGATACATAAACGATTCTTTTTGCTCCAAAATTTGATACATACTGCATAATTTCATATGCACCAGCACGAGGAGGATCAATCAATAATGCATCAAATCCTTGATTCGCCCAAGAATGATGCGAAAAATCTTTTGTTAAATCTTGTGAAAAGAAGGTCGCCTGCACCAAACTATTGCATTTTGCATTAGCTGTTGCTCGCTCCACCATTTCCTCACTCCCTTCAACACCGACAACCTGCCCACTTTCACCAACACATCGTGCTAACGGAAGTGAGAAATTGCCCAAACCGCAAAATAGATCAAGTACTTTTTCACCTAGTTGCAATTGAAGCAATTCACATGCCAATTGAACCATCTGTTCATTTACTGTGGCATTGACCTGAGTAAAATCCAATGGCGAAAAAGCAAAATTTACATTAAATCTTTCTAAAGCATAATGTAAACGTAAAGCACCTTGCTCATCATCAACACGATGAATGCTTTCTGGACCTTTAGGTTGCAAATACAACTGCCAGCCTTTGTGTAACGCAAATTGCTTTAATTGGTTGACATCAGAATTGTTTAATTTTTCTACATGACGAACCAATAAAGAAACTTCATTATCACCTTTTGCTAATTCTACATGACCAATGTGTGCTTTGCCTTTTAGACTTTGGAGTAAAGTACGTAACTCAGGCAGACTATTTGATAAATTTTTATCCAAAACACTACAGCTATGGATCGAAGTTAGACGATTACTGTGATGTTCTCGAAACCCCATAATTAATCGATCTGGTTTTGGCAGATAGCGCACGCCTATTCGAGCACGACGACGATAATCACTTTGTAAAGATCGAATCGGTTCTAGCCATTGTTCAGGTTGAATACCTGCAAAATGCTGTAAATGTGACTGGAGTACATTTTGCTTTAAACGAATTTGTTCATCAGGATGGATATGCTGCATGCTACAGCCACCACAAACACCATAATGAGGGCAAATTGCCTCAATACGATGTGCTGAAGGCTCTCCTAACAACTGCAACATCTCTGCCTCTTCAAGGCGCTTCGCTTGATGGGTAATTCGTGCCTTTACAGTTTCTCCGGGCAATGCATAGCGAATAAAAACTTTCTTACCATGCTTATCTGCAGGATGCTCAGGATGAGAACCATAATGCGCAATTCCCCGCCCCTCATGAGAAAGTGTTTCAACCTGAAAAATATATTCGGGCTGTTGGAGGTTGCGAGATTTGGCTTGTTGTTTCAAAGGATGAACCTAAAAATCTGAAGAATTAAAATAGTGAGAAGTAAATTCAGTATGTTTTGAAGTACGTTCCCATACTTCAAGAAAATCAGCCTGCTGAGGGATAGCCTGTAAATATTCAATACTCGAACTGATCCAGTGGTTATGTTCATCTGCATTCAATTGGCCTTTTAGCACTAACCAACGCAAATAAATAAACCACGTATTGAGCACATCCCCTTCACAATAGCTAGTCAATTTTAACCACTGCTGCGTACGGACATATTCAGGCACATGATAACCCGACTCACCACGCTTACCCGGCAAACCTAAAATACAGGCAATATCATCAAGCTTTTGAAAATTACGACCATTAAACATTGCCATCACATCCATTAAATCGATGTGGCGATGGTGATAACGGTTTTGATAATTATTAAAACGCTTTTGGCTATCAATTTCACCTTGATCAAATAGACCCGGTGCAGAAAGCCCGTGATACATCGCGCGAAACAGAATGACAGGTAAATCAAATTGTGAGCCATTCCAACTCACTAAAGTCGGATGGCGCTTATCAAAAATAGATAAAAATTTCTGCAAAATTTCTGCTTCAGAATATTGTTCTCGACTAAAAGAAAATAATCTAAAACCAGACTCATCCACCCATAAACCAGAAATACAAACGATTTCATGTAAAGGCAAACGCTGAAAATCCATGCCAGATTCTTGGCGACGGATTTTTGTGAGCGCTTGCTCTACATCGGTCTCAGGTAAATCAAGATGATATAAATGCGCTCCCGCTTTTAAATCAGTTAAAGTTTCAATATCAAAAACTAAGGTAGGGAAACGCATGATTTCTCTCAATTATGAGTTATCGTCCTGTACTGAAAACAGTCCTGTAGATAAGTAGCGATCACCACGATCACAGATAATGCAAACAATAACAGCATCCGGATTTTCTTCTGCAATTTTTACTGAAGCCCACACTGCCCCACCAGAAGATGTACCTGCACTAATTCCTTCCTGACGTGCTAAACGGCGAGCCGTTTTTTCCGCTTCAATTTGCGGAATATCCATAATTTTATCAACACGCTTTGGATCGAAAATCGTAGGTAAATATTCTTGTGGCCAACGGCGAATACCAGCAATATTTGAACCTTCAGAAGGCTGTAAACCAATAATTTGAATATCTGGGTTTTGTTCTTTTAAATATTTTGAAATTCCCATGATGGTACCGGTTGTACCCATTGAACTCACGAAATGAGTAATCTTCCCACCTGTTTGCTTCCAAATTTCAGGGCCAGTGGTCAGGTAATGGGCTTCGACATTATCTGGATTGCCAAATTGATTAAGGACCAGACCTAGACCTTCAGCTTGCATTTGCAAAGCCATATCTCGTGCAGCTTCCATATTCGGTGCTTCAATCAATTCTGCGCCATAAGCACGCATTGCATCCTTACGCTCCTGACTTGAATTCCCTGGCATGATTAATTTCATTTTATAGCCACGCATTGCAGCCACCATTGCCAAAGCAATACCCGTGTTTCCACTTGTTGCCTCAATTAAGGTATCTCCTGGCTTAATTTGACCACGTTTTTCTGCCTGCATAATCATGTTATATGCTGGACGGTCTTTTACAGAACCTGCCGGATTATTACCTTCCAATTTTGCTAAAACCGTTGCCTGCGTGTGACACGCCAAGCGCTGCAAACGGACTAGAGGTGTGTTACCTACATAGTGATCTAACAAAAATTCGTCGGCTAAAAAATCAGGTTGTGTATTACTCATGATCAACACCTATATCGAGGTGGGCCTATTGTATGAAAAAATGCTTGGTACTGCACCCATTTCAATATGCTTTTTCATAAAAGCGATTAAAGCTCGGTCATTTATAAAATGCCGTCTGTTTTAAAATAAAGCGTGATAAGATGCCGTACAGAGAGATAAATCTGATGTAGCCATGTCTAATTTCAATAAAACCTTATCGAAACGCTTACGTCTGAATCATGCATATGGGCAATTAATTGCTCTGATTTTTGTGCCTATTATGATTTTAACGTGCGTTGGTGCTTTTCTGGTTTTAACTGAAACCTCACATTCAGTAAAACAACAACAGCTACATCATGCCTCTGCAATCTTAGCTCGCTATAATCAAATCGCGATCGACTTATATAATCTGGTTGAACTAGAGCCCGATGAATATGATCACGCCCAGCACATCATGCAAAGCATGTTTAGTGAGAAAAATCTAAAACGTGCTGCTTTAATTGACAGTAATGGTCAGACCTATTTAAGTATCGGTTATCGCGACAATCGCTACTGGCCGAACTTCAAACAAAACAATAATTTTTTTGGGCCAATCTCTTATAATCACAATAATATTTATGGACAACGGATTAGCGACGCGCCTGGAAAAGCCCCTGTTTGGCTTGTTATTGAAATGGATAATCAGCCACTAGAACTGGCTCGTTACCGTATTCTGATCGCCCTCGTCATTACTGGGTTAATGACCTTACTCTTACTTTTACTTTGTTTGAATTTTTATTCACGTCGCTGGATTGCGCCGATGTATGAAATTCGCATGCAGTTGCAACGTTTAAATGCTGACACACTAGACCAGCACATGGTGATTAATAGTACTGGTGAATTACGCCTATTACAGCGAGATATTGCAAATGTCGTTAAACGATTACACTTTAGCTTTTTAGAGTTAAAAGAACATACTGAACAAACCGAAGAAGATTTACGTAGAACTTTAGATACTTTAGAAGTTCAAAATATTACCTATCGTCAAGCACGTGACCAAGCGATTTCATCGAACCAAGCCAAATCAGTTTTCCTTGCCAATATTAGTCATGAGCTTCGAACCCCTCTAAATAGTATTGATGGCTTTATTCATTTATTACTTCGTCAACAAAACCTAAATAACGAACAAAATCTTTACCTACAAACTATTCGCAAGTCATCAGCCCATTTATTGGCATTAATTAATGATGTATTAGATTTTTCAAAAATTGATGCAGGTAAATTAGAGCTAGAAACAGCACCGTTTGATTTAGAAGAAGCTGTCTTTGATGTCATGGATATGTTGTCTCCACTGGCTGCCCAAAAGCATATTGCTATGGCTTTTTACTATGCCGACAACATTCCACAACAAGTGATTGGTGACGCTTTACGCTTTAAACAAATTCTGACTAACTTGATTTCGAATGCGATTAAGTTCACTCCAGACGGCGAAATTATTGTTCGTGTTCGTATGGAACATGATGATATTGGACAATGCCTACTTCATTTTAGTGTGCAAGACAGTGGTATTGGTTTAAGCGGTACAGACCGTAAAAAACTATTTGAATCATTCTCGCAAGGTGATGCATCCGTTACACGTCAATTTGGCGGTACAGGTTTAGGTCTAGCTATTTCGAAACAGCTTGTTCATCTCATGCATGGTCAAATTGGCTTTGAAGACAACCAAGAACGTGCCCCAACAGAAAAAGGCTCTACGTTCTGGTTTACCGCACAATTTGTGGTAGATGAAGATTACGAGATTGAACATCCACACTTTGAGCATTTACAAGTGGTGTCTTATCTTGCGCACCCTGCTACCGCAAGTGTTTTACGTTACTACCTTGAAAACTATCATGTTCCTCACATCGAGACACAATCGATTCTGGATTTATTTAGTCGCTTAAAACATCTTGATCAAAAAGATAATACATGGCTTATTGTTGACCACAGTGGTGACACTGAAGCCTTATTAAAAGAAATTCGCAGCCGCTATCAAGGTAATTTGGCAGTTTATGGCTATCAAATGACGCTTGAGCCAAATATGCTCAATGAATATCGTGCTCGCCCTCTCTATCAACCATTAAGCCGAAGCGGACTCATTCAATTATTAAATGATCAACCTATTTTTGAAGAGGAACAACAAGACTTTAATGGGCAGGGTTTACACATTCTGGCGGTCGACGATCACTTACCTAACTTAATTGTCTTAGAAGCTCTGCTAGGTGAACTCAACGTTAGAACAACTAAAGCACTCAGCGGCCAAGAAGCCTTAAACCTCATCCAAGAGCGAATCGATCAAAAGCTCAAACCATTTGATTTAGTGTTCATGGATATTCAAATGCCTGTTATGTCAGGGATTGATACCACTCGCGCTATTCGTTCGCTAGAGTCAACTTTAGACGGTGAAATGCAGCTTCCAATTATTGCATTAACAGCCCATGCCCTTGCTGATGAAAAGCAAAAACTTCTCAAAGTCGGCATGAATGACTATGTCACCAAGCCAATTCAAATGGAACAAATTATCCAGATTTTAACGCAATGGACTAAAAACAACTTTGCGGCAAAAGCACTAGAGAAAGACCATCATGTCGTTGCAGAAGCTTTAGATCCGCAAATTTTAAACTGGCAACAAAGCTTGCAGCTTGCAGCAAATAAAGAAGATTTAGCTCAAGACTTACTTAAAATGTTAGTTGATAGTTTCCCAACTGAGCTAGATGAAATGCAGCAACTTATTGAGCTTGAAGACTTCCCTCAACTTGAGCATGTTTTACATCGTCTTTATGGCGCTACTCGCTATGTAGGTACTCCAAAGCTACAACAAGTGACAGGTGACTTTGAGCAATTTATTTCAACACTACGTAAAGAACGCCGTATAGCAGATGAAGGCTTCATTGAAGAAGTGATGAGACGCTTCGACGAGTTAGGACTTGTTGTAAAAGAAGTAGAAAGTGCAGCTCATCAAATCTTGGTGATTCCTGACTAATATATCTACAAAACAGACATGACTGGGCTGTCATGTTTCCAAATTACAGCCATGTTATGCTCCGCTTATCTATAAAAAAAGAAGCGGAAATCTCATGGCACTCTTACGTATTGAAAAGAATAATGGCATTGCAACGGTATATTTAAACCGTCCTGACAAACGCAATGCCATGAGTTTTGCCTTATTAAAAGAACTTGTTTCAACAGCAAAAGCCATTAAAAAGGACCGTGATATTCGCTGTGTGATTTTGACAGGTGAAGCACAAGTTTTTAGCGCCGGAATTGATTTATCCGACCTAAACAATCCAAAAAATTCTGCTTTTGCCATTTGGGAGCTTGTAAAACCAGGCCAAAGCCTATTTCAAAAAGCATTTCTTATTTGGCAAAATTTACCTGTACCTGTGATTGCGGCACTAGAAGGATACTGTTTTGGCGCAGGCATGCAACTTGCCTTAGCAGCCGACATTCGGATTTCTCACCCTGACACTAAAATGTCGATTATGGAAAGTCGTTGGGGCTTAGTTCCAGATATGGGACTTACTCGTTCATTGAAAGGTTTAATTGGCGTTGACCTTGCAAAAGAACTCACCTTAACCGCTCGTGTTTTCGATGGAAATTATGCAAAAGAAATTGGTCTTGTCACTCATTTAAGCGACGCTCCACTAGAGAAAGCAAATGAAATTGCAGCTGAAATGTTACAGCGCTCACCAGATGCGCTCACTGCGGCAAAACGTGTACTTGATGCGATGGAGCACCAACCAGAAAAATCATTACGTTTAGAAAAAATCTGGCAACTTAAATTATTACTTGGTAAAAATAGCAAGCTTGCTCGTAAAAAAGACAAACATCCGGAAGTTAATTTTTTACCACGCCAATATAAATAAAGAGCTTAGATTATGAATTTTGATCGCAACATCCCTATTGCTTTTTTAGGTATAGGGTTGATGGGAAGCCGCATGGCAACCCGTCTTATTCAGGCAGGTTTTCAAGTTGCTGTTTGGAACCGGACCTCTTCTGCATGTGAAGAACTGATTGATATCGGCGCACAGCCTTTAGATCTTATAAATATTGGCGAATATCCTGTTATTTTAACTTGTCTCGCAGATGACAAAGCCGTACAAAGTGTATTCGAGCAAATTCAACCTCACTTAAAAGCTAAACAGGTGATTGTTGATTTCTCAAGCTTATCTGTTGCTGTAACAAAAACACTTGCTCAAGATGCTGCCAAGCATGAGGTTACTTGGATTGATTCTCCTGTGTCGGGAGGAACAGCTGGGGCAGAACAAGGCACACTTGTCATTTTTGCAGGCGGTGATGCTCAAACAATTACAGAGTTAACGCCTATTTATAATGTTCTATCTCAACGTGTAACACGCATGGGAGACACAGGAACTGGTCAAGCCACCAAAATTTGTAATCAACTCATCGTCGCAGCCAACAGCGCGCTTATTGCAGAGGCTGTCGCGCTTGCAGACCGAGCGGGTGTAGATACAACTTTACTCGCTCCAGCCTTAGCAGGCGGATTTGCAGACTCTAAACCCTTTCAAATTCTAACCCCACGCATGGCAACTCATACATTTGAGCCTATTCAGTGGAAAGTTCAAACATTATCTAAGGATCTTAACAACGCAGTAACATTGGCTAACAATGTTAATTTAGACATCCCCGTTGCACAAAAAGCTCTATTACAGCTACAAACTCACCAAAAAAATGGCTTTGCCGAGAAAGATTTAGCTACTATGATTCAATTAGTAGAGCAAAAATAAACGGAGTTTGAGTATGGGTCGTCTTGCAGTCAATTTATCCATGATTTTTACCGAAGTTCCTTTAATTGAACGCTTCGCTCTGGCTCATGCACAGGGCTTTGAATATGTAGAAATTCAATTCCCCTATGAATTGACGATTGAAGATATTCAAACTCAACTCGAACGCTACAATCTCAGCCTTTGCTTAATTAATGTACCTGCTGGTGACCTTATGCAAGGTGGGAATGGTTTAGCAGGCATACCCGGCCAAGAAGCAGCTTTTCATGAAGCATTAGAATTGGCTATTCGTTATGCCACCGCTTTAAACGTTCCTCGTGTTAATATTTTAGCGGGTAAACAACCGCTTGATGCAGACTTGCTTCCTTGTTTAAAAACGTTAGCAGCTAACCTAAAACTTGCCTGCAATTTACTCGGTGAACACGGTATAGAGCCTGTTTTCGAAATGATTAACGGCACTGATATGCCACGCTTTTTAGTGCAAAACATTGCACAAGCACAAGAGATGCTAGAAGCGGTCAACCACCCTGCTCTCAAAATGCAGTATGACTGCTATCACATGGCAATGATGGGTGAAGATGTGCTTGAAGGTTTACAAGAGAATATTAACTTAATTGGACATATTCAATTTGCAGACTGCCCGGGCCGCCATGAACCTGATACAGCTCAAATCCCATATGAACAAATTTTTTCTTGGTTAAAGCAAAGCTCATATCAGAACTACATTGCAGCAGAATATAAACCTGAAAATGGTTCAAATCAGTCGTTTACATGGAAGAAAAAATACTTTTCTGATGATGTAAATATATAAACTGTTACGACTTCTGTTTGAAATTTAGTGTAAAAACCACTATATTAGATAGTGAGTAATTGTCAGGAAAATATACCCTATATGAATTTAGAACCATCGCCCAGCGTGTCTAATTCTCACGATTTCGCAATGAATACCTCAAATAAAGACGTACAAGCTTGTCTCAAAGTCGTCCACGACGCTTTAGTTGATGTAAAAGCAAAAGATATTCTCCAGTTAGATGTTAGCTCAATTAGCAATGTCGCTGATGCTATTGTAATTGCAAGTGGTACTTCTACTCGCCATGTCAAAGCACTTGCTGACAATGTTGCAGAAGAAGCTCGTAAAGCCGGTTTCCGCCCGATTGGTGTTGAAGGTGAACGAGATGCAGAATGGATCTTAATTGATCTCGGCTTTGTTGTAGTACATGTAATGCTACCAACAGCTCGTAAATTCTATGATTTAGAAAGCTTATGGCGTACCGCTCCAGAGTCGGTTGCTTAAAATTTTGCTTTTAAAAAAAGCGGCTCTTTTGAGCCGCTTTTTTGTTTCTCTAATAACAATTTAGACCCTTTTAAAAAACCCACCTTTACTCTTAAGAAAACCAATCATCACTTACAACCAAATTTGACATGACAAATTGTCAAATTTGCAGCACTATACAAATTCTTAAAGTTCTCACCAATAAATAGCATAACCGGAGTACAGAAAGTGAAGATATTAATTACAGGCGCCAACACAGGGATTGGTTTTGCCACAGCAGAACAACTTGTTAAACAAGGACAACATGTGATTTTGGCTTGTCGAAATCCACAAAAAGCACAAGAGGCACAAAACAAGCTACGTTCACTTAATCAAGGCCAAGTCGATTTAGTTTCCCTCGATTTAAATAGTCTTGAGTTAACCCAAAAAGCAGCAGATGAAATTGCTGATCGCTATGGCAGCCTTGACATACTCATTAATAATGCAGGCTTATTTTCTAAAACAAAGCAACTAACCACAGAGGGTTTTGAGCAACAATTTGGGGTTAATTATTTAGGCCATTTTTTACTCACTCAAAAATTACTTCCAGTTTTAAAACAATCTCCAAAAGCACGCATTATCCATCTTGCATCTATTGCTCATTGGGTTGGCTCAATTAAACCCAATAAATTTCGTGCAGAAGGTTTTTACAACCCCCTGTTCTATTATGGGCAATCAAAACTTGCAAATTTACTGTTTAGCAATGCATTAGCAGAGCAACTCGCAGAAAGTTCAATTACCAATAATGCATTACACCCCGGCGGTGTTGCTTCTGATATTTATCGTGAATTACCAAAACCGGTTTATGCAGCGATGAAATTAGGCTTGGTTCCAACCTCAGTTCCAGCAAAGCTCATTACAGAAATGGCAACTGGAGATGCATGGCAAAACCGCAACGGCGAATATGTCAGTGCACATATGCCAGACTGGAAATCCTCACATGCTAAAAATCAGCAACTGGCACGTGACCTGTATCAACAGTCTATGGATCTTGTAGAAAAATTTCTTTAAAAGTAGAGCCAAATAAAAAACCACCCGAAGGTGGTTTTTTATTTCAAAGCAACTTAGTGGCCTGTACCGTTAATTGCTTTCGTCATATCTTCAACAACTTTCTTGGCATCACCAAAGATCATCATTGTTTTTTCGTTATAGAACAAATCATTGTCTAGACCAGCATAACCTGTTGCCATAGAACGCTTAATCACCATGATTGTACGCGCTTTATGAGCTTCAAGAATCGGCATACCATAAATCGGCGAGCTTGGATCATCTTTTGCAGCAGGGTTAACAACGTCGTTTGCACCAATAACAAGTACTACGTCAGTTGCAGGGAAGTCTGAATTAATCTCGTCCATTTCCAAGATGTCTTCATATGCTACATCTGCTTCAGCAAGCAATACGTTCATATGACCAGGCATACGACCCGCAACCGGATGGATGGCGAAACGAACGCGAACACCTTGCTCTTTTAGAATTTCACACAACTCTTTTACAGCATTTTGTGCACGACCTTGCGCCATACCATAACCCGGTACAATCACAACGCTGTCAGCATTTGACATCAAGAAGCCAGCATCATCAGCAGAACCTGAACGGTGGTTACGTTGAACTTGTTCACCTTTATCTGCAGATGCAACTGCTGCACCGCCCATTGCCCCACCAAACAATACATTGATGATCGAACGGTTCATTGCTTTACACATGATGTACGACAGAATCGCACCAGAAGAACCTACAAGCGAACCTGCAACGATCAACATGTTGTTTTCAAGTGTAAAACCAATACCTGCCGCAGCCCAACCAGAGAATGAGTTAAGAAGCGATACCACCACAGGCATATCACCACCGCCTACTGGCGCAATCCAAACCCAACCAAATGCAAGTGCAAGTGCTGTCATTGCCCAAAATGCAGTCATGTTGCCAGTCGTGAAGAAATAGAAACCACAAGCCAACATCGCAATAAAGATAAGCGCTTGAACAGGTTTAACCCACGCACCAGAAATTGTTTTAGCCCATTTTTTCGCAGCCAATTTACCGTATGCAAACACAGATGCAGTAAAGGTAATCGCACCTACGAAACAGCCAACAAACAATTCAAACAAGTGAACCTTACTCATGTGTGCATGTTGCACGCCAGCAGCTATTAAAGCCGCTTCATTTTGAGCGAATAGTTCAGTAAGTTGGTTGTTATGTAAAATTGCAGCAATTGCAATGAGAACAGCAGCCAAACCAACCAATGAGTGCATAAGCGCAACAGTTTCTGGCATTTGTGTCATTGGTACGGTACGAGCACGTGCAATACCTACGATTGCACCGAGCACCATTGCCCCAACGATCATCCAGATCACTGGATTATTAGCAACAAAGAAAGTCGTTACCACAGCAATCGCCATTGCGATCATACCGTAACGGTTACCTTGAATTGCTGTTTTAGGACCAGACAAGCCACGAAGCGTCAAGATAAAGAGAATTGCGCCAACAAGGTATAACCAGTTTGCATTTGCTTGAATAAATTCCATGTCAAAGCCCTCTTATTTCTTTTGCTTAGGCTTGAACATTTCCAGCATGCGTGCAGTTACTGCGAAGCCACCGAAAATATTAATGCTTGCCAAAAATACTGCAATCGCACCGAGTACGCTCACCACATTCACACTTTGAAATGCAACGTTAGCATCTACACCTAAAACTGGCAGCCCCACAGTTTGCAACATCGCACCCACCACAATAATAGATGACAGCGCATTGGTTACTGCCATAAGTGGCGTATGTAAAGCTGGCGTAACGCCCCAAACCACGTAATAACCTACGAAGATGGCAAGGACGAAAATTGTAATAGTTTCAACCATGAGAAATCTCCTTAACCACGCTTAAGCAGTACTTGACCGCCATGAGTGACCAATAGGGCTTTTTGGATCTCGTCTTCTTGATTAATCGCAAAGTTTTTCTCTTTGTCGAATAAAGTCTCTACGAAATTAAAAACGTTACGCGCATACAATGCAGAAGCTTCTGTTGCTACAGTGGCCGGAATATTTGGAACACCCAAAATTTTCACGCCATTTTCAGTAAATACAGTCTCACCCACTTTAGAGCCTTCAACGTTACCACCAGTTTCAACTGCCATATCTAAAATGACAGAGCCCGGTTTCATCTTGGCAACAGTTTCAGCTTTAATCAGACGTGGCGCATCACGACCTGGTAGCAATGCAGTAGTAATCACGATGTCTGCGTTAGAAACAGCTTTATCTACAATCGCAGCCTGGTCTTTGATGTACTGCTCACCCGGCATCCATCCATAACCATTTTTAGCGGCATCCGCTGCACGTTGTTGCTCTTCTTCAGACATTGGTACGTCTAACCACTTACCACCTAAAGACTCAACTTGATCTTTTGCTGTAGGACGCAAGTCAGTCGCTTCAACAATTGCACCTAAACGTTTTGCAGTTGCAATCGCCTGTAGACCGGCAACACCGACACCCATGATTACAACACGTGCAGGTTTTACAGTACCCGCAGCAGTCATAAGCATTGGGAACATGCGTTGATATTCAGCAGCAGCAAGTAAAACTGATTTATAACCAGCCAAGTTTGCTTGAGAAGACAACACATCCATGTTTTGTGCACGAGAAAGCGTACGAGGAAGCAGTTCTAGAGCAAAAGCAGACACTTGTTGATTCGCAAACTGATCTAGCTCGGTATTACGATAAGGATCAAACATTGCTACAACAGCGGTATTTGCTGCAAGTTTCTGAATTTCCCCGCCCTGTGGAGCGCGAACTTTCAAAATAATTTGACTACCCGTATAGGCATCATCCGTAATGGTTGCACCGACCTGTTCATAAGCACTGTCAATGTACGCAGCCTTTACACCAGCACCACGTTCAATCACAACGCTATGACCAGCGCTAATCAACTTCTTTACTGTCTCTGGCGTAGCAGCTACACGATTTTCACCGACGACAGTTTCGGTTGGGATTCCGATCTGCATGAGCGTTCCTCAAGCTAATTTCTCATTGTCAAAAACATTGCAAGCTGCAATGTTTCCCCCATGTGTATTCTTTGTACAGAATTTGGATTCTAATTGAACTTTTTTAAAATACCACCCAATATTTATTTAATAAATACCCATATTTTGAACTAATGATTCACGATATTTGATTTGAGGTGTAACATAGGAAGATTTTTCTTTTTTTACAGACAATAGTCTCTCTTATACAGTCCTGTATATGAAAATTTCTTTATCATCGTTTCAAATCGGGTCTTTTTTTGCGCTTTGCTCTGCGTTTTTATTCAGTACCAAAGCAATCTTTATTAAACAGACTTATGCCCTTTCTCCATTAGTCGACGGTACAGTCCTGATGGCTTTACGCATGTTAAGCGCTTTACCGTTCTTTCTATTAATTTGCTGGTTTAACAGGCATCATAATCAGGGCATAAAAAAGAAGGATTGGCTAATTTTAATTTTTGCTGGTCTATTAGGCTACTACTTTGCAAGTTGGCTCGATTTCATGGGTCTTATGTTTATTAGCGCCTCTCTAGAACGAATTATTCTATTTTTATACCCTACTCTCACCGTCATTGTTTCGAGTCTACTCTACAAACAAAAATTAGATGTAAAAAGTTTATTTGCCATTTTTC
The DNA here is from genome assembly GCF_034067285.1 of Acinetobacter pittii. Lineage (NCBI taxonomy): Bacteria > Pseudomonadati > Pseudomonadota > Gammaproteobacteria > Moraxellales > Moraxellaceae > Acinetobacter > Acinetobacter pittii. The sequence goes on from NZ_CP139286.1 coordinate 3,100,671, forward strand.
TTAGTTATGGTGGAACGGTGCTGGTTATGCTTCAGGAGCACAACAACGCACCAATTCAGGGCAACTTCTGGTTAGGAACAAGTTTTGTATTTGCAAGTGCTGTAGCTTTCGCCGGCTATTTATTACTAACACCCCCTCTCATTAAGAAGTTTGGTTCTTGGAATTTCACAGGGTTAGCTCTAACTGTGGCTTGTGTCGGCACATTAACTCACTATGTATTAAGCACACCTCATCCTATTCAACTTCTATTACAACTCCCCTCTAGCGTGATTTGGTATGGGATTGGCTTAGGCTTTTTAGTTACCGTGTTACCCACCGTTATGCTCATGCAAAGCATTGAACGGCTAGGTGCCTCTCAATCAGCAATGATCGCTTCGATTGGACCAGTTTTAACAATTTTACTTGCCGTGGCTTTTTTAAATGAACACCTAAATATATGGCAATGGGTCGGCTGCCTACTGAATATTGTAGGTGTAATGATGATTACATTAAGAAAGAAAAGACTGAAACATTAAATTCTCTTGACCTCAACTTAAGTTGAGGTTGGATACTCATCTAAATTTTAATGAACGGTTGAGTTCCCATGAGTCAAGAAGCTTTTAAAATCATAAATCCATCAACGTTATATGATCCTACCTCAAATGGTTATAGCCATGTTGCTGTGGTAAAAAACTTTAAGAATATTATTCATGTGGCTGGTCAAGGCGGCGAAAATTCCAAAGGGGAATTAAGCTCAAATTTTGAAGAACAAGCGAACCAAGTTTTTGATAATATTCAACATGCTTTAAAAGCCGCCAATGCAGAGCTTAACAACATTGCCGTGTTAAGAGTTTTAGTTGTTGACCATTCGGTCGAAAAACATCAAATTTTGATTAAAATTATGCAAAATTTATGGAAAAATCATCCTTTTCCTGCCTGTACACTCATTCCTGTGCCGCGCCTTGCACTAGAACATATGCTCATTGAAATTGAAGCAACGGCATACACCCAATAAAACTGAGAGAACATCATGTCTACCCCTGAAGATATCAGTCAAAATAAACCTTTGCTTTGGTTGATGGCAGCAGCATGTGGCTTATGTGCAGGTGTGAATTATTATTGTCAGCCGCTGATTCACTCTATTCAGCAAGATTTTGCTGTAACTCAAGCACAAGCCGCTTTAACAGTGACATTCGCTCAGGTGTCTTATGCCCTCGGCCTACTCTTTATTGTTCCGATGGGTGATATTGTTAATAAAGCTAAAGCTATTCCGTTTTTGATGGTGCTTTGCGCAATTGGTCTATTTACATCTGCTTTTGCTGTTAACTTGCCCATGCTATGGATTGGTACAATTTTAGCGGGCTTATTTTCTGTTGCAGCTCAAGTGCTTATTCCACTTGCCACAATGACCGTAAAACCTGAAAAAACAGGCGAAATTATTGGCTTTTTAATGAGTGGCTTATTGGTCGGGATTTTACTCTCTACCAGTCTGGCAGGCTTATTTTCCAACCTTTTTCATTGGAAAGTAGTTTATGTAGTCAGTGGTGTGTTAATGCTTCTGTTGGCCTATACCTTAAAAAGTCGCCTGCCTTATGTCATGCGCATGAAAATGAACTATGGGCAAATCTTTGTTTCCATGGCTCAGCTTTTAAAAGAGGAAAAGCGACTATTATTAAGAGCACTTACAGGTGCTTTCGCCTTTGCAGCAGTGAGTATTCTATATTCCACCATCGCGTTACTTCTCACCTCGGCACATCATTTACCTGATCTATTTATCGGACTAGTCCCGTTAGTCGGTATCTTTGGTGCTTTATCTACACGTTATATTGGTAAATATGCCGACCAAGGATATACACGCCTCCTCACTTGGATGGGCTGTGGGCTGTTTTTGGTAAGTTGGATTTGTTTCTATTTCGGACAAACTCTACTTTCAGCTTATGTTATTGGTTTTGCTCTAATTCAATTGGCACTTGCGCTGGTACACACCAGTAACCAGAGCATTATTTTCCGTTTACGTCCAGATGCCAAATCTCGTATTAATGCTATTTATATGACCACTTACTTTATTGGAGGAGCTGGTGGTTCGGCATTAGGGATTTTTGCATGGAATCGTGGTGGATGGACTATGACATGCATTGCAGGTGTAGGCCTCGTTGTATTTTGTATTTTATTTAGCGTGATTGATGCTTTCTTACAAAAAAAGCAAATGCCTTAGCGCTAAAGTAATTTGTTAAAAATCATCTTTCTATATTTAACACAAGGGTGGTTATAAATTACTCGGTTAAAAGCCACTGTCGATTCAGGGCCAAACCCCGTATAATGCTGCCCTTTCATTAATTTAGCGACTTTTGGGTCTATTGGTTATGCAATCACTTCAATCGTTACAACCTCGTATTTCTGTCGCACCTATGATGGACTGGACTACAAAGGATTACCGATTCTTTGCACGGTTGTTTAACCCAAACGTTGTGCTCTATACCGAAATGGTCACTACAGGCGCAATCCTATTTGGCGATGCTAAACGCCATTTGGACTACAACGTACAAGAACACCCTATCGTATTACAACTTGGCGGCTCAAACCCACAAGAGCTTGCCACTTGCACAAAAATGGCCGAAGACTGGGGTTACGATGAAGTTAACCTGAATGTAGGCTGTCCAAGTGACCGCGTACAGAACAATAAAATCGGCGCATGTTTAATGGCAGAGCCAGACTTGGTTGCTGAATGTATTCATACCATGCAAAAGGCAGTAAAGATTCCAGTAACGGTAAAGCATCGTATCGGTATTGATGACATGCAGTCTTACGAAGAAATGCTACATTTCGTAGATACTGTCGCGGCAACAGGTTGTACTTATTTCGTTGTACATGCCCGTATTGCTATTTTGAAAGGTTTATCTCCGAAAGAAAACCGAGAAGTACCACCTTTACGCTATGAAGATGTATATCGTTTAAAGCAAGAGCGCCCACATCTCACCATTGAAATTAACGGTGGAATAAAAACGTTTGCCGAAACTCAAACACATTTACAGCATGTTGATGGTGTCATGATTGGCCGTGAAGCCTACCATAACCCTTACCTACTTGCTGAGCTCGGCCAACTTTGGAATTTAGAAGCACCAGATCGATTCGATATTATGGAACAAATGTTGCCTTATATTGAACAACGTATGGCTGAAGGTGCCCCTCTTTCAATCATTACACGTCATATTTTAGGTTTATTCCAAAACTTGCCAGGCGCTCGTAAATGGCGGCAAGCGCTAAGTGGCGGAAATGCAAAAACTTTAGCTGACGTTGAAAATGCGATTCAAAACATGCAAGCAGCCATGATTCGCACTGAAGAATATTTAAAAGAGCAGCAAGTTTAAGTTGGTGATGACTTCTTAAATTGTAAGAAAATGTGGCATTTTAAATCAGCGACTTAGATTTTGAGTATATTCGCAAATGTTGAAGCAAAATATTCAAATTTAAGTTCTGATTTATTATTTATTCATAATAATATCAATAATTTAAGTTTTACTATTTTTAATAAACCTTTTGATGAGCATCTTTTCATTTCAAAGCACACGCCTCTGGAAAAAAGATACGTTATTACATAACATAAACAAAACTTTTAAGGTACGCCTATTAGTATCTCTGAACGCCACAGGTAGGTGGTGATTTTTTTAATATGGACATGGGTAGCACGGTAGAGATTTCACGATGATTATTTATGACGGACAAGTAGCTGATAATTACATGTATCAGGATTCAAATCAGGCAGCCATTGTTGTATCGCACAGCACACCCAGCCTCCCTTATCCTTTCACCATGAAACCCAATAATCATCAAACGCAAACCTCAACCAACCCTCCCATTGATGTAGAAAAGTTCGTAGAAAAATTAGAAAGTATTACATCTAGACGCAGTAAAGCGAGATGCGCACGCAGCATCCGTCTTGCGCTCGAATCTGCTGGTGCCGATGTTGAAAACCATCCAATTGCAGCTTCAGATTGGGGTGATACCCTTAAAAAGATTGGCTATAAAGAAATTGATCCAGCCTTCGATGAACCTCAGGAAGGTGATATTTACATCATTCACCGAACCCGCAACCATGTTTATGGACATATCGCTGGGTATACAGGAAGTGAGTGGGTTTCTGACTTCAAACAAAGTAGTTATGATGTCTATAAAGACGATAATGTTACTTATACTTATTATAGATTAGCTGCCTAATCAATTTCCTAAAATTGAAAAACTTGTTGAATGCGTTCGGTACAATACTGAATTATTTCATCATGATCTTTTCTATAAACCAAAACTACTTCTGAAAGTGATAGCTGATCGGTTAAAGGCAATAGTTTTACCTGAACAGGCAAGATCTGCTGAAACTCTTTAGGCACAATACTTACACCAATATTTGCAGCCACAAGTTGTAACTGTGAAATCTTACGTGACTGAATTGGGGCTTTTTGTGGAGTAAATCCTGCGGCTAAACATAGATTTGAAACTAAATAGCTTAATCCACCTCTTTTAGAATGTGGTGTAGAAACAAAGTATTCCTCTTTTAAATCTTGGACTTCTAACTTCTCTTTATTTGTAAATTTAGTATGATCAATGTGCACGGCCACCATTAAAGGTTCTTCATATAATTTAATAACATTGACGTCTTCTAATGTATGCCGAACTGGTGGTCTAATTAAACCAATATCAATCTCCCCATTCAGTAAAGCCAAAACCTGATGCTCAGATGACAACGTGTTTATCTCAAAGTTAATTTTCCGCTTTAAGCTAATTTCTTTTAATATTTGAACCTTTTTATCATCCATAACAATACTGCTCGAGTGAGCAATTTTAATCTGGCGATTTTTTCCTTCTGCAATATTCTTAGAAACGCCAATGATCTCATTTAAATAATGCATATTATCTTTTATTTTTTTATAGAAGACCTCTCCCGCTGTCGTCAGTTTCACTTTCTTATCAGTACGATCAAATAATTTAAAATCAATTTCTTCTTCTAATAGTTTAATTTGCCGACTTAAAGCAGACTGAGCTATGAATAGCTTTTCAGAAGCCGCAGTAAAACTTCCTTCTTCAACGATTTTTATAAAATATTGGAATTGTTTTAATGTGAGCATTTCTATCTCAAAATTAGATCATTAAGTCTATTTTCTATATTAGATTAGATAGATTTCCTTCGCTAGAATTTTATCAAGACCATTCACTTGATTGAATTATTCATGAAGTATTTAAAAGGTTTAGCCATCTTCACCGCTATTGTTCTAATGTTATGGTGCTTTAAATTTTATGATCAACAGCTCCCAACACAGCCCCAACACGACAACATAGAGTTATATGATTAAATCAATTTTAACTTTACTCAAAAAAACAAAAGGCATGCACTCACATAAGCGCATGCCTTTTTAAGATTTTAATTACGCTTTTTTTAAATCGAGTTTCTTCAAAACTTCAGCCACAGCAATCATCGCAAAGCTTGACGTCACCACTACCGCCGAACCATATCCACCACAGCGTAACCCTGCCGATGGGCAGACATCAGCACTAGAAAATGGGTTATCAATTGAGTAAATACAGGTAATTCCAAATTTCTCTTTTGGCTTTTTACAAATACCTCGAGCACGAAGCTGACTACGGAGCTTCGCTAACATCGGGTCCTGTTCTGTTTTTGATAAATCAGCCACACGGATTTTAAGGGGATCGAGTTTACCACCTGCTCCACCCGAAACAATCAAAGGAATTTTATTAAAACGACAATGAAGCATTAAAGCCAATTTCGCTTTAACGTCATCAATACAGTCCAAGATAATATCGGGTACAGGATTTAAAATCTCGGTGACATTCTCAGGGGTTAAAAAGTCATCAATAATATTAACTTTAATACGTGGGTTAATTTGGCGACAACGCTCCGCCATAATCTCAACTTTTTCACAGCCTAGAGTTGATGTCATCGCAGGCAACTGACGATTCACATTTGATGCCGCAACCACATCCATATCGACTAAAGTAATCTCACCAATACCCGTGCGTGCCAAAGCTTCTACCGCCCAACTACCAACACCACCAATCCCAATCACCATCACATGACTTTTTTCATAGTGCTGGAACGATGAATCACCATAAACTTTCGCTACACCTGCAAAACGGCGGTCATATTCATCTTGTGGAAGATCGGTCATTGCTACTCTTTGAGGATATAAAACACGGGAGGTATTTTACTGCTTTTTAGAAGAAAGTGTATTTTAGATCAAAGAAAACTTGAGATGGTGATATTTAAACTCACGACGAGCCTTATCATTATTAATCAAATTATACGGCTTAAGATTTAAACTATTGTTTACTAGTGTGACAGGCAGCATGGATGCTGCTCAGTTGGGCTGCGGTATAAGGATATACCGTCAGCCCGACAAAGGATTTTTGTTACTTTTTATCCTTAAAAAGTAAGGATACGCCTATATAGTCAACTTTAGCCAAAGCACTCCCATTACAAAGCTGTGCAAACTTAGCCAATTTATGAAGCAATCAAATTCCGTAGCACATAATGCAAAATACCACCCGCTTTAAAGTACTCGACCTCATTTAACGTATCAATTCGACATAACACATTAAAATGGCTGGCGACTCCATTTGGCCCTTTTACATCAACTTCAAGAATTTGATGAGGTTCAATCCCATCTGACAAACCTCGAATTGATATCACCTCATGACCAGTTAAGTTGAGAGATTGTCGCGTTTGCCCATCAATAAACTGTAATGGCAACACCCCCATACCCACCAAGTTAGAACGGTGAATACGTTCAAAACTTTCAGCAATGACAGCTTTTACACCTAGTAAGTTCGTACCTTTGGCAGCCCAGTCACGTGAAGAACCAGTTCCATATTCTTTACCAGCAATGATCACAAGCGGTGTATGTTCTTGTTGGTAACGCATCGCCGCATCATAAATGGCAAGCTTCTCACCACTTGGCACATGAATGGTATTACCACCCTCTTCACCACCAAGCATCTCGTTTTTAATACGAATGTTGGCAAAGGTTCCGCGCATCATGACTTCATGATTACCACGTCGAGAACCATAGGAGTTAAAGTCTTTTGGCTCAACACCTTGCTCTTGTAAATATCGACCTGCCGGACTGTCTTTTTTAATATTGCCTGCCGGTGAAATATGGTCAGTCGTTACCGAGTCACCGAGCACTGCTAAAACACGTGCCTGTTCAATATTTTTAATTGGTTTTGGTGGTTCGCCAATGCCTTCAAAGAATGGCGGATGGCGGATATAAGTCGAATCATCAGCCCATTCATAAGTTTTACTTTTTGGAATCTGAATTGATTGCCAGCTTTCATCACCATCAAACACCGCAGCATATTCTTTATGGAACATCTCTGTATTTACTTTCTGTAAGACAGCATCAATTTCTGCCTGACTTGGCCAGATATCTTTTAAATAAACAGGTTGCCCATCTTTACCTTGCCCTATAGGTTGCGTAGTCAAATCGGTACGGATATTACCCACCAAACCATAAGCGACGACCAAAGGTGGCGAAGCAAGCCAGTTTGTTTTAACCAATGGGTGTACGCGTCCTTCAAAGTTACGGTTACCAGAAAGTACAGATGCAACATTCAAATCATGGCATTGAATTGCGTCTTCAACCGGTTCAGGTAATGGCCCTGAGTTACCAATACAGGTTGTACAACCATATCCCACCAAGTTATAGCCCAACTCATCTAAATATGGGGTAAGGCCTGCAGCCAATAAATAATCTGTAACAACCTTAGAACCCGGTGCAAGAGAGCTTTTCACCCATGGTTTCCGTTGCAAACCTTTTTCAATGGCTTTTTTAGCAAGTAATCCCGCCGCCAGCATTACACTCGGGTTAGAAGTATTGGTACAAGATGTGATGGCTGAAATAACAACATCACCATGATTTAATGGATAAGTTTGTCCTTCAATCACGCAAGAAGGACTTTCATGTTGAATATTTGCTTTTTTTGCCTCGACAGCAGTACCGCCACCGCCTTCATTTTCTAAACGCTCTTTAGCTTCTTTGGCTGGTTTTAAAGTTAACTCCATCAGCGCATTAAACGTTTTTGGTACTTCTGATAAAAGCACTCGGTCTTGTGGGCGTTTTGGGCCTGCCAAACTTGCCTGAACTGTATTCATATCAAGACTTAAGGTATCTGTAAAAACAGGTTCATCACCAGCATTTCGCCATAAGCCTTGTGCTTTGCTATACGCTTCAACCAATGCAATACGATCACTTTGACGACCAGTTAATTTTAAATATCCTAATGTCACTTCATCAATTGGGAAGAAACCACAAGTCGCACCATATTCTGGTGCCATATTGGCAATAGTTGCACGGTCAGCAAGTGGTAAATCAGCTAAGCCGTCTCCATAGAACTCTACAAATTTACCCACGACACCTTTTTGACGAAGCATTTGAGTAATGGTCAGCACCAAATCAGTTGCCGTAATGCCTTCTGGTAGTTTTCCTGTGAGCTTAAAACCAATGACTTCAGGAATCAGCATCGAGATAGGTTGGCCCAGCATAGCTGCTTCGGCCTCAATTCCTCCTACTCCCCAACCTAAAACACCTAAACCATTAATCATGGTGGTATGTGAGTCTGTACCCACTAAAGTATCTGGAAAAGCAAAAGTCTGGCCATTATCTTCGCCTAGCCACACCGCTTGAGCCAAATATTCTAAATTGACCTGATGGCAAATACCCGTACCTGGTGGCACTACACTAAAGTTATTAAATGCAGACTGCCCCCAACGTAAAAATTGATATCGCTCACCATTACGCTGCATCTCGATTTGTACGTTTTCTTCAAAAGCCTGATCATCGGCAAAATAATCAACCATTACAGAGTGGTCAATCACCAAATCAACGGGAGATAATGGATTAATTTTTTCAGGGTCGCCACCCGCTTGCGCCATCGCTGCTCGCATTGCAGCTAAATCAACCACAGCAGGTACGCCCGTAAAATCTTGCATTAAAACCCTTGCAGGTCGATATTGAATTTCTTGATCTGAGGTGCGGGTTTTTAGCCATTCTGCTAAAGCATGGATGTGTTCAGTTTTGACGCTATGTTGATCTTCAAACCGTAATAAGTTTTCCAATAATACTTTTAAAGATTTCGGCAGTTTGGCAATATCCCCTAGCGTTTTCTCTGCTTGGGCTAAGCTAAAAATCTGATAATTGCTGGAACCTACTGTTAGCGTCTGTAAAGCATTAAAACTATTGATATTGCTATACTTAGCCATTGGGTTATCCTCCCATGTCTGGCAATGTTATTTTTCACGTTTTTACATGTTGTTTTCTTACTTTAAGCTTCTTTTTTAATCACTGTGTTTTGTTTTAGTTAATATTTTTAATCTTTGATTTTTATTACGATAATTTCAGTGCGGTGAGAGAGTTTTTCCACAGCAACTCAGCCAAATCTGACTCTGGCATATTTAAATTTTCAGCCAAACTTTGTAAAACATACGGCAAATTAACAGGGGTATTACGAGTACGCTGTTCTGTTGAGGTTTGACAGCAAAGCGGTGTCATATCTGGACAATCTGTTTCAATCACCAAATGCTCTGCACCTATAGCCTGCACAACCGTATGAAGTTTTTTCGCATTCGGGTTGGTGATCTGCCCCGTCACACCAATTTTAAAACCAAGCTTAATAAGTCCCTTTGCCTCTTCTACCCCACCACTAAATGCATGAGCAATTCCGCCCAATTTAAATTTTTGAGCTTTTAATATAGCAAGCACATCACCATGCGCTTTTCGAATGTGGAGTAACACTGGTTTTTGATATTGGGTTGCCAGCTCTAACTGGTGAGCAAAATATTGTTTTTGCTTGGCATATACATCTGGTTGCTTATGTTCTTTTAAGAAAGTATCTAAGCCAATTTCACCCACAGCCACACAGTCCTGTTGCTGCAAAATTTGCTCAAGGTTAGAAAGATGGTCTGGTTGGTGCTGCTCAATATAAAACGGATGTAAACCGGGTGCTAAATATGAAGTTGGTACATTTTCCCAGCTTTTTAACAGATGATGAGTCTGTACCAAATCATCAAAGCGTGACTGTAAAAAGCCAATTAAGACTAATGCATCTACACCCGCTTTTTTAGCATTAAGCGCTAATTGCTGCCGATCTTCATCAAAATCGGCAACATCAAAATGGGTATGTGTATCAAACAGATGCATTAGCCAGCACTTTTTGCAACTGGTGCCGAAGCAGGTTTAGCTTTAGGCTGTGGCAAATAGTCTTCTTTCAATACATCTTGTAATTGAGCATAAGGAATGACTAATCGAGGGAGTCCAACCACGTATGGTCCAATTTCATACTCACCGTATTGAAGAATTAAACCTTGCTCACCCAACAAGAAGTTATTAGATAACTTAAATGGCCATGCTTGTTCATAGTCAGCAACATTATCAGCAAGTTTAGAATCAGTTACCCAAGTCTTAAAGGCTTCATGTGCTAACTTTTCCAATGCAGATTTTTTCTGTGGGCGCAACAATTCTTCAAGCTCAATCTGTTTTTGCTCTTTTAAATCGAAATTATAGTAATGCTGTGCAGCGGAGCCATGAGCACCACCTAGATAACTACTACTATTAAGCACCACAGTGACAACTTTGCCTTGAGCTTGCAAAATCTTAGGTTTAACTAAGAGATTGATCTGATGATTACTACTTAAAGCTTTTAGCTCATTATCTAGATCGATAAATGAGTTCGCATAACGTTGTACCTGCGCATCAAAGCTATCTTTTTGCTCTGCACCCGCAGCCGCCGAAGCTTCTATTTTTTGTTCTGTTTGTGTGCCCTTAGCATCAGGTTCAGCAATTTCTAAAATTTGATTTAATGTATTTAAGATTTGCTGATCTATAATTTTGTCAATAAAAGGAAAATTACTCTGTAAACGTTCTACCGTAAATTCCGGACAATTTTTGCCATCGCAATCAGGTAAAACCACCTTACTAGGAATTGTTTCACCTTTCAAAGTCAACTCTATTGGCTTTTGTTCTTGAACAGCTGATTTCTGCTGCTCTTGAGAATCCTTAGGGTCAGCTTTAGGTTGGCATGCTACCAAAAATATAGCAGAAGCAATCAAAGTTAATCGCAGTGAAGCTTTAGAAGATAACATCATATTTTGCCTTTTATTCTAAGGAGATTACGCTATACCTTTCTAAGAAATTAGCGCATATAAATAGAGGTTGCAAATTCTGCTACCATCTTAAAACATTTGTTCATAAACCTCGGGTTGTAATATTTTTTTGGTCTGTTCTTTAGATAAATAAATATCTAGCTGTGGCGCCTCTTTAGTAATCTGGTTAGCCTGATAATGTAAGCCAACACCTTCACCATCAAAGAACCAATCTGCCTGTCCCCAATATAAAGTTTTTGGTGCTTCTTTTTTAATTTCAGCAGTCTGCTTTTTTAACCAGTCTTGATATGCCACTTGCACCATTTGATGCACAGCTGTTTGTTGATCCTTTTTTAAAACATCTAACAAAGTTAAGCTTTTATGTAGTTTCCGGTCGGCTACAAAAAAGTAATAACGATCTTTAATTGTGAGCTCTTCTTGCTTGGTATCAAGCCCTAATTGCAATAAAACGTATTGGTTACGCTGCGATGCAATACGGGTATGAAGATGCAATTCATAAGCTCGATTCTTTGAGTATTTATCTTGCCATTCATCCGACTTTTTAACATAGGCATTAATAGCCTGCTGCAAACTCAAGTCTTTTTTCAAATCAATTTGGTCTTGAATCACTTTGGCCTGACTTTTTGCGATCCAGTCATTTAGCCATGCATCTTGAGTCTTTATTGTTTGAATATCGACATCAATACAATTTTTCTTCTCACAAAATGGCAAAGCATAGTCAGCTTTTACTTGTTGTAAGTTAAGAAATGGGAGTACCTCAGCTTTCTCTATATTTTGAGTTTGGGTAGAAGCTGATTTGACCTGAGAGGATGATGAAGACTGAGTGCTTTTCCAGACAAAAAGACAAATCGCCAAAATTAATATGATTACTGCAACTAAAAGTGCAATAACTGTCTTTCTATTCAAATTCATTTCATCATCCTTTCTTATTTTTCAAAACAAAACAGCTTCTTTTCGAAGCTGTCTGTCAAATCTTAAAGATTAGTGTTCACGTGTATTACGGAACTGAATATCAGGCCAACGCTCTTGCATAATCTGTAAGTTCACACGACTTGGTGCAAGATAAGTTAAGTGACCGCCACCATCGATAGAAAGCTGATCATGCGCTTTTTTCTTAAATTCATTGAGAATCTTGTCATCATCACAATGAATCCAGCGAACTGTATTAACACTTACAGGCTCATAAACACAGTCAACTTTATATTCTTCTTTCAAACGGTAAGCAACGACATCAAACTGAAGCACCCCCACTGCACCCACAATCAAATCATTGCTAATTTGTGGCATAAATACCTGAGTTGCGCCTTCTTCAGACAACTCTTTCAAACCTTTTTGCAATTGTTTTGACTTTAATGGATCTTTCAAACGCACACGACGGAACATCTCCGGTGCGAAGTGAGGAATACCTGTAAAATGCAGATCTTCACCACTTGTGAAAGTATCACCAATTTGAATTGTGCCATGGTTATGTAAACCAATAATATCACCTGGCCACGCTTCTTCTAAGTGCTCACGCTCACCCGCAAGGAATGTCAATGCATCACTAATACGTACATCTTTACCGATACGTACGTGATTCATTTTTAAACCTTTCTCGTATTTACCTGAACAGATACGCATAAAGGCAATACGGTCACGGTGTTTCGGGTCCATATTTGCTTGAATCTTAAAGACGAAACCAGAAAACCCTTCTTCTTTCGCATCAACAACACGCTCTTGTGTTGGATGTGCTTTAGGTTCTGGTGCCCAATTCATAAATGCATCTAATACATGGTCAACACCGAAGTTACCTAACGCTGTACCGAATAGAACTGGAGTTTGTTTACCTTGTAAAAATAATTCGCGGTCTAAAGGTTCATTCGCCATTTGTACAAGTTCAAGTGACTCTTCAAAAGATGCCCAAGCCAGCTCACCGACTTTTTCACGGATATCTGCATGGTCATAACCATCGCGCACTTCAATATCTGTAATGGTTGAACCAAAACCTGCTTTGTAAACATACAATTTATTTTCAAGAATATTGTATACACCAGCAAAATCACGTCCCATCCCTAATGGCCATGTAATAGGTACACAGCGAATATTAAGGACATTTTCAATTTCATCGAGTAACTCAAGTGGTTCACGAATCTCACGGTCCATCTTGTTTACGAACGAAATGATAGGAGTGTCACGCATACGACAAACTTCCATCAATTTGATGGTGCGTTCTTCGACACCTTTTGCACCATCAATCACCATTAATGCAGAGTCAACTGCTGTTAGGGTACGATAAGTATCTTCAGAGAAGTCTTCATGTCCCGGTGTATCAAGTAAGTTAATGGTGTGACCTTTATAAGGAAACTGCATGACAGACGTGGTAATCGAAATTCCACGCTCTTTTTCCATTTCCATCCAGTCAGATGTAGCTGCGCGATCAGATTTACGGCTTTTTACCATCCCTGCAACCTGAATTGCTTTACCCCATAACAGTAATTTTTCTGTCATGGTGGTTTTACCGGCATCGGGGTGGGAAATGATGGCAAATGTGCGGCGTTGAGCAACCTGTGCCGCTAACTCATCTTTAAAACTCATGAAATACACCTACTGCGGAGATTGCAGTGCCAAAGACCTAAAGTCGATCAAAATAAAAATTGGCGTAATTGTAGCAGATTTATAGAACTGTTTAATGATTGTTGATAAGCCAAGAGCTACTCATAAGCTTTTTAGATCTTTTCAATTAAAAAAACCCACCTGTTGATAGATGGGCTTTGTTAAAACTTAATAGAATTGTTATGCCAGTTTCTTTTCTTCAATAAATTGAACATCTGCAATTTGTGCATCCCAGAACTCATTCCATAAAGCACAGTAATCAATACATAGCTTGGTTAAGCTCTCATAATCATCTTTTGTAATCGCTTGCGCTAATGCAAACCAAAGGTCATCTTGATGGTCATCATCAGCAGCCTCAGATGTTTCATCAGTAGATACACCATGTACATGGTAATAGCCACCACCTTCAACATCGATATTTACGAATTTGGTTGCTTGACGCAATGGTGGGCTAAAAAGAATGACTTCTTCCTCTGCAACGGCCAATAATGCTACGACCTTGATATAACTATCATAAGAAGACTCTAAGAATGATCTCACCTGATCTGCAAATTTTGACGGCTTATAATTACGACGGTCAAGCTCAGTTAAACCATAATCATTAAGTAGATCCTCATATAAAGGATAATGAGCGTATTCAGGGTTGCCCAAATAGTAATTATCTTTATCGAGTCCAGGACGAAAACCGAATTCATCAAGTATATTTAAACTTAATAACACCCTTGGAAACATTTTGGCTCCTGAATGGAGTTTAGGTTCCAATTGTTTTGTTAAAAACTGTGCTTGTAATAGAGCATCAGTAAAAATCTGCACAATCGCATGGCGATATTCTAAATGAATATGCGTCAACGTTGTCTTATCCAGATATCCACTGTTTAATAACTCGATTGCAGGATGCTTACAAACCGGCAAATCTGCAATTGTTTTTCTTAACTGTTGAAGAAATTGTAAATTTTCATCCCATTGTTTTGCAGGGATACTGTTTTTCATCCCCTGCAATGCTTTCTCTCTTGGATTATTAAAGTCTTCAAATTTTTTTAACATAATGATTCTCAGTAGAAAGTTGTTCTTATAGTTAAGTTATAGGTTTTCCCTTTATTTCAATTATGCATTCAATTGCTAAAATAAATTCCGCTCACCTATGCTTAACAAGTTGATACTATGTTTATTATCTCAACAAATCAACGGATTAATTAATAATATTTAAAAAAGTAAACTATTGCAAACCAAATATATAATATGTTGTTTTTTAAATTAACCAAGCTATTGAATAAATATAATTTTTTAAATACTATAAAATAAGTTTTATTTAAGCTTCTACACTTTACAATAGCAAAGTTAATCAAAAAACATCCGCGACGGGGAAACCAATGTCAAAAAGAGAAACTATTATAAGAACAGCTACCTCCCTCTTTAACCAAAAAAGCTATACGTCTATTGGTGTTGATCGTATTATTGCTGAATCTGGCGTTGCAAAAATGACTTTTTATAAATACTTTTCTTCTAAAGAAGTCTTAATTGAAGAATGTCTTTATAAAAGAAATTTAGAAATCCAAGATTCAATGTTGGAAAAAATTAACAACATTAACAACCCCTTACTTAGACTAAAAAAAATCTTTACTTGGTATATCGAATGGATCAACACATATGACTTTAATGGCTGCTTATTTAAGAAAGCGACTATCGAAGTCATGCAATTATATCCTTCTATCAAACATCAAATTAATGAGTACCGAGAGTGGATTTACGCATTAGTTTTTTCAGCCCTTTCAGAGTTGGAGGTTGAAAATACGAAAATTCTAACAGGACTTTTTCTTAACATTGTAGATGGAATTATTATTGATGGCACTATAAACAAAGAAAAGATTAATCCCGAAGAAACATGGTCTTATATAAATAAAATTATTGAGTTTGAAACAATCCGAGATTGTGCAACTATTTAATTTATAAATTAATTAAAATTTTATATTTTAATAAAAATAGAAGTTATTTTTATTTCGGTGGAGTCTACTCTCCAACTCCACCAAAAAATCTATTCAACTCCAAAAAATTAATATATTTATATTTTATAAAAATGAATAATTTTATTTAGTCCCATCTTCATTAATTCTAATTATTATATAAACTTCACAATACTTTATAATAATCCTTTTCACCTCTTATATTTTATAAAATACAAACATTAATTTATTAGTATTACTTTATACTTACAGTATACATTCATAAATTATTATATGTAAAATACTCAACCAATCGAGAAACTACTACTATTTATTAATACAAATATATAGGTGTGCTTTTAAAAGATAAATTTATTTTAATTAATTGTTCTTTAAAGAAAAATTTAAAAGCAAATTTGAGGTTTAAAAACCGATATAGAAAAGATTAAGCGAAATGGGCGCCTTGGGTCTCAATGAGCTGATCAACCTGAACAGGCATACCTAATAAATAACCCTGAAATTGCTGACAACCTAAACGAGTCAAAATCTCAACCTGCTGTTGAGTTTCTACTCCTTCGGCAGTTACGGTTAAACCCAACTTTTTAGCTAAATGAATAATACTTTCTAGAATCACTTCTTCTTTAGAACCTGGCTTTAAATCGACAATAAAGCCGCGATCAATTTTCAATTCATCTACTGGTAAATCTTTTAAATACAAGAAACTCGAATGCCCAGTTCCAAAGTCGTCAATTGCAACTCGAATGCCCATGTCTCGCAGTCGCTCACAGGCTCGAATACTTAAATCAATATGCCGCATTGCTGTTGATTCAGTAATCTCAACAATTAAGTGATGAGGTTGAATTTGATATTTTTTTAACAATGCTTCGAGTGTACTAAATAACTTTTTATTTTCAAATTGCAGTGCCGACAGATTCACTGCAACTGGATAAAATGGCGTATTACTGCGTTCCCATTCCTGAATTTGCAGGCAAGCTTGTTCAAGTGCCCAATATCCCATTGGAATGATCAAACCTGTTTTTTCTGCACCCTCTATGAACATATGTGGGGTGAGTATTCCTAAAGCTGGATGATTCCAACGGATTAATGCTTCCACGCCGCACACTTCAAGATTCGTATTAAATTTTGGTTGGTAATATAAGATGAATTGCTTTTCTTCTACGGCTTTATAAAGATCATTGATCAGTTTTGACTGGCTTCTTGTTTCTTGTTGATGAGTTGAATAACTGAAAATGGTGTAAGTATTCCGGCCCTGCTCTTTAGACATGAGCATCGCGGCATCAGCGTTCATGAGTAAGTCTTGAACATTTTGTCCATGCTCAGGAAAGAGTGCTACTCCTAAACTCGCAGAAATATTAATTTCTTTACCAGAAATCTGATAACTTTCCTGAATCAACTGTAAAACTTTCTCGGCCAACACAACAGCTTCATCTGCATTGGTATTTTCTGCAATAAGCAAAAACTCATCGCCACCAATTCTAAGTAGTTTACATTTCTCATTGAGTTGCCAGTGTAAACGATTTGCCATTTGAATGAGGAGTTGGTCACCTACATGATGCCCAAATGCATCATTCACTGATTTAAAACGGTCTAAATCAATATATAAAAAAGCAATTTTTTGATCTTTATATCGATGATCTGAAAGCAATACTTCAGCATAATCAACTAAATAAAGGCGATTTGGCAGCTTGGTTAAATTGTCTTGTATAGATAAATTAGCTAATTCTTTATTTGCTTTGCGCAATTCTAAATTTTGTTGCATGAGGCGTTGTTCTAACATTGCCACAATAAAACTTGCTACGAGTACCAAACAGGTGACTAGAATAATTGTAAATAGTAATAAGTCATGTTCAGCCTGATATTGGCTAATAAATTTATCAGTAATATTCGTCGCAATAAGAGCAGTATAGTGCATCCCCATGATGCTTAAGGTCATCATTATCGAAAATGCGATTTTTAAGGTTAAGCGATATCGTTCGGTATCTTTTAATTTATAGGCGAGTAAAAACGCTAACCCCGAACCACTCATTGCAATTAATACAGAAAATAAGAGTAAGAACGAAGTGTAATCTTTTTTATAAACATTAATATTCCAGCCCAACATGCTAATGTAATATGAAGCTGAAATTCCAATTCCCATAATAATCGAACTCAAAATGAGTCTAAATAAAGGAAGTGTAAAACGTGAAGTCAACCACATCGCAATGCAAGATAACAATGCACTAATGGCATAAGAAATGACAATTAAAGGAATATTCGAGTTGGCTGTATCAAACAGATGATAAGCTTGTATGCCAACAATATGAACAATACTAATTGCTAAAGCGAGTAGCAATCCATTAATGAATAAAATTAAGGATTCAAACTTTTTATAGAGTTGCTTGAATATTAGCTGCTCCATGGAAATTACAATATAGCAAGTGAGGCCAGCTGCAATAAAAGAGCCGACGATCATTGTGCTATCGTAATCAACATGACCCATATTGGACTTCCATGATTATTCAATACTTTTTTTTATTTTGTTCAACTCATTGCCCAAAATACAATTAAACATGTTAAAGAAATTTTAGTAAATTTGACTTATTCAGTCAGTTATAAACAATAACATTATCTATCTTTTGGTCAAGTATTTTTTACTTTATAAATCAATAAAGTAAATAAAAACCAAGCAGCCAATTATATGAAAAATATAGAATTTATTTAATCTATTCAAGACGACCTAATCACAATTGTAGCATTCAAATAAAAAAATAATATAAATAAAGAACCCTGCTTTAAGCAGGGTTCTTTTGAAGCATTAGAAAAGGAAAATTAGTTCTTTTCTTTATCTACGATTTTGTTTGCTTGGATCCATGGCATCATTGCACGTAACTTATTACCAGTTACTTCAATACCATGTGCAGCATTTTGACGACGACGAGCAGTCATAGATGGGTAATTTAATGCACCCTCTTGAATGAACATCTTCGCGTATTCGCCAGATTGAATACGTTTTAATGCATTACGCATCGCTTCACGAGACTGCTCGTTGATTACTTCAGTACCCGTTACATATTCACCGTACTCAGCATTGTTAGATACTGAGTAGTTCATGTCAGCGATACCACCTTCGAACATTAAGTCAACGATCAATTTAAGCTCGTGTAAACATTCGAAGTAAGCCATTTCAGGTGCATAACCAGCTTCAACTAAAGTTTCGAAGCCCATTTTCACAAGTTCAACTGCACCACCACAAAGAACTGCTTGCTCACCGAATAAGTCAGTTTCAGTTTCTTCACGGAATGAAGTTTCGATAATACCTGTACGGCCGCCACCTACGCCAGAAGCATAAGAAAGAGCAACGTTACGTGCATTACCAGAAGCATCTTGATGAATTGCGATTAGATCAGGAACACCTGAACCACGTTGGTATTCAGAACGAACTGTGTGACCAGGTGCTTTAGGAGCAACCATGATTACATCTAAGTCTTTACGTGGAACAACTTGGTTATAAAGAATTGAGAAACCATGAGCAAATGCTAAAGTTGCACCTTCTTTGATGTTTGGCTCAATCACGTCACGGTAAAGTTGTGATTGGAATTCATCTGGAGTCAAAATCATTACGAGGTCAGCTTGCTTAACTGCAGCAGGAACTTCTGCAACTTTAAGACCAGCATTTTCAGCTTTCTTCCAAGAAGCTGAACCTGCACGTAAACCTACAGTTACGTCTACGCCTGAGTCTTTAAGGTTAAGTGCATGAGCATGACCTTGAGAACCGTAACCAATAATCGCTACTTTCTTGCCTTGGATGATTGATAAGTCACAGTCTTTATCGTAAAAAATTTGCATTTGTGTTCTCCGCTAAAATACTTTTTAAAAAATTAAATGGCTAATACTTTTTCGCCACGGGCGATACCAGATACACCTGAACGAACGACTTCTAGAATAGTGTTTTCTGCAAGCGCATCGATAAAACCATCTAATTTTTCAGTTGTCCCTGCTATTTGAATGGTATAGGTAGTTGGGGTCACGTCTACAATTTGCGCACGGAAAATATCCGCTGTACGCTTAATTTCAGCACGTGAAGCACCTAACGCTTTTACTTTAATCAACATCAGTTCACGCTCAATGTGCGAACCTTCTGATAAATCTACTACTTTTACAACTTCAACAAGTTTGTTGAGCTGCTTTGTAATCTGTTCAATCTTATGGTCATCACCATAAGTGGTTAACGTCAAACGTGATAACGTAGGGTCTTCGGTTGGAGCTACATTCAACGTCTCAATGTTGTAGTTACGTTGACTGAATAAACCCACCAAACGAGAAAGCGCACCAGCTTCGTTTTCAACGAGTACAGAAATAATATGTCTCATTATGTACGCTCCCCTTTACCTAACCACATATCCTTCATAGACTGACCTGCGATCAGCATTGGATAAACATGTTCCGTGCGATCAACCATGACGTTAATGAATACACACTTATCATTAATAGCCATTGCTTCAGCAAGCTTTGACTCTAGTTCATCAGCATGATCAATCTGAATACCCACATGACCATAAGCTTCCATCAATTTGCCAAAATCAGGCAATGATTCAACATATGAGCTTGAGTGACGGCCTTCATAGTTCATATCTTGCCACTGTTTAACCATACCTAAAGCACGGTTATTCAAGCATAAGATCTTCACGTTCATACCGTATTGCTTACAGGTTGAAAGCTCTTGAATACACATTTGTATTGAAGCTTCACCAGTAATACAAACCACTTGTTGATCAGGGAAAGCAAGCTTTGCCGCCATTGCATAAGGTAAACCTACGCCCATGGTGCCCAAACCGCCTGAGTTAATCCATTGACGAGGACGTTTGTACTTGTAGTACAACGCACCAAACATTTGGTGTTGACCCACATCTGAAGTAATGATGGCATCACCATTGGTCGCTTTATATAAAGCTTCAACAACTTGCTGTGGCTTCATTGTGCCATCAGTCGGTGTTTCGAACTTCAAGCCATGGACTTTACGCCATTCATTAATTTGATCCCACCATGCAGCAATTGCTTCAGGGTTTGGCTTAGACACATTCAATTGTTTCAATTGCGTCAACATTTCCTGAAGTACAGGCTCAACTGCCCCTACAATTGGAATGTGCGCCATAATTGTTTTTGAAATGCTCGCCGGATCAATATCAATATGAATAACTTTGGCATTCAAACAGAATTTTGCAGGATTATTAGTTACTCGGTCATCAAAACGAGCACCTACAGCAAGAATGACATCAGCATTATGCATAGTCATATTTGCTTCATAAGTCCCATGCATACCTAACATGCCAATGAACTGTGGATCATCACCAGGGAAGCCACCAAGGCCCATAAGTGTGTTAGTCACTGGGTAACCGAGTAAATGAGCAAGTTCAGTCAATAATGCTGATGCATTACCTTGAACAACACCACCACCCGTATAAATTACAGGACGTTTTGCACTTAAAAGCTCATCAATCGCTTTACGAATTTGACCAGAATGACCACGTGAAGGTGGCTGATAAGAACGCATCTTCACTTTTTCAGGATATTCGTACGCAAATTTTTCTGCAGGATTAGTCGCATCTTTCGGAATATCGACGACAACAGGGCCAGGACGACCACTTGATGCGATATAAAATGCTTTTTTGATAATTGCAGGAATTTCACTTGCGTGACGAACTTGGAAACTATGTTTCACGATCGGACGTGAAATACCTACCATGTCAGTTTCTTGGAAAGCGTCTTCACCAATAAGATGTGATGCAACCTGGCCAGACAAAATCACCATTGGGATTGAGTCCATATAAGCTGTTGCAATTGGAGTCACAGTATTAGTTGCGCCAGGTCCAGAAGTGACCAGTACTACGCCAGTCTTACCTGTAGCACGCGAGTAAGCATCTGCCATATGACCAGCAGCTTGTTCATGACGTACGAGGTAATGATTAATTTTGTCTTGTTGAAATAGCGCATCATAAATATGTAATACAGCGCCGCCTGGATAACCAAAAACATGTTCAACGCCTTCGTCCGCAAGAGCACGAACGAGCATTTCACCACCAGATAAAAGTTCCAACGTGATTCACCCTAAAATCTTTATCACTATTTATGGAAGGCACAAATAGTGTTTCATTCATTGAATTGTCTGCACTGTTATAGCACACATATTGTCTAGTTTTCGTTGCAATAGAAAAATTTCTGTTTTTCAGCCGTATAAGCTTTTTTAACATTAATAAAGCATGTCTGGATATACATACTTTAAGTAAAATCAATCTCTCGGCTAGAGAGAATGTCTATTACAAAACATGACGGTTATTCGAAGGGTGATCAAATAATCGCATATAAAACTAAAGGAAGCATTTTTGTTGTTTAATTCACTAAAGTCAAGATTAAAGAAACACTTTTCTATGATTATTTTTTAACTGACTATTTTTTCATCTTATTTGATTTTTCCACTTTTCTTTTTTTATGTCTGCCCTACTTTTTTCAGGTTTATTCCTGTTTAATTTTTAACGGAAAATAAATCCATCCCAAAACTGCATTTTTGTCGATTTTGCGCTATGCTGTGCAACAATCTTTAATATCAATTTTTGTTGTATAGCTTACGTCTATGACTATTTCTCACATTGACCCCGAATATCAAGCAAACACGATTGAACCATCAGTTCAACAAGATTGGGAAAATCGTAAAGTCTTTAAAGTTGCCGACACTGTCGAAGGTAAACATCGCTACATCCTGTCAATGTTTCCTTACCCAAGTGGCAAGCTGCATATGGGGCATGTGCGTAACTATACAATTGGTGATGTGATTAGCCGTTTTTACCGTTTAAAAGGTGAAACTGTATTACAACCAATGGGTTGGGATGCATTCGGTTTACCGGCGGAAAACGCTGCAATTGCCCATAAAGTTGCTCCGGCAAAATGGACATTTGAAAACATTGCCTACATGCGTGACCAATTAAAAAAATTAGGTCTATCTGTAGACTGGGATCGCGAATTTGCAACTTGTACACCAGAGTATTATCACTGGGAACAATGGTTATTTGTTCAGCTTTATAAAAAAGGCCTCATCTACCGCAAGCTTTCAACAGTAAACTGGGATCCGGTTGATCAAACAGTTTTAGCAAACGAGCAAGTTGAAAATGGTCGTGGCTGGCGCTCAGGTGCATTGGTCGAAAAACGCGATATTCCAATGTACTACTTCCGTATTACGGACTATGCACAAGAATTACTAGACGATCTTGACACTTTACAGGACGGCTGGCCTCAACAAGTGTTGACCATGCAACGTAACTGGATTGGTCGCTCTACAGGCATGGAAATTACTTTCCCATCTGCCAATACCGAAATTTATGCTGATGGCTTAACTGTTTATACAACACGTGCTGACACGCTTATGGGTGTGACTTATGTTGCTGTTGCGGCAGAACACCCTCTTGCGCTTAAAGCTGCTGAAAACAACCCTGAATTGGCTGCATTTATTGAAGAATGCCGCATGGGTTCAGTTGCAGAAGCGGACTTGGCAACAGCCGAGAAAAAAGGCATGGCAACAGGTTTGTTTGTAAAGCACCCTGTAACTGGTGAAGAGCTTCCTGTCTGGATCGCAAACTACGTATTAATGTCTTATGGTTCTGGCGCAGTCATGGCTGTACCGGCACATGACGAACGTGATTTTGAATTTGCCAACAAATTCAATTTGCCAATTAAACAAGTGATTGATGCCAAAGGTGCTGACGATGCAGACTACTCTGCAACTGAATGGCAAGAATGGTACGGTTCTAAAGAAGGTAAACTTGTTAATTCAGGTGAGTTTGACGGTTTAGAGTTCCAAGCTGCTTTCGATGCATTCCTTGCAAAATTAGAACCACAAGGTTTAGCAAATTCTAAAGTTCAATTCCGTTTACGTGACTGGGGTGTTTCTCGTCAACGTTACTGGGGTTGTCCAATTCCAATGATTAACTGTGATACTTGTGGTCAAGTCACAGTTCCAGAAGACCAGCTTCCGGTTGTATTACCAACTGACGTTGTTCCAGATGGTTCAGGTAACCCATTAAATAAAATGCCTGAATTCTATGAAACTAAATGTCCTTGCTGTGGTGGCGATGCACGCCGTGAAACAGATACTTTAGATACATTTGTAGAGTCATCTTGGTACTACGCACGCTATGCTTCTCCAGACTTTACTGGTGGTATGGTTAAACCTGAAGCAGCTCAAAACTGGCTTCCTGTAAACCAATACATTGGTGGTGTTGAGCACGCGATTCTTCACTTACTTTATGCACGTTTCTTCCACAAATTAATGCGTGATGAAGGTGTCGTACAAGGTAATGAACCATTTACCAACTTGTTAACTCAAGGCATGGTACTTGCAGATACATTCTATCGTGAAGCAGAAAATGGTAAGAAAACTTGGTTTAACCCTGCTGACATCGAATTAGAGCGTGACGAAAAAGGTCGCATCATTTCTGCGAAATATTCAGGTGACGGTCAAGAAGTGATTATCGGCGGACAAGAAAAAATGTCTAAGTCGAAAAATAACGGTATTGACCCACAAGCGATTATTGATCAATACGGCGCAGATACAGCACGTGTATTCATGATGTTTGCTGCTCCACCAGATCAATCTTTAGAATGGTCTGATGCAGGTGTTGAAGGAGCAAATCGTTTCTTGAAACGTGTATGGCGTCTTGTAGCAAGCTTCCTTGAAAAAGGTAACCAAACCTCTACGATTGATGCAGCTAACTTATCTAAAGATGCTCAAGATTTACGTCGTAAGACTCACGAAACTATTCAAAAAGTAAGTGATGACATTGAACGTCGCCATGCATTCAACACTGCAATTGCTGCTTTGATGGAATTGTTAAATGCAAGCAATAAGTTTGAAGCAAAAGACGACAACGACGTTGCTGTAGAACGTGAAGCGATTACCACACTGTTAACTTTACTTGCTCCATTTGCACCACATTTAAGTCAAACATTATTGGCTCAGTTTGGTACAGATGTGACAGAGGCAACATTCCCCGAAGTCGATGCTGCTGCATTAACTCGCAATACCCAAACGATTGTTGTACAGGTTAACGGTAAACTTCGCGGTAAACTTGAAGTTTCTGTTGATATTTCTAAAGAAGATCTATTAGCTCAAGCTAAAGCTTTACCAGAAGTTCAACAATTCTTAACAGGACCAACAAAGAAAGAAATTGTGGTTCCAAATAAATTAGTTAACCTCGTGGTTTAATTAAAGTTATTAATGAGAGGATCAAGCATGCACTTTGCCAAACGTTTAGCCGCTGTTGTTTTGACCTTAGGCCTTAGTGCAGGCTTAGTCGGGTGTGGCTTTCATTTAAAAGGAAGCAACCCGACTGCAACTCCGCTTGTTTATAAAAAATTAAGCCTTGAGTTACCAGCAAAAACTGATGACTTGGAAACGCAGTTAAAAGTATATTTAGCTGCAAATGGTGTTCAACTCAGCAATGATAACGATGCTTACGTACTCCGTGTTTTAGAGTACACTCCACGTCGTCAGCTTTTAAACGGTAAATTAACGGAAGTATTATTACGTTTAACTGTAACCTTCCAGATTGAAGACCGTCAGGGTAATAAAATTACAGAACCACGTTCGTTAACTGCATCTCGTAGTTATCAATATGATCTTGCAACGGTTAATACCGAAAATCAGCAAGAATCTTATTTGCAGCGTATTGTGATTGATGACATTGCACAGCAAATTACTCGTCAGATTTCAGCAAACCGTTTACCAAAAGCTCAGCCTTAATCTTTATTTTTTACCAGCAATGAAAATTGACTATTTACAAGCCTTGAAACGCATTCCGGAAGCACGGGGTGCGTGGATTTTACACGGCCAAGAACCTTTGCTGGAACAAAATTTATTAGATACTTTTCGTAAAAGTTGGCAACAACAAGAAGTTGAAAGACAGCGCTATGATATTAGTAGCGTGAGCGACTGGAAAAATGTTTTTAATGCACTTAACAGCTTATCTTTATTTTCTCAGCAGCTCGCAATTGAAGTACATGGCAATATAAAACCTGATGCAAATGGATTAAAACAACTTAAAAGTTATATCCAGCATAATGAAACTAACCTACTTTTAATTGTTTTACCTAAGCAAGATAGTAGTAGTTTAAAGTCTGCTTTTTTCCAAGTTGTTGAAGCAAATGGTGTTGTCGTTGCCCTAACCGCAAACTATCCGCAAGACCGTCAAAGAATTTTATCTGTTGAAGCAGAAAAACTTGAAATTCAACTCGACAATGACGCTTGGCAATGGCTCATGCAACATCACGAGCACAACTTGCTTGCAGCTAAAAATAGCTTGATGCGTGTAAGAGACACTTTTCCAGACCAACAACTGATTCAAATTGAACAGTTATATGCTTGTCTACAAGATCAATCTCGTTACACCACTTACGATTTAAGCGATGCCTTATTAGAAGGTAATCTCGCTCAATCCATTAAAATTTTTCAATATTTAATTGCTGCTGGCGAACCAGAAAGTCTGATTTTATGGACTTTAAGTAAAGAAATGCGTTTATTGATGCAATTATTTGAGCAGCCCCATAATGCCTTACAACTTGGCATCTGGAAAACCAAAGTCAGCTTATATCAACAAGCGTTAAGAAGATTAAATCCTCAACAATTTTTAGGCTGGTCTACCCTTCTATTGCAAATTGATGCGGCAATTAAAGGAATGTCAAATGAAAATGCCCAACATTTAATGCAGCAAGCGATTGCTGAATTATGTGGAAAAACATTATTTATACAGTAATTCGGCCGAATCATTTTTCTTCATTCTTGAATTATCATAAAAATTCACGTTTTATCCTCATTTCGCTTTTATACTCAATTAAATTTTAAACTTTTCGACCTCTCACCATGCCAAAAATAAAGCCAATCAAACTTGTTATTATCATCGTCTGTATAGCAATTATTGCTGTATTAGCTTGGAAGTTTTTAAAACCTAAACAGCAACAGCCTCAATATATTACTGCTGAGGTGACGCGTGGGGATATTGAAAATAATGTACTTGCGACAGGTACACTTGATGCAACCAAACTCATTAGCGTAGGTGCGCAGGTATCTGGTCAGGTTAAAAAGATGTATGTGCAGTTGGGTGATCAAGTTAAGCAAGGTCAACTTATTGCTCAAATTGACTCAACAACCCAAGAAAACAGCCTAAAAACTTCTGATGCAAACATTAAAAATTTAGAAGCACAGCGTCTTCAACAAGTTGCATCTTTAAATGAGAAACAACTTGAATACCGCCGTCAGCAACAAATGTATGCGCAAGATGCAACGCCGCGTGCAGATTTAGAATCGGCTGAGGCAAGCTATAAAACAGCTCAGGCGCAAATTAAAGCATTAGATGCACAAATCGAATCTGCCAAAGTGACAAAATCTACGGCTCAAACCAATATTGGTTATACACGTATTGTTGCTCCAACTGATGGAACGGTAGTCGCGATTGTGACCGAAGAAGGCCAAACCGTAAACGCAAACCAAAGTGCACCGACCATCGTTAAAATTGCAAAACTACAAAACATGACGATTAAGGCACAAGTCAGTGAAGCTGACATTATGAAAGTTGAAAAAGGGCAACAGGTCTACTTTACAACTCTAGGCGATGACACCAAACGCTATGCAACATTACGCCAGATTGAGCCTGCTCCTGACTCAATTTCGAGCGAATCAACAAGTAATACAAGTTCAACGACCAGTTCGGCTGTCTACTATAATGCCTTATTCGATGTGCCAAATACCGATGGTAAACTGCGTATTGATATGACTGCACAAGTTTATATCGTATTAAATTCAGCTAAAAATGCTTTATTGGTTCCATCTTCTGCTTTAAGTACTAAACAATTTTCTGGTCAAAGAAAATCCGGTCAGTCATCTGAGAAAGCAAGTTCTACCCCAAGTACAGAACGCAAACATCAAGGTAATGGTGCTCGTTTAGAACGCTTAAATTTAACTGCTGAACAAAAACAACTGGTTGAACAAGGTAAAGCAACGCTAAGCGTAGTACGTATTTTACAAGCAGATGGTACAACCAAACCGACTCAAATTTTGGTGGGTATTAATAACCGGGTAAATGCGCAAGTTCTTGCTGGATTAAAACAAGGTGACCAAGTTGTAATTGCTGATAGCTCAGATACTTCTGCTGCTTCTGCAAATAGTGGTAATAACCGTCGCCGTGGCCCAATGGGAATGTAAGCATGACAAAACAAGCTTTGCTTGAAGTCAGCAATCTGGTCCGGGAATTCCCTGCTGGCGAAAGCACGATACAAATTTTAAAAGGCATTGACCTAACTATCTATGAAGGTGAACTGGTTGCCATTGTCGGCCAGTCTGGTTCTGGTAAATCGACCCTCATGAATATTTTGGGTTGTTTGGACCGACCTACGAGTGGTAGTTATAAGGTTAATGGGCAAGAAACGGGTAAACTTGAGCCTGATCAGCTCGCTCGACTACGCCGTGAATATTTTGGTTTTATTTTCCAGCGCTACCATTTACTTGGTGACTTATCTGCTGAAGGTAACGTTGAAGTTCCCGCTGTTTATGCAGGGGTTACCCCTTCTGAACGTAAACAACGCGCCACAGCTCTACTGACCGAATTAGGTTTAGGTACTAAAACACTCAATAGGCCAAGCCAACTTTCTGGTGGTCAGCAGCAACGTGTGTCTATTGCCCGTGCACTCATGAATGGCGGTGACGTTATTCTGGCAGATGAACCGACAGGAGCACTCGACTCTCATAGTGGTGTTGAGGTGATGCGTATTTTGCGTGAACTCAATGCCGCAGGTCACACTATTATTTTAGTCACTCATGATATGCAAGTTGCAAAAAATGCGACTCGTATTATCGAGATTAGTGACGGAGAAATTATTAGTGATCGTCCTAACGTTCCAGATCAAGCAGCTGAACCGATCAAATCTGATCCTGATGCCGCTCCTGCTTTACAAGGTAAACAGAAGAAAGGCAAAAGTATTTCTGCATGGCGTTCTACTTTAGACCGTTTATCAGAAGCCTTTCAAATGGCTTTACTGTCTATGAATGCCCATCGCATGCGTACTTTTTTAACCATGCTTGGGATCATTATTGGTATTGCGTCTGTTGTTACAGTGGTCGCTTTAGGTAAAGGCTCTCAACAGCAAATTTTAAGCAATATTAGTAGTCTCGGAACAAATACAATTACGGTATTTCAGGGCCGTGGTTTTGGTGACAACTCAAAAACTGCAAGTTTTAAGACTTTGGTTCCTGCCGATGCTGATGCGTTAATGACTCAGCCTTATGTCAGTGCGGTCAGTCCAATGGTTAGTACATCCAAAACTATGCGTTACCAACAAAATGAAGCAAATGCGACCATTAATGGTGTGAGTAATGATTATTTCGATGTAAAAGGTTTGGTCTTTAAAGATGGGCAAACTTTTGACCAACGTAGTGTTCGTGATCGCTCACAAGATGTAGTCATTGATACTAATACTCAAAAACAATTTTTTAGTGACGGTACCAACCCAATCGGTCAAGTGGTACTGCTCGGTAGTGTACCTGCTCGTATTATTGGTGTTGTAGAACCGCAGACAAGCGGTATGGGCTCAGATGACACTCTAAATGTCTATATGCCTTATACAACCGTAATGAGCCGTATGTTGGGTCAGTCGAATGTACGTAATATCGTGGTTCGTATTAATGATAAATATTCAACTGCTGCCGCAGAAAATGCCATCGTTAACTTATTAACCCAGCGCCATGGTGCACAAGATATTTTCACCATGAACAGTGACAGTATCCGTCAAACCATTGAGAAAACGACTAGCACAATGACGCTTCTAGTTTCAGCAATTGCCGTAATTTCATTGGTTGTTGGTGGTATCGGGGTCATGAATATTATGTTGGTTTCGGTGACCGAACGTACTCAAGAAATTGGTGTACGTATGGCCGTAGGTGCTCGTCAAAGTGATATTTTGCAGCAATTCCTGATTGAAGCAATTTTGGTGTGTTTAATTGGTGGCGTGCTTGGCGTCTTACTATCGCTTGGCCTTGGGCAACTTATTAATAAATTTGCTGGCGGTAACTTTAGCGTGGCTTATTCAAGCACTTCTATTATTGCAGCATTTGTCTGTTCAACACTGATTGGTGTCGTTTTTGGTTTCTTACCAGCTAAGAATGCCGCGAAACTTGACCCTGTTGCCGCACTATCTCGAGAATAAGGAAAATTGCATGTCTTTCTCTATGGCTAAACTCAGCACAGCACTTCTTCTCACAGGTTCTCTTGTAGGATGTGCAGCTGTAGTAAAAACACCTTATGAAGCACCTGCGGTACAAGTTCCGGGTAGCTTTCAATATGACACAGCAAAAACAAAAACCATGTCTGCCGATCAATACTCTGATCGTTGGTGGACCCTTTTTAACGATGCGCAGCTCAATCAGCTTGTGAGCAATGTATTAGAACGTAACAGTGATTTAGCAGTTGCAGGTATTGCCTTAAAGCAAGCTCGTTTACAAGCTGATCTAACGGCAAACAAACAAGGCTTGCGTACCAGTTCTAGTGTTTCTACAGGACATTCTTTCGATTTAAATTCGGGAGATGACAGTGCTAAAGGTCTTTCAATGAGCGCTGGAGTAAGCTATGAGCTTGACTTGTTTGGCAAGCTTGCACGCCAAACCGAAGCAAGTAAATGGGAAGCTTTAGCAACCGAACAAGACTTACAAGCTACTGGACAAAGCTTAATTGCAACCACTGCCAAACTCTATTGGCAACTGGGTTATTTAAATGAACGTTATGCGACTGCTCAGCAAAGCCTAGCAACGTCTCAAAAGCTTTATGACTTGGTTCAAATTCAATATAAAGCTGGTGCCGTTTCAGGTGTAGATCTGACTCAAGCAGAACAATCAGTGCAAAGCCAAAAAGCAAGCTTAAGCCAAATTGAACAACAACTAGTTGAAACACGCACAGCCATCGCAGTGTTATTGCATGAACCATTGCAACAATTAAATATTCAAGAGCCAAAACGTTTACCACGCACCGCTCTACCTGCAATTGGGGCTGGCTTACCCGCCGATATTTTATCGCGCCGCCCTGATTTGCAAGCAAGTGAGCTACGCTTAAGAAAAGCATTAGCAACTAAAGATGCAACCAAAGCAAGCTACTACCCTTCGATTAGCTTAACCAGTAGTTTAGGTTCAAGCAGCACATCATTAACGGAGTTGTTACGTAACCCTGCTCTAACTTTAGGTGCAAGTTTGAGCTTACCATTTTTGCAATATAACGATATGAAAAAAGATATCGCGATTAGCAATCTGGATTATGAGAAAGCGATTATTCAATATCGCCAAACGCTTTATCAGGCTTTTGCTGATGTAGAAAATGCTTTATCGAGTCGTACAGAACTCGACAAGCAAGTAGCGTTACAAGAACGTAATGTTGAACTTGCAGAAAAAACCGAACGTTTAACTGAAGTCCGCTACCGTTATGGTGCTGTTGCATTAAAAACACTTCTTGATGCACAGCAAACCACTCGTACTGCGCGCTTAAGCCTCGTTGAAACCAAGCAAAGCCAATACAACGCGTATGTCACTCTCATGCAAGCTTTAGGTGGTTCACCTGTAAAAGAACTGCCGCAATAACCTGTACCAATTAAAAAAGCCGTAGTCCTTCAACTACGGCTTTTTTATGGCTGAATAAATTTTAAAACTTATTCATCATCCATCATAGATTGGCTCATACCTACAGTATTGAAACCAGCATCTACATATAGAATTTCGCCAGTAATACCTGAAGCCCAAGGTGAGCATAGGAACAACGCTGCGTTACCTACTTCTTCAATAGTTACATTACGCTTTAACGGCGCAACTTTTTCATTGGCATCTAACATTTTACGGAAAGATTTAATACCAGAAGCAGCTAAAGTACGGATTGGACCCGCAGAAATCGCGTTTACACGGATACCATCAACACCTAAGCTTGATGCCAAGTAACGAACACCAGCTTCTAAAGAAGCTTTTGCCATACCCATTACGTTGTAGTTAGGCATAACGCGCTCAGAACCTTGGTAAGTCAAAGTTAATAAACAACCTTGGCGAGCTTGTAATAAAGGTTTTGCAGCACGTGCCATTGCAACAAAGCTGTATGCGCTGATGTCATGAGCAACTTTAAAACCTTCACGGTCAGTCACGTCAGTGAAATCACCGTCAAGTGTATGTGCAGGTGCAAAGCCAATTGAGTGTACAACACCGTCTACACCATCCCAATGTTTTGCAAGTTCTGCAAATGCATTATCAATTTCAGCATCAACAGCAACATCACATGGAAACACAAGCTTAGAACCGAATTGCTCAGCAAATTCATCCACACGTTTTTTTAATTTTTCGTTTGGATAAGTAAACGCAAGCTCTGCACCTTCACGGTGTAATGCTTGGGCAATACCAAAAGCAATTGATAATTTACTAGCAACGCCTGCAATCAAAAAGCGCTTACCTGCTAAAAGTCCTTGTGTCATGCCGATCTCACTCAAAACAATTTCAAGCATAATGCCAATATTCGGCGGTTTTCGAAATTGCATAATGCATCTTTTTTCAAAAATCGCACGAAAAAAAATCGCTCCTGATGAGGAGCGACTTCTAGATGAATTCAATCTTAGTCGTCAGACAATAAGCCAAGTAAGCGTAAGAAAGAAATATACATCCACACTAAAGTTGCAAGTAATGCGATACCACACAACCATTCCATGAATTTTGGCGCACGATATGCTGCATTAGTTTCAATTAAATCAAAATCTAAAATCAGGTTAAGTGAAGCAATCACTGCAACAAATGCAGCAAAACCAATACCTAACCAGTTGCTTTCAAAAATATAAGGAACACTTGAACCAAATGCTAAACGCATAACCATCTGCACAATAAATACAATAAAGATCGCCAAAGATGCAGAGATTACAACTGACTTGAACTTTTCAGTTGCGCGAATAATTTGGAATTTATATAGACCAAACATCACCAAAGTGGTGACAAAGGTCGCTAATAAAGCCTGAAGAGGTACACCTGGGTACTTCAACTGGAAAGTAAAGGAAATACCACCTAAAAAAGCCCCTTCAAATAAGGCATACGGAATTGCCAATGTTGGCGCAGTCGTTGGTTTAAACGTTGTAATTAAAGCTAAAACCAAGCCCCCAATTGCACCTACAATTGAAGCCGCGTAAGCAATACCAACATTTGCAGTAAAGGCTGCATAGAAAAATAAAGCGACACCCACCGCAGCAGCAATGACTGTCAACATTACAGATTTTTGAATCGCACCTTGCACAGTCATCGGTTGACTATAGTCACTGACCGTTTCAACACGGGTCAATATCGGGTTATTACTTTGCATAAATGCTCTCTTTTTATAATAAAAATTTAAAACATCATTTTAAGCAAAATGAATATGAAAGCCAAATCAGGCGATCGGCATTATTGTAACAAGGCCCTTAAATAATAAAAAAGGAGGCAATAGCCTCCCTTTCATATCACTCTGGTAAGGTTATTAATCTTTACCGTCAGTGTTCATGATAAAGAAGTATTCACGGTAATATTTCAACTCGGAAATCGAGTCACGAATATCATCCATTGCCAAATGCGATGCATTCTTTTTCAAACCGCTCATGATTTCAGGACGCCAGCGTTTTGAAAGTTCTTTTACCGTAGATACATCAAGATTACGATAGTGGAAATACTGCTCTAGTTCAGGCATAAGACGGTGTAAGAAACGGCGGTCCTGACAGATTGAGTTACCGCACATTGGTGAAACTTTTGGATTAACCCATTTTTTTAGGAATTCTAAAGTTTGTAACTCAGCATCACGAGCTGTTAATTTACTGCGTCGAACTCGTTCAATCAGGCCAGACTGCCCATGTTGACGAGTGTTCCATTCATCCATTGCATTTAAAATACGATCAGGTTGATGAATAGCCAAAACTGGACCTTCGGCAAGTACATTTAAATGATCATCTGTAATAATTGTTGCGATTTCAATAATTTGGTCATTATCGGTATCTAATCCGGTCATTTCCAGATCAATCCAAATTAATCGTGTATTTAAAGTACTGCTCATGAATGTACGTTCTAAAATGCCGTAAAAACATCAATAGTAGCAAATTTCTTGCTTCCGCGCTGTAATTCTATAGCTGCTTCATGCTATTTTTGCGGTCTTCAAACAATGGTTTTTTTGGGATATGAATGGCTTTAATTCGTAAGCGTCGTTTAACTGAACAACAGCAACGTCGTATTGAAAAACAGCATAAAACTCGCCAAGAAGAGATCGATACTTCACAGGATCTGGACGGACTCGTTGTACAACACTACGGTCGTCAACTTGAAGTACAAGCCCTCTCTGTACCTGAGCATCACCCAGAAAAACCACAAGTTGCCGAAGGAGAACCAGAACCATTCTGGAAACCGATCGAACTCAATAGTGTTTGGCGCTGTCATACTCGAACTAACCTTGAGTTATTGGTCACTGGCGATCGTGTTAAATGGCAAGCTGACCCAAATACGGGTTTAGGTATTATTACAGCCATTCACCCGCGCACCTCTTTACTCACTCGTCCTGACCGCTATCACAAAGTTAAACCAGTGGCTGCAAACATCAGTTTGATTGTGATTGTATTTTCACCACTGCCTGAACCAGCTCCAACACTAATCGATCGATATTTAGTTGCTTGTGCAGACGCTAATATTCCTGCTCTTTTGGTCCTCAATAAATCTGATTTACTCACTGAAAATGACCCAATTCTCACTCTATTAGAAGAATATAAAACTTTGGGTTATGAGGTGATGATTTGTCAGTCTAAAAAAGGTGATATCTCTGCTTTATCTGAACGTTTAGATGGTGAAACTGTAGCATTTGTAGGGCAATCAGGCGTAGGAAAAAGTTCTTTAATTAACGTGCTCATTCCAGATGCAGAGCAAAAAACCAATGTTATTTCTGAAAACTCTGCACTTGGACAACACACAACAACCTCTACGCGCTTAATCAACTTCGGTAAAAATGGTGCCTTAATTGATTCTCCGGGAATTCGTGAGTTTGGGCT
The DNA here is from genome assembly GCF_034067285.1 of Acinetobacter pittii. Classification (NCBI taxonomy): domain Bacteria; kingdom Pseudomonadati; phylum Pseudomonadota; class Gammaproteobacteria; order Moraxellales; family Moraxellaceae; genus Acinetobacter; species Acinetobacter pittii. The sequence continues at coordinate 3,135,444 of NZ_CP139286.1, forward strand.
TTGGCATCTCGATTTAGATAAAATTCGTATGGGCTTTCCAGATATTGCAGCGCATCTGGGTTCTTGCCAATTCCGTAATTGCACGCACACTCATGAAAAGAATTGTGGCTTAAAACATGCAGTCGAAGCTGGTGAAATTTTGCCGCGACGTCTAGATAGCTTTTTGCGTTTAATCGACGAGATTCAAGAAGCACAGCAAAAAAACTGATTTTCTGCCCTATTTGCCCTTGAAGTGGTGATTTTGATCACCATCTATATACGCTATACTCTAGGTCAATTTTGTTTTTAATTTTTTTAGGTGACTTGTGGAACGCTGGTTAGAGTTTATGGGGAATCACCCCATTTTGTTTGGTACGCTCGGAGTCTTGATCGTGTTGTTCTTCATTTTTGAAGGTCAACGTAACGGTCGTAAAATTTCTCCACAGTCGCTTGGTATTTTAGTGAAAGCGAAAAATGCGCTTTTAATTGACTTACGCGATAGCAAAGATTTCCGCGAAGGTCATATTAGCGGTAGTCGCAATATTCCGTATAGCCAAATTGCAAGTCATGCTGAAGAATTAAAAGCAAGTGACCGTCCATTGGTATTTATTTGCAACTTGGGGCAAGTTGCTGGAAGTGCTTTGCAAAAAGTTGCTCACCACGATAGCTATCGTCTTGATGGTGGTATCAGTAACTGGAAAGCACAAGGCTTACCTCTTGTTAAAAGCAAACCAAAAGCTTAAGGAGAATTATCATGGCTGCAAACGTCATTGTTTACTCAACTTCTGTATGCCCGTATTGCGTTCGTGCTAAACAGTTACTTGAGCGTAAAGGTGTTGCTTATAAAGAAGTAAATCTTTCTGTTGAAGCACCCGAATTACGTGTTGAATTAATGCAACGCACAAATCATCGTACTGTCCCACAAATTTTCATTAACGATCAGTTTATCGGTGGTTTTGACCAACTTTATGCTTTAGAGCGTGAAGGTAAACTCGACGAATTATTGGCTTAACATCGCATCCATATTAAGGAAAAAACAATGAGCGAAGAACAACAAGTTCAACCACAATTAGCTTTAGAGCGTATTTATACAAAAGATATTTCTTTTGAGGTTCCTGGGGCGCAGGTTTTCACTAAACAATGGCAACCTGAACTTAATATCAATCTTTCTTCTGCTGCAGAAAAGATTGACCCGACTCACTTTGAAGTTTCTTTAAAAGTTGTGGTACAAGCTGATAACGACAACGAAACAGCGTTCATTGTAGATGTAACTCAATCAGGTATTTTCTTGATCGATAATATTGAAGAAGAGCGTTTACCTTATATTTTAGGCGCATATTGCCCAAATATTTTGTTCCCGTTCTTGCGTGAAGCTGTAAATGATTTAGTCACTAAAGGTAGCTTCCCACAGTTACTTCTTACTCCAATCAACTTTGATGCAGAGTTTGAAGCGAACATGCAACGTGCTCAAGCTGCTGCTGTTGAAGGCCAAGCTTAATTTTAGCTTTTCCTTTTAGTAAAAAAACCGCGTAATACGCGGTTTTTTTTATGTACGCTATTTCACTTATTAACGATCAAGTGAATGAAGCTGAATAGATGGAAACTGGAAACCTCGGCAAGATAACTCTGAACGCCACGCCACGGTTAACATCATATTGCCAACAATAAAATTCTGATAAGCAAATGTACCATTCAGTGGATGAGAACAGATTCCCCCTTGGTCTGTAGGGTGCGCTTGAGTATTTAATGTATTTAAATCTAAACGTATGCCTAGTCCTGATGCTTTTAGAACCGCTTCTTTAGTGGTCCAGACTTTGAACCAATATTCTCTATCTTGGTCTAAACTTAGCCACGTTGCATATTCATCGGGATGAAAAGCATGTTTTGCTAATGCATCTAAACGTACATTTCGATCAAGCTCCTCAACATCTACACCAATATTTTTAACCTGTTCACTCATGGCTAAAGCGTAGAATTGTTGGCTATGTGAATGATTAAAATGCAAATTATGATTTAACAAATAAGGTTTACCATGTTCATGCTTGGCAAACTCCAATTCCGTTGAATTGAGTTGTAGTTTCTCTGCAATCAGTCTATTTCTGACACTCTGTATTTGTTGTTTTTTATAATGATTAAATGTACGGAAGTCGGGGAAATCTTGTTTCGATTTTAAAAGAAGCTGAGATAATGCCTGTGTGTAGACTTCAATTTTACGCTTAGACATTATCTCGACCTTACTTTAAATGATTAGAATTTAACTACATCGCCTTTTAATGCAACACCCGCCATCATGGCACCTTTATAGCAATCGTAAGTTGTGGTACTTGTGGTTTCATTGGCTTTAAAATAGCTCACAATATTGGTCACGGCGTTTGCCCCTTGTGCTTTAGCATTGTTTTGCATTTGGATCAGTGCTGAACGTAAAACCCAGTCACAAGACGTTGCTGCCGACTTACCAAAACCATTGGTCTTTTTATTGGTTACCGCATCTTTTTGAATAACTTTACCACCAGACTTTGTACCTTTTAAATAAAACTTTACCGAACCATCCAGCGTCCCATCTGCAACCGCACGGTCTACAGCTTCTTTAAAATTTAACTGATGTACTTCATCTCCAGCCTGAACAGTGGCAGTAAAACCCGCACTTAGCATTGCTACAAATAAAAGTTTTTTATTTAACATTGTTGTGTTCCTTATTGTTTAACACGTTTAAAAATAAGCGAAGTATTAATTCCGCCAAAAGCAAAGTTATTGCTCATAATAATGTCAGCATCCAAATTTCTCGGCTGCTGAACGATATAATCCAGTTCACCACATAGTGGGTCGATTTCATCTAGATTTAAAGTTGGAATAAAACGGCCACGATTCATCATTTCGATGCTTAGCCAAGCTTCAATAGCTCCACACGCCCCCAGCGTATGTCCAAAATAACTCTTTAAAGAGCTGATTGGTTTATAGCCTAAAACTTTTGCAGTAGCTTGACTCTCCGCTACATCCCCCTGATCTGTTGAAGTCCCATGAGCATTTACATAGGCAATATCTTTAGCTTCTACAGAGGCATCTTTAAGCGCTAATTCCATACAACGCCCCATCATTTCTGACTCAGGACGAGTAACGTGTTGGCCATCAGTATTGCTACCATAGCCAATCACCTCTGCATAAATATGGGCACCGCGGGCTTTGGCATGCTCATATTCTTCTAAAATTAAACAGCCTGCGCCTTCACCAATCACCAATCCATCTCGTTTAGCATCAAATGGACGCGGTGTTTTTTCTGGTTGGTCATTCATTCCACTGGTCGCGAACAATACATCAAAAACTGCTGCCCCTGCCGCACTGAGTTCCTCTGCACCACCCGCAATCATGACCTGTTGTTTGCCATATTTAATGGCTTCATAGGCTTGCCCAATCGCCATAGAACCAGAGGTACAGGCACTTGAGGTAGGTAAAGTTAAGCCTTTAAGACCAAAATATACGGTCATGTTCACGGCACTTGTGTGGGCCATCATACGAATATAAGTGGTTGCATTGATCTTACTCATGCTCTGATGAAGCAACATGCTAGCAAACTCACCCACGGCATCTACACTACCCGCGGAAGAACCAAAGGCAACACCCGCTTCGCCACTAGATAAAATTTCATGTCCAAGCAAACCAGCATTTTGTAAAGCAGTTTCGGCACAAACCACCGACATAAGCGCTACACGCCCCATCCCGCGGGTGACTTTACGGTTAAAATGTTTTGGAATATGAAAAGATTCTACAGGTCCAGCAAGCTTGGTCCGAAGGTCAACATATTGCTCCCACTCGGGCATGTAACGAATACCGCTTTTAGCAGCTTCAAATCGTGCAAAGATGTCATCAGCAGTTTCACCTAAAGAGGTAATTCCTGCCATTCCTGTCACAACCACACGCTTCATCAGATGAGTCCTCCATTCACAGAGATCACCTGTCGAGTTACATAAGAGGCTTCATCTGAACATAAGAATTTCACTACGCTCGCCACTTCATCGACCTGTCCCATGCGTTGCAACGGAATCATTTTTAGCGCATGTTCTTTAACTTCATCTGTCACCATTTCGGTCTCAATGAGCCCAGGTGCAACACAGTTCACGGTAATTTTTCGTTTAGCCAATTCGAGTGCCAAAGCCTTGGTCGCACCAATCAATCCTGCTTTTGCAGCACTATAGTTGACCTGACCGCGGTTCCCCATAATTCCAGACACAGAAGATAAAGTGACAATACGGCCACCTTTGCGTAAGTGAATCATTGGCATGATGAGCGGTTTTAAAACATTATAAAAACCATCTAAAGACGTCGAAATCACTTCATCCCAGTCTTGATCGGTGAGTGCTGGAAAAGCACCATCATGGGTAAGACCTGCATTCAATACAACGCCATAGAAAGCGCCATGCTGTTCTACATCTTGTTCTAAAATTTGTTGAACCGCCTGGCGTTCAGTTACATCAAACATTAAATAATGACTATTTTGACCTAAGGCTTGAATCTCTTGGACAACTTGCTCAGCCTCTGCCTGACGCGAACGTGCATGTACAGTCACATCAAAACCAGCCTTTGCAAGTTGTAATGCAATCGCTTTCCCAATTCCTCGACTTGAACCCGTTACTAAAATTCGTCTTGTCACAATGTATTCCTAATTCTTTGTGGTTATTCAAATGGTGTGTCTGTAGGTTCAAATACACTTAACATTGCCTGAATGCGGTGTTCAGCATATTGAATTTCACAGGAAAATTGCCCAAGTCCTTCATGAAAATATTGTTGCTCTATTTGAATGATCAATCGTGAACCCAAAGCGAAATAAGGAATGGGTAAATGTAATTTACGCGTTCCCAATAAAAAACCGACTTTTGGCGTTTGTTTTGACTGCTCACCTTGCCAGCCTGAATAAGCACTAATGGTTTGTGCCATAATTTCAATACTTGCCCATGTCGGCAAACCTTCTTCTTCACAAAACATGAGCTCTGGCGTAATCGTGAGTTCTGCTTGCGCTCGCCCTTCTGCAACCTCGGTTAAATGGTCAATAAATACCATCGGCTGTTCATGAGGAATATATTGAATTGCATCTAGTTTCATTAGGGCTTCACTCCAAAAACAAGACTAATATTACTTCCCCCAAAAGCGAAAGAATTACTCATGACATAGCGAATGGATTGTTTTAGTTCAGCATCTTGCACATAGTTTTGGTCAGCCAAATCTGGATCAACCTCAACATTTTGATGTAAAGGCAACCAACTTTGATCCTTTAGAATCTGTTCACAAATAAAAGTTTCGATGGCACCCGCTGCACCGAGGCAATGTCCAGTTTTATGTTTTGTACTACTTAAAGCCACTGGGTAATCGCCAAAAACTTGTCGTACAGCCTTAATTTCCATTGCGTCATTTTGTGGAGTTGCTGTTCCGTGCAAGTTGATATAACCCACCTCTTGAGCGGAAATATGTGCCATATCTAATGCACGTTGCATAGCTAAAGCGGCACCTTTACCTTCAGGGTGCGGGGCTGAAATGTGCCATGCATCCATAGATTCACCCGCTCCCATTAACATGACAGGTGCTTGTTCTTTACTTAGTACAAAAAACGCAGCAGCTTCACCAATATTAATACCATCACGGTTTACGCCGCAGGGTTGGCAAATATGTTCAGATAAACTTTCTAAACTATTAAATCCATTTAGGGTCAACTTGCACAAGGTGTCGACGCCACCCACCAGCACAACATCTGCTAAATCTGCGTGAAGTAATCGCTGCCCCGCCGCTAATGCTTTAGCGCTTGAAGAACAAGCTGTCGAAATAGTATAGGCGGGCCCTTCCCATCCTAAGTACTGCTGTAATGCTTTCGCTAAACAGCTCATTTCTTGAGGATAATGAGATATCGATAGATCGGTTTGCCCTTGAAAATATTGCTTAAGTAATAATTCATTATCTGCAATACCAGAAGTAGATGTGCCCACTACAATGGCCAAACTTTTATTTTCAAAAGATGCTGTATAGGCTTTTAACTCTGATTCAATTTCGGCTAATGCGGTTAATGCAAAACGTAGATTACGTGAATCTACAGACTGTAAAGCATCAGGTACGCTCGAACATAATGGATGCGTATATTGCCCCACCCAAACATCACGATCAGCAATTAAATCATCTCGCAAACTCAAGGTTTGCTCGGGCTGTTGTAATGCTTGTTTGATTTGATTAAGTTCACAGCCTAATGCAGATAAACCAACGCTAAATTGTATGCCTACTACCATTGGGGCTGGATTTTCTGAAGGTAAATGTTTCATGGCGTAGGACTTTCTTCTGTCTGCAAAGTGTTCTCAATCGAACTCAGCGTCATGGTATAAAGGACTTGTTCATTAATCAATTCAATGCTTCCTTGCCCTTGTTTAAGCTGCAACACAGGCTGCTTTTCAATATAAACAACCTGCTTGTCTGCTTCTTGTTTAATCTCTACGGCTTGCTGTCCTAAATGTGAAAACTGAGGGTATGTCGCAAACAAAAGGTCACGCACCACAAACTCAAAAGGCAATAAACGCATTTGATCAATACGCTGTTCAACATGAACCCGATGCCCATCAAACTGTAACTTAAATAATTGCTGGCCTGTCAGGCTTAAAGCGACCATATCCAGTACAGCACCCTTTTGCTGTTGATATAGCAAGAAGCTAAAACTTTGCTGCTTCCACTGAACCTCAACCTGATCTTGCCTTTGATAAGTCTGAGCTTGCCACAGTGGACTTTGCAGCCCTTTAGCATGTGGCATGACCTGACAACCATTTAAAAATATAAAGCTACTGAGTAATATCGTTGCCCATTTACGTTGCATGTTATCCCTCAAGTACCTGTTCTTGCGCCAAGCCTTCACGACAATATTCTGCCAAAGTGCTGAGTCTACGTTTGGCATTTTTATGGATTGGATTTTTTTCATCCCACGCATAACCAGCCAATAATGAAGAAATCATACGGCGAATGCCTTCATTCTGATTTTGCGAAAACACCACATCTTGGAACTCACCTTCGTACCATGATTCAACATAAGCACGAAATACCTGAATACCACGGCGTAATGGTTTTTCATATTCTTGTAACCAGTCGACTTGCTCACCTTGTAAAACTCTTTCAACCAAAGGAACAGCCAAACTTGAAGATTTAAGAGCAATCGTCACACCTGATGAAAATACAGGGTCCAAAAACTCACCCGCATTACCTAATAGCGCATAGTTTTGGCCTGCCAAGTGTTTTACATTCGCTGAGTAGCCCACCAAGGTACGCACTGGTTTATCAAACTTAGCTTGACGTAGTACATGTGACAAGCTTGTTTCATCAGCCAAAATACGCTTAAACATTGCCTCAGGTTCGTTATCTTCAGCATTTTCGACCGTGTATTTGTCAAAAAAATCTTGTTCTGCAACGATACCAAAAGAAGCCCGTCCATCTGCAAATGGAATCAGCCAATACCATGCACGATGATCTTTTTCATGAACAGTAATTAAAATTTTATTACGGTCAAATTCAGGGTCATCTGTAATACCATCTTCAATATGGGTAAACAGTGCACGTCGTACTGGAAAATTTGATGGGCTCTCTAAATCTAATAACTTTGGCAAAATCCGCCCAAAACCACTCGCATCTAACAAGAATTTAGTTTGAATTTGATAACGTTGTTGTTTTTCATCAATTACTGTAAGTACAGGCTGTTCAGATGCTACATCAACATCTAAAACCTCATGTCCAAAGCGTATATCAGCACCATAAGCTTGAGCCTGCTTTGCTAGCAAATTGTCAAAATCTGCACGGCGAACTTGCCAAGTTGTGCCCGGACCATCGGTAAATTTTTCTGTAAAGTCATAAAAGCTACGCTGTTTGCCTCGTAAAAAAGCTGCTCCATTTTTGAATTGAAAAGCATATTGTTCAACATGCTCACGGACTGTTTCTAATAAACCAGCCTCTTCTAAAAATGCCATAGACTGCGGTAGCAATGATTCACCAATCGAAAAACGAGGAAAATGCTGTTTTTCGATGACCGTAACGGTATAGCCCTTTTTTCGAAGAAGTGCAGCAGCAGAACTACCTGATGGCCCAGCCCCAATAATCACAACGTCAATTTTTTCTATAGTGCTCATAGCACAACTTCCTTTTTAATTTATTCAAATTATGAATGGTCTTGTAAATTCACGATATGTTTTTCATCTGCGGGGGTTAACAAAGTCGCATAGATAAACGAGAAAATAACCCCGAATAAAACCGTTAAACCAAAACAATGAATTGCATAAGTATGGCTAAATGAAAGTAATCCAAAGCCAAGTAAAGTCGACATCATACATAAAAATAATGCCATTCCAACTACTTGCGGGTGATCATGTCCATGTCGGTAGAAAATTGCATAGTCGACGCCAATCCCAATAATCAGGAAAGTCGCCATAATACTAAACAGGTTAATCTCGACACCTAGCCATGCCTGAACAGCAAAAGTGCTTAGTAAAGCCAAACTGACTGGCAGAACCAATGGCACAATCGAACTTAGTCCATAAATAAGTGCTAAACCAATCGCCAGACCAATTAATGCATAAATCAGAAGATGTTGAGCCTGCACTCGATGTTCAGCAAACATTTGCGACATTTCGGTGATCGGTTGCTGGAAATGTATGTGATCATTCTGAAGCTGCTTTAACACGTCAGGCTGTTTTGCCCCTGTCACCATCACTAATCGTTCATTGGCTTGAGGTTGTAGAAAAGCTAACGGGTGATCTTTAAATACAGCAAAATCTAATAACGGTTGTGCTGCCAGTTGCTGTTGCCACTGTAAAACATCATTAACATTTAGTCCCATGCTTTGTGCATATTGCTGCAAAGTCGCTTTTGGAATATTTCTTAATAATTGTAGATTATTTTGCTGCTCTGCCAATGGTGGAATCCATTGACCCAAAGCTTGAAATGCATTGATTTTCCCTTGTGATTGTAACTGTTGCAAGTGTCCAATCAGTCGCTGCTCTTGTTGCTGCATTTCATTTGCCGATGCTGCACGCACCACAAAATAATCACTACTTTGTTGCTGGCCAAATTGCTCACGAACCGCTTGGTCCTGCTGTTTTAAGCTCGCGTCCATACCTTGTAAATTACGAATATCATCGTTACTTTTAAGATAGAAAAGACTCGCCGTACCTACTGCTAAAATGATTGCAATCAAGCCATAACGAACTGTGTTTCGCTGTTGAAACCATAAGCGTGCTTGACCAATCCACGACAGTGCTTTTATTGCAGGCTGGGCATTGAGTGCAGGTAATCTTGGTAATAGCAGTACACTACTGATCCACGCCGCAGTTAATCCTACAATTGAAAAGACTGCAATCTGCTTAAACCCAGGAAACGGAGTAAAACTCAAAAAGATGTAAGCAACCAATGTGGTCATTAAGCCCATAAACAAACTTGGTAATAGCGGTTTTAAAATTTGAAAACCACCAAGCTTTCTATGCTGCGATTGCATCGCCATAAAATAAAATGAAAAGTCGACACAGACGCCGATCAGACTTGCACCAAACACTAATGTCATTAAGTGAATTTCACCAAACACCCAATGTGTGACCGCAAACGCCACAAAGCTTCCAGTCGAAACTGCAATAAACTCGGTCGCCAAAGGTCGCAGTGAGCGAAAGCCGAACCAAACCAGAAAAATTAAGCCCAGTGTCGAGCCAACACCAATGGTTGAGATTTCCTGTTTAGCCGATTGCGTCCCAAAATTTGAAAATAAAATAGTTCCAGTCCAATGAGATTTTAATCCCATTGCAGCTAACTTTTGCTTAGTTTGCTCAATCCAAGTAGAGGTCTGTTCTTGATAATCAATATTGTATGGGCTTTGCGTCAACTGTAATACGAAAAGCCGAGAGATACCTTGCTCATGATGAATTGTGGCAAAACCCTGCTCCATTTCAATATCTTGTTGTGACGGAGTTGCCAACTGCATGGCATAACGGGGGAACAATAATAATGGGTCTTGCTTGAGTGACTCAGCAGTGACAGGCATGCCTGGACTCATCATCTGCATCAGACTTTGTTCAGTCAGCGCAGCATAATCCTTTTTTTGCAATAAGGCCTGATCTTGAGCACTCAACAAACCTGCTCGATGTTGATACAACTGTTTTGCAAACTGATCAAAATCTAGCTGTGGTTTGAGTGGCTGCCATAGCGCACTTTGCTTCGCTTGCGCTGTTAAGAAATGAGTCGCTTGTTGTATCGCAGCCTCATCTTTGGCATCTACCACCACAAATACTTTATTGTTAAGTTGCTCATTCATGTACTGCTGAGTACGTGCAAGTTCTGGGTCTTGCTGTACTTTAGGCAACAACGCAAAAATATTGGTTTGAATATGAATATCTTTATTCAACCACGTCACGCCAAGCCCCACTGCAATGAACAGCAGAGCAATTAACCAAAGCGCGGTAAACTTATTTTGCCAGTTGGAAAAGCGCATACTCAGCAGCCGTTAAAGTCGTCGGTTGAGAAGTCTGGTGACTAAAGCGAATAGTCGTTAAATTATTCGCTTTCTCGGTAATCACGATTTGGTTGACGTACTGTTGACCTTGAGCATCAACACGCACAAATAACTTTTTAAAAAAGCTACTTTTCGGGGTTAAGCTCATGCTCCAACCCGCTGGACTATAAGTCGCACTTACCACATTAAAATTCTTTGCCAAAGCCTGTTCATTACCAGACATGAGCTGTAAGAATAAAGTCGCGACCGAACTATATGGCGATTGATCAACCTGTATTTGGCTAAATGTACGCTGAGTTTTCTGTACCAACTTGGTTGGGGTAACGATCAAATCTGCTTGTACGGGTCGTTTGATTTGCCATGCCACACCATAAAATTTTGAGAACAACAATGAGCCGTTCGATACAAAAGTTTTATTCAAAGATGGCAATTTTTTTTGCTGTTCGAAATCAGCACGAACCGTAGGAGACTGTGACAATTGCTGAAAAATTTGAGTGATCTGTGTGGACGCTGCATAGACCGCACTTAAACTACTCATCCAAACAGCAGCACCTAAACCTAAAGTTTTGATGAATTGAGACATCACGCATTCCTCTTCGGTTGAAACTCAGACCACGCATTCAAACGATCAAACAAAACTTGAGGTGACTGGAAACACATTTCACGGGCTTCAATATTCACCGCCACCTGTGTGGTATAACCTTTGGTTAAACGTTTCCCAGATTCAGCATCAAAAATCAAATAATCAATTTTTAAGCGGTTTTCCCATTCTTTTAAAATGGCCCGAACCCGGATCTTTTGTTCAAACTCAATACCGTATGCATAGCGAACATGGCTTTCAATCACAGGCCATGCATAGCCTGATTCTTTCATCTGCATATAGTTGTAATGAAATTGATCGAGCAATTTGCAGCGCGCAATCTCAAAGTATTTTAAATAGTGTCCATGCCAAACCACATTCATGGTATCGACATCATGAAATGGAATTTCAATGATTACATCTGCATGCATTGGCTCACCTTATCCCATAAATTCTGGTTGATTAAACAATTCAAGTTGGTCTAAACGATCAACAATCTGTTGTAATTCGGTTTGTAATGGTCGGTCTTCTTCGACAAATGCAAAGCTTTGTAAGGTCCATTGCATAAATGCCTGCAATGTCGGACTGAGCTGTGCCGTTAAACCTTTCAAATGAATCGCCTGCACACTCGCGCAGCAAAGTGCTGCAATGACTTGCTGGGTCAAGGTAATTACTCGGCTCGCATCACGTGCAGCAATGGTTCCCATGCTAACTTTATCTTGGTTATGACATTCGGTTGAACGTGAAAAAATTGAAGCTGCCAAAGTATTTTTTAAGGCTTCAGCTGTCCACGCTGATACCCCGATTTGTACGGCTTTAAAGCCATGATTGAGTGGTAAACGTTCAGCTGTCGCACCTGTTAAATTACGTGGCAAACCATGGTTCATTTTATGATCGACTAGCTGTGCAATTTGTCTGTCCATCAAATCAGCAATATTGGCAATCATAATTTTTAAGCTATCCATTGCCTGTGCAATATGCCCACCGTAAAAATGACCGCCATGCAACACACGCATGCCTACTGGATCAATCAATGGATTGTCGTTACTTGAATTCAGCTCATTTTCAATAAACTGACGTAACCATACTTTTGAGTCTTCAAACACCCCAATAATATGCGGCGCACAGCGTAATGAATAACGGTCTTGCAAGCGTGGACTTTGGTGTGCCGTTTGTACTTCACTATTCAGCCATTCACGTAATTGCTTTGCTATTTGCTGCTGCCCTGGATGGGGTTTTTGTGCAAACAGTACTTCATCAAAATGACTCGGATTACCCTCTAGCGCCAATACATTTAAGGCAGTAATTAAAGTACTTGCGAGTGCGATCTGCTCTGCTTTTTTATAGTTCAAACAAGCAATCGCTGTCATCACCGCTGTGCCATTCATGAGCGCCAAACCTTCTTTAGGTCTGAGCGTTAAAGGCTGCATATTCTTTTCAGCATAAACTTGAGCAACAGGAACAATTTGTCCATTAACATAGACATCACGCTCACCGACTAATGTTCCCGCAATGTAAGACAACGGCGTTAAGTCACCGCTTGCCCCGACTGAACCTTCAGATGGAATGACTGGAATCACATTTTCGTTGAGTAGCCACACCAGACGCTCAAGTAGTGCTATCGATACACCTGAATAACCACGAGCTAACGAACATAAACGCGTTACGACTACTGCACGTGCAGTGATGACATCTAAATTTTCACCTAAACCACAGCCATGAAAACGTGAAAGATGCAGCGGTAGTTCATTAACCTGATGCAACGGCACTTCAACCAAACATGAGTCACCATAACCCGTAGTCACCCCGTAGATAACCCCTTCTTCTTCAAGAATCTGATCGAGAAAATCAGCGCCTTTTTGAATCAGTTCACGCCACTCAGACGTTTCAGGTAAAGCAACCTGACATTCGCCTCTGGCTACAGAAACGACATCTTCAATACTCATTGGCTGTTCACCTACGGTTAACACACGCATGTTATTTCGTCCAAAAATTATAAAAATTAAACCATTGATAAGGGGCACGCAGACAATGCTGTTCTAGAACGGCAACGTATGTTTTAGTGATGGTTTGCATACTTTCAATACGGTGAGCACGCGGTAAATTTACCTGCTCGGCAATTGAATGAATATGCACTTGAAACTGCTGTTGCACTCGATAACAAAACACTGCAATAACAGGTACTTTGAGTAAATTTGCTAAAATCCATGCACCTTGAGGGAAGGATGCAGGCTCCCCTAAAAAATCAATTTGCTGAACACGATCTGACTGCACAGGTACTCGATCTGCCGCCACAATGACCCACTCACCTTGTTGCATCTTGTCTTGCAGTAGCATTGCGGTTTCAATACCCAGCTCATCAACTGATAAAAGACACACATCTGCCTTATCATTTATTTTTTTCAAAAACTCATTAAATTTGGTCGCGTGCTTTTGGTAAACCAGCACATTAATTTTCTGTGGATGCTCTGACTTAATTGCTCGAAGCAATTCAATATTGCCGAAGTGAGAGACAACAATCAGAGCACCTTTTTGATAATGCTGAGAGAAGTTTTCATGTCCAAAAACTTGTAGCTCCTGCTCTGGAATATTGCCTAGCCAACCCTCAATCTTATCTAAAATACATTCGCCAAATTGCATGAAATGCGCGTAGCTATTTGTCCAATTTGGTTGGTGGCTAAAGGGAGTCTGTGATCCAGCAAAATGATGCAGTTTTTGTAAATAAAGTAAGGAAGCCTGTCTTGCTGTGGCAGCAAATAACCAATACCACATAATGACGAAGTACATCACCAACTTGCATAACCAACGTCCACCAAAACGGTAAAACCACAACATCAGCATGAGGGGCAACATACCGCCTCGCTCTTTAATGTCGTTCCATTTTGGTGAAGCTGAATCTGTCATAATTAACCTTGCAGCTTTTGTTTTAATAGCTTCGGTAAGCGAATCAGCATGCCCATAAATAAAGTTGCATGCGCTTTGCTTAGCCCTAAGTTATCTCGCCAAGCATGAAAATGAGAAATTCCCTGCTCTGGATAAACCACAGGTGTTGGTACATTAATAAAAGAGGTATTTTCCCATTTTAAACGTACTAAAATTTCACTATCAAAACCCATACGTGGCTGGAATTTAGCACTATTTAAAACCCTTATCGTGCTCGCGAGCGGATACACACGAAATCCGCACATACTGTCTTTAATTTCAAAAGACAAACTGTTTAACCAGACCCAAAAATGGGTAATGTAACGGCCATATAAGCGCTTTTTAGGAATAGAGGCATCAAAGTATGGCTGACCAATCACCATCGCATCGGGATGTTGCTGAGACTGCTCAATAAATTTTGGAATGTCATCCCAGCAGTGTTGACCATCCGAATCGAGTTGTAATGCATGACTTAACCCAAGCTCATAAGCTACACGTAAACCAGTCATTACGGCTTGCCCCTTACCCTTATTTACCTCATGTTCAATAAGATGAATTTGGGAGTATTGCTCTGCCAATGCTTTTAAAATTTGGCTACATGCAGCATCACTGCCATCATTGACCAACACAATCGGTAAATGGAAACTATCCAGATAAGCAATCAAATCTGCTAAATAATGTGGATGATTATAAACGGGAACAACAAAGCCGTAGTTGGTCTGCATTTTTAACCCTCTGCTTCTGTTTGCAAAGCAAATAATAGTCGCCCTGAAGCCAGAATCTGTTCTGAATCACGTAGTTCAAAAATTACTTTATGCTCTTTTCGAGCAAGCTTAAGTTGTACCACAGCATAAGGACGAATCAGGTTTTGGAATTTTAACTGCTCATATCCCTGACACCAGCTCAAATCAGACCAAATTGATTTAGCAAAATGTTGTAAAAAACCGATCTGCCCAACTCCAGGATAAATCGGTTGCGTTGGAAAATGCCCTTTAAAACACGCTAATTCAGGTGGAAATTCTAACTCCCAAATATAGTCATCTGAATTTTGAGACTGGGACAGCACCACGGGTTGTAACATAGGCTTAAATAGAGTTTTCAAATAGTTTTTATTGAGTTTGGACTGAGTATTTTGTGGTAACTGGCTGAGGAAACGCCATTGACGTGGAATCGCAATCGTTTCCAAGCTATCTTTCAACTGTTGTTTTAAATGGCTGACAAAAGCTGACTTACCATGCTGTTGTAACTGCTCACGAGCTTGTCCTGTCAGAACAACAATACAACCCAACATTTGGCGTTGCTCATGTTCAAATACAAGTACATGACAATGTTTTACAACCTCTAAAGCCTGAATACTTTGTTCAATCGCGTCTAGACTCAATCGCTTTTCTTCAAGTTTTACAATTCGATCTGTACGTCCCATCAGCGTAAAGGTCTGACATGTTGCATCTGTCCATGCTGCGCCATCACCTGTAATAATCCAGTCATTCTCAAAGGCATGGTTACTTTTTACGATGAGCTGTTGGTCTTCAATACGAATAGCCACATTACTAAACGCAGTCCAAGCATCTTCATCTTTAGCACGATGGGCAATACCACCAGTTTCCGAACTTCCCAAAACTTCAATAATCGGACGGTTTAAGTAAGGACGAATACCACTGTCTAGCTTGCCACCAGAGCTAAAGACCATTTGACAGTGTTGCAAAACGACATCGGTTGTCCAGCGTTTTAATAATGCAGGACTCGATATCAAATAATTGCTTAATCCCAACGTTTCTAATTGTTTTTGAGCTTGTACCACATCTTCTGGGAATGCCATTTGAGGCGCATAAAAACTTCGACCAGTAGCAAGTGGTAGCAGTAATTTAAACAGTAATCCATAAATATGTTGATGACTAACAGTTGCAATCGCAATTGCATGTTCATCAAAACTAAAGCTCTGACTCAACCCTTGAACTTCGTTGAGTAATTGTTTGAGTGTTCTTGGGATTTTTTTAGGTTCACCAGTTGAACCTGATGTATAAAAATAGAGTTGCGCCTGCTCTAAAAAAGTATCGTCTAAGGTTAAAGATAAAGGAACAACTTTTTCAGTATTTTGGCGCTTTAAAAAATAAATCTGCTGTGCTGCAAAATCTTGTTCTAGTTCACGTACCCGATTTGGTGGTAAAAGTATTTGTTTTTTCGCTAGCAAAGCAGCAAAGAATAAAACCAGAAATTCATAGCTATCTGCTTCCCATAAAGCCCAAGTTAGATTTTCCATTTGAGCAATTGCAGTAGCTTGTAAGGCCACATCCTGCCAAAAGTAATTAAAACTGGTCGAGTGCAGAGCACTGTCTATACAAAGTGGCTGAGCTGAATCGATGAATTTCTGAAAATGGCAATACATAGTTTTTAATTAATGATTTGAAGAATGCAAACGCTGATGTCGCTTGCGCAAAATAAATTCACCAAGGAACAAAATGCCCATCAGCACATAAGAAATAAAGCCATTATAAATGACCCAAACCTGAGTTGAGGTAAAAAGCACAGTGCTTAAAGCAATCAGTGCATTACAAAAAAAGAAAACACACCAAACTTTAGTCACCTGTCTGGTCCACTGCACCCCAGAATCAGGTAAATCAGGTTCAACGAGTCGGGCAAAGCGTTCAATCATAGATGGCGGCTTAATCAGTGTCAGCGCAAAAATAATTAATGCGCCTAAACTCATACCCACTGGATATAACTTTAGCCAAGCATGGTCATGTAACAATAAACTTAGACCGCCGCAAACGATAGCAAAACTCGTTAATGGCCATAATAACGAGTTGCCTTTGCTAAAAAGTCTGATCACACCCAACCCGATGAGTAAAGCACTCACCCAGACAAATTGGCCATGCGTCAAACTCCAGCCCACAATAAAGGGATACAGCACAAAAAGTGCCGTCATTATCCCTTTAAGAACAAACTTCATTCAGCAGTCATATTCTGAATAACCGTCACCACATCAAGCACGGTTCTCACATTTTTAAAGTCTTCAGGCTTTACTTGCTTGCCTGTTAACTCTTTAATTTTTACAACTAAATCGACCGCATCAATGCTGTCTACATCAAGATCAGAATAAAGGTTCGAATCGAGTTGAACAGACTCCGGTTCAATTTCAAACAAATCTTCCATCCATTCGCGGAGTTTAGTTAGTACTTGCTCTTGAGATAACATCATCACGCTCCTTATGACTTCTGTTGTGCTTCAACTAAAGCAACCAAGCTCTGGATTGACTTAAAATGCTGTTTGGTTTCATCCGACTCTGCATTTAAATGAATGTTGTAACGCTTTTTCAAAGCCAGTCCCAACTCAAGTGCGTCAATTGAGTCTAATCCTAGACCTTCTCCAAATAATGGAGCTTCTGTATCAATATCGGCAATAGTAATATCTTCTAGTGCTAGAACATCAATAATCATTTGCTTTAGTTCATCAGCAAGATTGCTCATTTCAAGATAACTCTTCTTCAAAAATTTTATAAAAACTACGACTTAACTGACGAACTTGTTTAGGTCCTACTGTTAAATCATCTAACAGATCTGATACCTGTACTGCATCTAACACCTTAACCTCAATATGGAACGGTTGAGATGGTACGTGATACCATTTTTCATTCTTGGTTAACGTAGATGGTGTACAAGTAATAATTACTGGGCGAATTGGTACATTTGCACGAATGGCAATATTGGCTGCGCCTCGCTGAAACTCGTTTAGGGTCATCCCTTTTTCAGTGCGCGTTCCTTCCGGAAAAATTAAAAGAGAAGCCGCATTGTTTTCTTTTAGACGCTTTACACAGTCTTCTACAAACTGCTGAGAACCTGCATTTAAAATATAACCTGCGCTTTGTACCGGTCCTTTAGTAAATGGGTTCGACCAAAGAGATTGCTTCACGACACAATTAGCCTGCTGCATCATACCAATTAGTACTACAACATCAATCAAAGTCGGATGATTGGCAATCACCAGCTCTTGGCGACTATTTTGTAGCTTTTCTAACCCTTCTACCGAATACGTCATAATGCCAAGTTTGACCATCATGTCGGTAAAGCCTTTAAAACTATGCTTAATCACATTTTGCGCACGTTGCTGCCGCTTTTGTGGATCAGAAGTGGTTGCATTGAGTACGGGTGCAATCACTGAGGCAATGGCCATACCGCCTAGCCCAAAACTGGCAAAGCTAAAACCAGTAGCAGCCACACGCCAGCAATAATTACTTTTTTGCTTGAGATTTTTAAGATTTAGCATTTGTTCCACCCAAATGCAGATGTTAACTGGTCAGCATCCTGCCAAAAATGAGCAAAAGCAGGAGCATCTGCTTCATCTATATGCGTCCACGCAGTAATTTGTAAATTAGGTTGCTCTAAAGTAACGACAGCGGCCATCGCATAGGCAGGAAAATTGATTGCCTCAGTATAAATACTAGGTAATGGTTCATCATAAGCGACGACTAAGACTCGCTTAATCTCAGGCATTGACTTTAAAAGTGCATAAGCCTCAATCAAACCCTCAGTCCATGAACAGCTTAAGCTTGTAGAGGGAGTATCATCCTGACATAAAATTGAATAGAGACCAGAAATTGCATTATGAACAGACGTTGAAAATTGTGTAGGCGATGGGGTTTGATCATTTAAAACATCTTGCAAGATATTTAACGTTTTGGCCTCATCACCATATTTTGATACCCAAACAATATAATCGGCCTTATTACCGTCTAATGCGCCGATCGCACTATTTAAAGCAAGTTTAGCCAATGGTGATAAACGTCTACGCTGCATAGCCGGGATGCAGTCGAGCGCCGTATAGGAGGGCTGAGCATGTGTAAATATAAGCTGAGCAAGATGTAATGTTACCATGCTAAAAAATGAACCCTAAGCCGCGTTATTCTGTCGAAATATAAATTATTTTATAAAGATGCTGATTATAGCATTCGTTATAAAATTTACAAAAAATTACGTTTATTACTCACACTTTTTCATAACTCTTCGGACTAGCTCATTTATTTGCAAAAAAAACCCAAAGAAAACTTTGGGTTTTTGAACAGAAAAAAACTTAACGGTTAAATTTTTTCTCTGCTTTTTTAAATTTCTGAATATAGCGACGGCGACGTGCAGCAGTACGTTCATCAACCTGACTCTTACGACCTTCAAATGGGTTTTCAGAAGTTTTAAAGTCAATACGAACTGGCGTACCTTCAAGTTTATATACTTTACGGAACACGTTTTCTAAGTAACGACGATAATCGGCAGGTGTCTTATCAACCTTATTACCATGGATCACAATAGTCGGTGGGTTCTGTCCACCCATATGCGCATAACGCATTTTAATACGACGACCGCTAATCATTGGTGGTTGATGAGCTTCTGTCGCATCACTCAAAATTTGAGTCAATTTAGCTGGTGATACTTTTAAGTTTGCAGACTCATAAGCACGGTGGATAGAAGGATATAAATCACCCACCCCAGTTCCATGTAAAGCAGAAATTAAATGGATTTTTGCCCATGGAATAAAGTCAAAACGACGTTCAACATCAAGCTTACATTGCTTGCGGTCGTATTCAGACATGTTATCCCATTTATTGATGGCAATAACCATGGCACGACCAGCTTCAAGCGCATAGCCAATTAAATGCAAGTCTTGCTCAACAATACCTTCACGCGCATCGACTACAACCACGACAACATGTGCATCTTTCATGGCTTGCAAAGTCTTAACAATTGAGAACTTCTCAATCATTTCATCAACTTTACCTTTACGACGCACACCTGCTGTATCAATTAAGGTGTATTTACGGCCTTCACGTTCAAATGGAATGTAAATCGAGTCACGAGTTGTACCTGGTTGGTCAAATGCCACCACACGGTCTTCACCAAGCAAACGGTTGACTAGTGTTGACTTACCAACGTTAGGACGACCAATAATTGCCAAACGTAAGCCAGTATCTTTGTCATGTTCTTCAGGGTTTTCATCTTCTGGAACTTCAGCAAGTACGTCTTCCAGCATTTGTTGTACGCCACGACCATGGCTAGCGGCAACTTGTAATGGTTCACCCATACCAAGTTTATAGAACTCAACTAAAGCTGCTTCAGCATGAACACCATCTACCTTGTTCGCAACAAGATAAATTTTCTTGCCTAAAGTACGTAGTTCACGAGCAATTTGCTCATCAGAAGCTAACAATCCAGCACGAGCATCAACCACAAAAATAATAATATCTGCTTCGTTGATCGCTGTTTTTGACTGCTCGGCCATGTAGTTATCAATACCGCCTTCACTCTCACCAATACCGCCAGTATCAACGACAATGAAAGACTTATTTTGATAAGTCGCATCACCATATTTACGGTCACGAGTCAGGCCCGCGAAGTCGGCTACAAGTGCATCACGACTCTTGGTAATCTGGTTAAATAACGTTGATTTTCCGACATTCGGACGACCAATGAGCGCAATAACGGGTTTCATACAATAACCTTAATTCAAGACCAGCCATATCTCATGGCATGAGCATTAGAAACAATACAGGAGATATATTTTAAGGTCAGATATGACCATAATAAAAGACGGGGCTTTGAACTGATTTAATTCAAACACCCCGATATTTTTTAACAGCGTAATTTGTTAAGCGGCTATTTTAGCACAAGCAAACGAAATTAACGATTCTGCCAAATACTTAAATCGCCTTTTCTGGTCGAAACGTAAAGTTGGTTCTCAATAACACGTAATGTATTGACCTCACCACTTGTTTTTGAACGACCAATTAGCTTACCTGTTGCCGGATCAACAAGATGTAATACTCCATCTAAATCACCAACAATAAGGTCTGATCCCAACACAACCGGGTTACTTAAATGGCGGTTTAACAAACTATCATTTTGCCAAATCTGTTCGCCTGTCGTTAAATCATAAGCCGTTAACTTACCATCCGTAGAAGAAACAAATACTTTATTGTCATACACTTCTGGACGCTTCGTGCTGCTTGAGTCTTCACTCCAAACTACACGTTGAGAAGCTAGGTCAGTTACGGTCACTTGTCCTTGGAAACTAGTCGTTACCATAAACTGTCCAGCAACAGTAGGATCACCATCAATATCAATTAAACGTTGAATATCAGAACGACCTTCACTTACCGCAACACGGCGCTGGAAACGCGGAATACCACTAATGGTATCAATTGCATAAACATATGCATTCGCAGATGCAATTAATACAGTACGCGGATCAAGACTCACTGGTGATGCCTGTCCACGTAAACTAAATTGAACATTTGGTAATTTATACGCCCAAACTTGTTGACCTGAAGCAGCATCATGAGCAAACACAGTACCATCATTAGCAACGGTAATAACACGTCCAGACTGAACTAAAGAAGGACTTAATAGTGCACCAGATAACTGTGCTGTCCACTTCTGCTCACCTGTTGCCTGATCTAATGCAAACAGTTGACCTTTACTATTACCAACAACAACAATTCCTTCAGCAGCTTCAACACCAGAGCTTAAGCCTAATTTGCTGACTTTTTTCTCCCAAAGGCGTTGTTTACCACGATATGCGGCAACTTCACCTTTTGGATCAAGCGTAAAAACTACGCCTTCACTTGCATCAAGCTGCAAACGTAACGGATCTGCCTTATCAGTAGAAGAAACACTGCGCGAAAACACCGGTACTAGAGTCTTTTTCGACTCAGTCAATTTCGGTAGTGGATTTGGTTTTGCTTCTTTTACTTTGTTGCTAGAACATCCCACCAGTACAGCCGATGCGATTGCAATTGCCAAAGGCAGTTTGAATTTCTGATTCATTAAGACTCTTCCACCTGTGTTTCCAAAATTGGGCGCTCAATCTGTGGATCTTCAACTAAAACGCCAACACTTTCGAGTTTAATTTGTAAAATTTGTCGCTCTTGTTTACGTTCCAGTAACGAATCCCATGCAGCTTGATACGCTTTTTTAGCAGAATCAATATCTTTCTTGGCAACAAAGATATCACCACGTAACTCTTCTACTGTTGCTTTAAACGCAGGATCGACATTACCAGACAAGGTTTTTAGTGCTTCATCATATTTGTTTTGCGCCAATTGTGCATCTGCTAAACGCAATTTTACAACTTGAATCAAACCTTCATCTTTGACTTTTGAATTTTCAACTTTCTTCAACGCTTTTTCAGCAGCTGCATAGTCCTGTTTTTCATAGGCTAATTTTGCTAACACAAACTGAGTCTGTATGGCCTGAACAGAATCGATATCATCTTTTACGATCTTATCTGCCGATGCAGTTACCGAAGTTAAAGCATTAGGATTATCGGCACTCGCATTTGCCTCATCCATTAACTGCTGTACTTTTGCAGTTTCTACTTGGCTGCTTGCAAGATTTCTTTTTTGCCAATATTCCCACCCAAAAAAGGCAATCAATGCAATGAGAATCCCGCTAATGATGGCAGAACCATATTTTTTTGCGAACGACTTTAAGCTGTCGAATTGTTCATCATCACTTAAGCTCATGTGATTGTCCTTTTCCAGATGTTTCAGTTTATTTTGTAAATTTTTCAATTAAGAATGGTACAAGGTCAGCCAGTGCAACTTGTGACTGCTCAGCTGTTGCCAACTCTTTGATAGCAAGTTGCTGCGCTTCCCATTCACGCTCACCCAAAATCATGGCGTAAACAGCCCCAGCCTGATCAGCTTTTTTCATCTGACTCTTCATGCTACCTTGCGAACCTGTTTTGATTCGAATACTGCTATTTGCAGCTTCTAACTGGTCACGTAATTGTTCCGCTAGAATCAAAGCTTTGGTTTGATAAGCAGGTTCTGCAACCAAGAAGACTTCGCAATCACGAATAACTTCTGCCTGTTCAACCTGTTCAAGTAGAAGCAATAAACGCTCCATACCCATCGCAAAACCAACAGCAGGTACAGATTGATCTGGCTTACCTTTTAGCTGACCAACTAAACCATCGTAGCGACCGCCAGCACATACAGTACCTTGCGAACCTAAAGCAGTAGTTGTCCACTCAAAAACAGTCTTATTGTAATAATCTAGACCACGCACCAACTTCTGATTAATGACAAATTGGATGCCAGCAGCAGTCAAATAGTCTTGTAACTGCTTAAAATGATCTAAACTTTCTTCTTTTAAGAAGTCATGTAATTTTGGCGCATTTTCCAGAATTTTCTGGGTAGATTCAATTTTAGAATCCAAAATACGTAATGGATTTGTTGTTAAACGACGCTGTGAGTCTTCATCCAACGCATCTTTATGCTCGTTTAAAAACGCAACTAAAGCATTACGGTACTCTGTACGCTCATCAGTTTCGCCCAAAGTATTTAATTCAAGCTGAACTTTATCTGCAACGCCCATACGTTTCCATAAACGAGCAGTTAACATAATCAATTCAGCATCAATATCAGGAGTCGCAACACCGAAAGTTTCCACGCCAAACTGGTGGAACTGACGATAACGTCCTTTTTGTGGCTTCTCATAACGGAACATAGGTCCCATATACCACACGCGTGGCGTCGCACCGCGCAACAAGTTATGTTCAACTAAAGCACGAACACAACCTGCCGTACCTTCCGGACGTAAGGTTAATGACTCTGGTGGATTGCCTTTATCGAAAAAGGTATACATTTCTTTTTCGACAATATCGGTAGCATCACCAATAGCACGTTTAAACAACCCCGTTTGTTCAACGATCGGCAAACGAATTTGTTGATATCCATAAGCATCCATTAAAGATGCTAAATGTTGCTCGAGACGTCTCCACGCTACTGTTTGCGTTGGCAAGATGTCATTAAAACCTTTGATTGCGACGATTGAACTCATGATGAACTACGAATAATTTCTTTAGATTTAGCTTCTTCAAGCTCTTGGACACGTTGACGAACCATTGTTTCGATTTCATCAACCAATTGATCGGTATCGATTAGATGGCTTTTTTCACCATTGCGATAAACCAATGAACGAGGCGCAGCCCCAACAACTCCGATATCAGCTTCTTTTGCTTCACCCGGACCGTTTACCTTACAGCCAATTACCGACACATCCATTGGAGTACGAATATCTTCTAAACGTTCTTCCAACGCTTGCATCACCTGAATAACATTAAATTCTTGGCGTGAACAACTCGGGCAAGCAATAAAGTTAATCCCGTTAGAACGAAGCCCAAGTGATTTTAAAATATCAAAACCAATCTTGATTTCATCTTCCGGTTCGGCAGCGAGCGAAATACGCATCGTATCGCCAATACCTTCCATCAACAATCCACCAAGGGCAATCGCTGATTTCACAGTACCTGTACGGTAAATACCTGCTTCAGTTACGCCTAAATGTAATGGATTATCAATTTGCTGAGAAAGCAAGCGGTAAGCATCCATGGTTAAAAACACATTTGAGGCTTTTACACTAACTTTAAACTCATGGAAGTCAAGACGATCTAAAATCTCAATATGACGTAAAGCTGATTCAAGAAGTGCTTGTCCGGTAGGCTCGCCATATTTCTTTTGCAAATCTTTTTCTAGAGAACCCGCATTGACCCCAATACGCATAGAAATGCCATGATGACGTGCCGCTGCAACGACTTCACGAACTTTCTGATCTGATCCGATATTACCAGGGTTAATACGTAAACAGTCTGCACCATAATCTGCAACAGCTAAGGCAATTCTATGGTCAAAGTGAATATCTGCAACCAAAGGTACTGAAACGCGCTTGCGAATTGCACCAAATGCTTCAGCAGCCTCCATAGATGGGACCGAAACACGCATAATATCAGCACCTGCATCAACACAACGCTCAATTTGAGCCACGGTTGCATCGACATCGCAAGTTTCGGTATTTGTCATACTTTGCACACTAATAGGTGCATCGCCACCGACATACACCGAACCAACACGGATTTTACGTGTTGGTCGACGTTTAATTGGGTTCTCTATCATTGTATCGCTCAACTCATGGTATTAGCGGGATAAACGGAATTCTGCTTTACCGTTTACCGTATATGGAGACAATGAAATCTGTTCTTGGTTTAGACTTAATGACACAGCTGTTGCATCATCAAGACGAATCTGGAATGGAGACTCACCATTTAAGCTTAAAGTTGATGACTGACGACCTGTCGCCAAAACTTTACCTGTTGCATCAACAATATGAACAGAAGTTGGTCGGTTAAAGTTTAACACTAATTGGTCACCCACTGTTGAGGTGGTACTTCCCTGCATAGGTAAAACTTCAACATTCGATTGATTTACTTTAGGTAAATCTGCATCGTCTTTCTTTGAAGTCCATTTTTGGATACCCATAACAAGTAATGACACAACAGCAAGAATTACAACAGCAAGCAGTGCACGTTTTAACCATTTCTTATTACGATCGCTATTAGAACCTGGGAGTTTGCCCATGATTTTAATTGGCGAGTTATTTAAAGCATGATTTGGTAAAAGGCCCGTATCATTTGCATAAATCTCATCGAAGCGCTGAATAATCGCCGTCGCATCTGTATTTAAATATTTCGCATATGAACGGTAATAACCCTTAATAAAAGTCGCTTCTGGCAATGACTTATAATCATCTTGCTCTAAAGCGGTCAGAGTCTTAACCGGCATATTTAAATCTGAAGAAACTTGCCCTAACTCTTTATTCTGAGCAACTCGAATTTGACGTAAATACTCACCAGGACGTTGAATATTTCCTAAAGCAGAAGTCGGTAAGCTTGAGCCAGTTGGCTGCTGTGAATTAGGATTTATTTCCATACGGCCTCAGTACTATACTGTAATTGCAAATAACGTTGATATTCTGGACTTTCCGGGAACAAGGCACGTAATTGGTTTACTAACGCTTGCGTTCCCATTTTATCCGCATTGGCTCGAGCCACTCTTACACCAATCCAAAGTGCTCTTGCACCCTGATTTTTCTGCCCCACTGTATGAACATATTGCTCATACATTTGTGTAGCAGCCGGAATCTGCTGCTGCAAATAAAAAATTTCCGCTAACTCTAACATTGAAATATAAGAGTCGCGGTTAGCAAGGAGTGCTTGTTTGAATGTTTTTTCAGCATTCACAACATCACCCAATTTTAAATAAATACGCCCCAGATTTTCTAATGCCTGATAGCGTTGGTCATAACCTAATGTTGCGCCAGCAATACGGAATTGCTCAATCGCCTCATTATAACGCTCCATTTGGTATAAATAAGTACCATAATTATTATGTGCTTGAGCATTATCCGGTTCAGATGAAATTGCTCGTTTAAAATAATGTTCTGCTTTTTCTAAGTTGGTTTTGCTACCTTCTTGCTGTAGCAAAATCCCCATCATCATGTTTGCTGTTGCATCACGGCTATCTACACTTAAAGCTTGATCAAGAGCTCGCTTTGCTGAGTCCAAGTCACCAGAACGGATATGTTCAGCAGCAAGTTGTGTACGCACTTTTACTGCTTTTTCTGGGTCTTTTTTTTGCGTATGCGTTGTCTGGCAACCACTTGCCAGAAATGCAACTGCAATCCCCATACATAAGACCGTTTTTAACTTTGGAATACTCAAAGCCTGCCCTCAATTTATCCTTGTGTACGCAAAATCTCTTGACGCTGTGTCACTTTTTTCTGCCACTGTTCAGCACGGCGGGTTCTATCAGCCACCTGACCCACTAGCTGTCCACATGCAGCATCAATATCATCACCACGTGTTTGACGAATCGTACACACAAATCCGGCATCAGACAAAGTTTTTTGGAACGAGATAATACGATTTCGGCTTGAGCGACCATATGGTGCATGCGGGAATGGGTTAAATGGGATCAAGTTAATTTTACTTGGTAAATTTTTTAATAATTTAATCATTTGCTGTGCATGTTCAGGCTGATCATTTACGCCCTCTAACATCACATATTCGATGGTCACATGTTTACGCGTACTTTCATTACCGTCTTTGGCAATATAGCGCTGACATGCTGCAATTAACTGAGCCAATGGATATTTTTTATTAATTGGCACAAGCTCATTACGTAACTCATCGTTTGGCGCATGCAAGGAAATTGCTAAAGCCACATCAATATCTTTCGCAAGCTGGTCAATTTTTGGCACAACACCTGACGTTGATAAAGTCACACGACGTTTTGACATGCCATAAGCAAAGTCATCAAGCATGATCTGCATTGAGCTTAATACGGCATCATAGTTGAGCAGTGGCTCACCCATACCCATCATCACGACATTGGTCACTGAACGCTCACGCTCGGCAACAGGCACTTCTTCCATATAAGAATAGTTTGCCATCCAGAGTTGCCCAATAATTTCATCTGGCGTTAAATCACGTTGGAAACCTTGTTTACCTGTCGAACAAAACGAGCAATCTAATGCGCAGCCCACTTGAGAAGAAATACAAAGTGTTTTACGTAATCCAGTTTTATCTTCGGCAGGAATTAATACAGTTTCAACTAAAGAACCTGCACCCTCACCTACGCGAAACACCCACTTACGTGTACCATCTTTTGAATAATGACGGTGAACCACTTCAGGTGCTTTAATTTCACAAATCTGTTCAAGCTTTGCACGTAATTTACCTGAAATATTGGTCATTTCAGCAAAATCAGTGACAAAGTATTGATGTATCCATTTCATGACCTGTCCGGCACGAAACTTCTTCTCACCAATATCTTCAAAGAATTTTTCTAACTCAGGACGAGACATGCCGAGCAAATTCACTTTATTTTCGGCAGCAGGGATTACCGGCGTGGACGAAGATTGCTGCTGTCCATCAAGATTTTCAGATGAAACGACCACTGCAGAACTCATGTGTATTTACCTAAACCATGTCAAAAAACTGAAGATATTGTTCAAGAATCAAACAATATTCTCTTGAGAGAATAAAAAAACCAGATAAGTAGTATACCACTTATCTGGTTTGAATGCTTTCGATTAACGAGTGCGTGGGCAGATCTCGTTGTCAGCAAAGAAGTAAGCAATTTCACGCTCTGCAGAAGCAACTGAGTCAGAACCGTGAGCAGCATTTTCGTCGATGCTTACAGCGAAGTCAGCACGAATCGTACCAGGAGCAGCTTCTTTAGGGTTTGTAGCACCTAAGATTTCACGGTGTGCAAGAACTGCATTTTCGCCTTCAAGAACAGATACTACAACTGGACCAGAAGTCATGAATGCAACTAAGTCACCAAAGAAACCACGTTCTTTATGCTCAGCATAGAAACCTTCAGCATCAGCTTGAGAAAGGTGTTTCATTTTAGTCGCAACAATTTTTAAACCCGCTTTTTCAAAACGAGCAAAAATATCACCGATGTGGTTTTTAGACACGGCATCAGGTTTTACGATAGACAAAGTACGTTCAATAGCCATGAGTGGCTCCTTTATTTTAAAATTTAAACATTAAAAAATTTGCCGCATTATACCGATGTCATAGGCAATAATCAGCTTTGAATGTGTAAAAGTTGCGATTTTTTCTACTGTTTTTAGCGAACTTCGTCTATCCAGGCCATCTGAATGCCTTCTAGCAATCCTTCTGTCGATTTATTTGGGTCATCACTGAAGTCTGGTAATGCGCACACCCATGCATGTAAATCGGTAAAACGGATCCATTGCGGATCAACTTCTGGATGTGCTTCTGACAATTCAATGGCAATATCAATCGTATCTGTCCAACGTAAGCCCATAGCGGCTCCTATCTGTTTAATCTGCTAAATCACGAACTGTGTACTTTAGCAAATCCACAAACCTAATCGATAGCTTAAGCTGATAAAAATTACCGATGCCTATAAAGCGATGTTCATTAATGGCGCTATAAAAATAATCATCGCAGCGACTGCTGCACCAATTAGGGCGCCTACGATTACATCACTTGGGTAATGAAGGCCCAGCACCATCCGAGACAAAGCGACCAGCACCATAAATGGGAACATAGCTGCAAGCAAAACTGGCTGGATGTAACCCAACACAATCGTCACCATAACCGCATGAAGCGTATGACCCGATGGAAAGCTAAAGTGATCAAGTGGTCTTTCACCGAGTACAATCACCTGATGCACCTGATAAGGACGCGGTCGCGTTGTTTTATGTTTTAAAAATTTGTAGATTGCTGTTCCGACCGAACCACCTAATAACAAGTAGATGATTTGCAAGCTATAGGTGATGCCTTGCATTCCCCACACGATTGCCAGCATCAGATACCAAAATGGACCATCACCAACACGACTGATAATTTTGAAAAAAAGGGCAACACGCTGTGAGTGAGAGAAATTATTAAGATATAAACAGCCTCTCAAATCTAAATCGAGTATTTTTATTTTTGCATTCTTAAGTTTCATGGTCATTCTCCTATCTTAGGATACTTAGGTGAAGTCCAACGAGGGCTCCTTCACTACCTGATAAAATGCCTGCTCCAATTGCTGAACCGGAAGTTGCCAACCGCTTTGCTGTACTTTATGACAGGCTTGTATGCCCATTTCTCTAAGTTGTTGTACTGAAGGAAGCTGATAAATTTGTTGTATAAAGTGGTTTATTTGTCCAAGTGGGCTTAACCAGCCATTCACACCATGGGCTAAATATTGATGTGCACATGCATAATCATACGCGATAACTGGTAAACCGCTTGCCATCGCCTCTAAAACTACGTTACCAAACGTTTCAACTTGGCTCGCAAAAACGAATACATCTGCACTCGCGTAGGCGGCTGCCAAATCTTGCCCTCTCAGACTTCCAGTAAAGATAACATCCTTCGCTGCAGGTAGTGACTTTAACCGAGTAAAATCTGGACCATCTCCCACAATAACTAATTTAGTTTTATGTGGCTGAATGTTTTGTAGGTTGGTATAACTTTCAATGAGCACTTGCACTTCTTTTTCGGGAGATAAGCGCCCCACGTAAAGCATAACGCGAGTATTCTCATCAGCATCCCATTGTTTTCGCAAATTTTCAGAGCGATGCTTCGGTGAAAATCTTGTTGAATCTACGCCACGCCCAACCACAACCAGCGGGCAAGTAATACCAAAACCGCGTAATGCTTCTTGTGTATCTTTACTCGGCACACAGGTCACTTGCGTATTGTTATGAAACCAGCAAAGGTATTTTTGAATTGGTTTGACTAAAAAAGCCAAATCGAAGAATCGGCTAAAATCTTGGAATGGGGAATGAAAGCCACTCGAAATTGGAATAGCTTTTGCTTTAGCAGCTTGCATGGCTGTTAAGCCTAACGGCCCTTCAGTCACAATGTGAACGACATCGGGCACAAATTTTTCAAAAGCTTTCGATACTTTTAAATATTGTGGCCAACCAAACTGTAAAGTCGGATATTTTGGAATCGCCTGCGACATCACCAGACACTCTTGCTCTGGCGTAAAGTCTTGGCATTTCGCTTTTTGCTCTGGGCGAATCAATAAAATCTTATGCCCCTGTTTCTGTAAACCTTGGCATAATTGCAATAATGAAAGTGCCACACCATTGATTTCAGGTGGCCAAGTTTCAGTAACAATTGCAATTTTTAAACGTGGACGCACTAAATCATGCAATGAATGCGTATTAGATAGTTGCTTTTGTTTAAAAAAGAATTGGAAGCTTTCAGGAAGTTGCTGTTGTTTTAATAGTGCTGTCGCGTATGAACTTTGCATAGCGCCATCCATCAATGTATTTATTTTCATGCTTAAAGATTAAGCAGTTTTTTTGACAATTTGATGATAAATGCATGACAGTTTACTGACATGAAAAATAAAAAAAGCACACTGATAACAGCATGCTTTTCTCTTAAGACCTAGTAATATTTAGCGATTTTGCAATTTTGCATAATCCATAAGTACATTTGCGGCTTCAGTCACAAAAGTTTCTTCTTCTGGTAATGCAGGACGTTGTGATGCTTTCATTTTAGCGCGAGATTCAGCTAGAGCATCCAATGAAGCTTGATAGCTTTCCCAATTTGCAAAAGGCTTTTGACCAGTTGCAGCACGGCGTTCATTTTCTGCATCTAAAGTTTGTTTTTCTAAACCAAGTAATTCAGCACGGCGCTTATCAATATCAAGTACCACTTGTTTTTGCTCACTTGTTACCTTAGCAATCGCAGTACGCTTATTTAGATATTTAAACTGAGCATCATTACCAACACGTTGTTCAGAGAATTGAGACAACTTTGTCACATAAGGCTGAACAGAACCTTCACGCTTAAATGGTGCAGTAGGAATTGTGTCCCACTTCAACGCATTCTTCGATTTACGTTCACCAAACTCTTCGTTATAGATATCGACGAGTTTAATGTCTGGCACTACACCTTTATTTTGTGTACTACCACCCGTAATACGATAGAACTTACGCTGAGTTAAAGTCGCTTGACCGTATGCAAGAGTATCAAGTTGTACCTGAGCTGTACCCTTACCAGTTGTTGTACTACCAATAATAATACCGCGCTCATAGTCTTGAATGGCAGCAGAGTAAATCTCACTTGCTGAAGCCGACGCCAAGTTCACCAATACAGCGAGTGGACCTGTATAAATTTGTTGGCCGCCATCATTGTCTTCAAAAACACTTACGTTGCCATTACCATCACGAATTTGTACAACCGGACCAGACTTAATCACCTGCCCCAACATGCGTGCAACTTCTTCTAATGAACCACCTGGGTCATTACGTAAATCAATAATAATCCCTTCTACTTTCTTCGCTTTTAGTGCTTCGAAAGCATTTGCAGTATCTTCAGAAACTGAACGGTATTGTTGACCTGCACGACGTGAACGGTAGTCAAAATAGAATGATGGAATTTCAATTACACCCAACACATGCTTTTTACCATCACGTGTTACTTCAACTGTGCGTGAACGAACGCCAGCATCTTCTTCTTGAATCACATCACGCACTAAAGTCACATTACGTGCTTGACTCATTGATGCACCGGCACCAAGAAGTTTTAATGTGACTTTTGTTCCGCGTTTACCACGAATGAGTCCAACAATTTCAGAACTTGTCCAACCAATCACATCAACCATTTTCTCGCCCTCTTGAGCGACGCCAATGATTCGATCTCCTGATTTCACTTGACCAGACTTACTTGCAGGACCACCCTCTACAATAGTTTCAATCTTGGTGTAATCTTCGTTGCCGCGTTCTGGACGAATCGACACACCAATACCTTCGAGTTGTAAGGTGGTTTGGCGATTTAGTTCGATCGCATCAATTGGCGGATAATAGTTACTATGCGGATCATAGGTCGCCAACATTGCATTTAATGTTTTGTCCAAGACGTCATCGCTTTTCACACGACTAATTCTTTCAAGCTGACGTGTATAACGTTTAGTTAACGTTTGAGCTGGCGTTAAATCTTCTGGGCCAGTTAAGTCCTGACCGTTAGCAAGTGAAGGATTTTCTTTAAGCGCTTTTTGTTTCGCCTGCTCTTCTTCACGGCTAATGGTTAAGTTAATTAACTGTGAAACCAACATTTTACGCCAATGATTTTGTTGCTCAGCTGTCGTTTTAAAATACGGTGCTTTTTCACGATCAACTTCAATATAACTATTTGGCTGTTTTAAATTTTGCTGTTGTTTCAATTCAGCTAGCATGAACTCATAAAACTGTTTTAAGCGTTCACGATATTGCTGATGAATTGCAAACGGTCCAGTTAAATTCCCCGCTTTTAATGAAGCACCAAAATTTGAACCATAGAGTTTTTTATAATTTTGAACTTCAGCGTCTAAAAATAGTGAGTGATCTGGATCAAGACTATCTAAATACATATCGAGAATACGATTTGATGTCGTCGCATCCAGACGCATATTTAAATAATGTTGGCGATCAACTAAAGTTGCCAGCTGGCGAGCTACCAAAGCTTGTTCTTGCGTTGGCTGGATTGATTGAGAAACCGCAGCAGTATTGGTTGCTGCTCTCGCTTCATTCATCGTATGAGAGAAGAATAAACCGCCAGTCGCGATCGCTACTGCACAAGCTATAGTTTGAAGTTTCATAAATTTTTAATACTTCCTTGGGTGTTCCTATCTTACACGCTCTGTTTTCGATATGAACTAAGCAGATTCAAAATCTTAACCAACTAAATTGTTTATACCGTGTAGTTTTATCATATTCTGTACTGACAAAATGTAGCAAAACATTGCAAAATTCGCTTATTGTTTTTCAATCAAAATTCAAATGGAACCAATATGATTGGCGCATTGATGCTGGATATCGCCGGCACAGAACTTACTCAAGAAGATATTGAACTATTACGCGCTCCGCAAGTCGGTGGCATGATTTTATTTGCACGAAATATTGAATCTCCACAACAAGTGCGTGCTTTAACCGACCATATGCGTCAAATTCGTCCCGATATTTTGATTGCTGTCGACCAAGAAGGTGGTCGAGTTCAGCGCCTAAAATCAGGTTTCACTCTATTACCAGCTATGGGCCGTTTCGGAGAGTTGTATTTAACCCAACCTCAAAAAGCACTTGAGCTGGCTGAAAAATGTGGCTGGCTCATGGCAACCGAAGTACTTGCTGTCGGTATCGATTTTAGTTTTGCACCCGTTTTAGATCTTAATGCAATTAGTGACGTGATTGGCGACCGTGGTTTCTCTAAAAATATTGAGGATATCGCACCACTTGCTGGCGCGTTTATGCAAGGCATGAAAAAAGCTGGAATGGCAAACACGGGCAAACACTTCCCAGGCCACGGTTCTGTAAAAGCTGACTCTCATGTAGCAGCTGCAATCGACAGCCGTAGCTATGATGAAATTTATAACCATGATATGCAAAGCTTCATTAAGCTTATGCCTCAGCTTGATGCGCTCATGCCAGCACATGTGATTTATGATCAAGTTGACCCAAATCCGGCAGGTTTTTCCCCTTTCTGGATTCAAGAAGTTCTCCGTAATCGCTTGAAGTTTAATGGCGTACTTTTCTCTGATGACTTAAGCATGCAGGCTGCTTGCGTAGCAGGCGGTGCAGATGCACGTATTCAAGCCGCTCTAGCAGCTGGTTGTGATATGGGACTCGTGTGTAATGACCGAAGTGCAGCCTGCACAGCACTTGAAGGTATTACAGATTTAGAGCTACCAAACCAAGAACGTTTAGAACGCATGCGTGGAAAAATTCCACAAATTCAGATTGGTGAAACTTTATCGCTTGGAAATGAGTGGCAAGCTGTCAAAACCGCCATTGAAGAGTTTAAGAATTCGATCTAAATTGAGTCAAACCTATATTTGACTGATGGTCTCGATCATCAGTCAAACCACACAAAAACAATAAATCGAGTTCAGGACGAATGACACAACAACTTTCAAAACACCGCCACATCTCTTTTACTGCCCACTATACGGGGTATATCTGGTATCAAATGGGGATTTCTCATGAAGCACTTGCCACAACCAAAGGTAAATCACTAGCGTATTTGGTTCATCCAATAGAATCTTGGGCTGAGAAATATGTCGGCGGTAGCATGCGTACGACACTCAAACAACGCCACACCATGCTTGATCATCACTTAGAACAACTCATTCAAGAAAATCCTGATCTACAAGTTTTAGAAATAGCATGTGGGTTATCGCCACGTGGCTGGTGGTTTAGACAGCATTACCCTTCGATTACCTATCGAGAGCTTGATTTACCCGATATGGCACAAACCAAACAAAATGCATTACAGCAAATTGAAAAAAATGCACCTGAAGTTTTATCAGTTGATTTATTTACAGAAGCTTTTGCACAAGCATTTGAAGTATTTGACCCAAACCGCCCTCTGGTGGTAATTAGTGAAGGCCTGATTAACTATTTTGATAAAGATTTATTAAAACAACTGATTCAATCAATTGCGCACTATGGTTCGTCTTTTAAAAAGTTTCATTATTTAACTGACCTATACCCTGAACCAGTTAAAAACAAACTTGCGAGCATTATCTGGAACAGCAGTAAGTTACTTAAACTCATGTCTAGAAGCTCTTTTAGCTTTCATTTTAAAAGCCCACAAGAGGTTAAGGACTTTTTTAAAGACACGGAGTTTCAACAGGTGAATGTGAAACAACCACAAATTTTCTTTGGACAAATTTCCTCTGATGCTCATGAGCAACATTTGGGTGATTTGGTCTGGACTATTCACGCGCAAATAAAATAATAAATATAAAAAATGGAAGCTCGACGTAAACGAGCTTCCATCTATAACTATCATGATTAAACTGCTTGTTTTTGACGAGCAATAAAACGGCTTAAACGATCAGCAAGTTCAAAACTACCATGTTTAAATAAAGCTCGAATACCCTGCTCGGTACTTTCAAAAATCAAGCACTCAATTGCAAAATGACCTTCTTCATCTTCTAAATGCAGTGCCAAATCACGTGGATGATCATTCACAAAATCAAGCTGCGAAACATCACCAATTTTTAAATACATACCAAAGAATGTGACATCAACAATTGTCACAGGTACTTGCACATCACTCTCTCGGTGAGTCAGTTGAGTATTTGGCTGCAAAACTCGAACTCGCTCTTCCCCACGGCGTTCCATGTTTTGCATTTGTTCACGCGTCATAGGAATAATACCATCCAGATGCTGGATAGATTCACCTTTCAAAAATGAAGTGAACAAACTCATGGTTTCTTTACGACGCTGGAGCTGCGGTACATGATCTGCATTTGCGATCAATGCAAATTCCATATCTGGGCATTGCAACGCAAAGTTCGCATTTTCATGAGGCAAAGTAAAACTGTCGTATTGCCCTGCTGCAACCAACGTTTTGCACTCTGGAATAGGCACATCCGTTAAACGCAAAAGACGATTACAGTTAATCTCATAACGTTCTCGCTCAGTACCCGTAAACTCAGCCATTTGCCTAAAAAATAATTTCTTGGCTGTCGGTGACATACGGGTTTTATCTAATTTTGCATGGTTAACTAAATACAAAATTACAGCTTGCCCAAACTCTTCCATGCGGTTTTCTTGCATGAGTTTGAGCGACTCTTCCAAAATCATTCGCCAACTTTTACGAGTCTTTTGCATGACACCCATCAAGATCATACGATCCATCAAATCTGGGCGGTGATGAGCAAAACAAGAGGCAATGACTGAGCCCAAGGACATTCCCATGACAGAAACTTTTTGTATTCCAACGATATCTAACCAACGTCCTAACATTTCAGATAAATCAGGCAGCTCTAAAGTACCTGCAGATACTCCTGTGTCGCGATTGGTAATTTGCTGATTTGCACCCATCGAAGGTAAATCGATTAAAATAACCGGACCACTTTCAAATAATTGTTCAACACAATATTTATAAGAATTAAAATTCTGGAAAGCACCGCCCACAATCACAATTGGCGTATTGTGAATCGTTTTTGGATCGGCAATTGCCATATATTCAATTTTCCAGCCGTCAATCCATGTTGTACGAGCAGGTCGTTTAAAACTATCTCTATGGTAGATATCGAAAAAGCCAAAACCGGCATAAGCTTGGTTGATCTCCGAATCCATTTGAATAATGGAATTCATATCCTTGCTTCCTCCTTGCTGTAATTTTTTTATGCTGCAAGAGTTCCTTCTTGAACACGTAATCTTTTATGCACAAATCTTTAAAATTTGTATTTGTTTGTATTGCACAATAACATTCTAAACAATTGTCTGAAATATACGCAATCGCTGAATTGACCGCTCATCCTGTTTAAGCCGCTAATAGTTTGCAAAATATTTAAATGTTTTTTTATAGCGGTCACATTTTTGAAAAAAAGCCATTCATTGTTCCGCATTTGACTGCTACTATCGTAGTCATTGGTAAATGATTAAAAAATGCTATGCAAGATTCAATTGAACAATATATGCAAAAAGTTGGGCAACAAGCACGCGAGGCTTCTCGTGTCCTCACAAGTGCTTCTACCTCACTAAAAAATCATGCGCTCTCTGCTATTTATACTGCTTTAGAAAATAATCAGGCAGCTATTTTGGCAGCGAATCAAATCGACATGGATAAAGGTCGTAGCAACCAGCTCGACAGCGCCCTGCTTGATCGTCTTGAGCTTACACCTGCACGCATTAAAGGCATGTTGCAAGGTTTAAAAGACGTGATTGCACTTGTCGATCCTATTGGGGAAATTACTGATCTTGCATATCGCCCCACAGGCATTCAAATTGGAAAAATGCGTGTACCTTTAGGTGTCGTTGGTATGATTTACGAATCACGTCCAAACGTAACCCTTGAAGCTGCATCTTTAGCGATTAAATCAGGCAATGCCATTATTTTACGTGGTGGTTCAGAAGCACTTGAGTCAAATAAAGCAATCGCAGAAGCGATTAAACATGGCTTAAAAGTTGCTGGTTTACCTGAACATTCAGTACAAGTCATTGAAACCACTGACCGTGCAGCTGTTGGTCAGCTTATTACCATGGCTGAATATGTAGATGTCATTGTTCCACGTGGTGGCAAAAGCTTAATTGAGCGCGTAACCAATGAAGCTCGTATTCCTGTCATTAAACATCTTGATGGTAACTGCCACGTATTCGTTGAAGCGCAGGCAGACCTGCAAAAAGCATTACCAATTACTTTAAATGCCAAAACACATCGTTATGGCGTTTGTAATGCGATGGAAACCTTGCTGGTTGATGAAAAAATTGCAGACGTTTTCTTACCGCACATTGCTGAACTGTATGCAGAAAAACAAGTTGAGTTACGTGGCTGTCCAGAAACACGCCGCATTTTGGGTGCCTCTGTAAAACCTGCGACAGAAGAAGATTGGTACACCGAATATTTAGGGCCAATTCTTGCAGTTAAAGTAGTGAGCGGGATTGATGAAGCAATTGACCATATCAACAAATATGGTTCACATCATACCGATGCAATTGTGACTGAAAACTACACTTTAGCTCGTCAGTTCTTGGCTCGTGTAGATTCAAGCTCAGTCGTAATTAATGCATCAACTCGTTTTGCTGATGGTTTCGAATATGGCTTAGGTGCTGAAATTGGTATCTCCACCGATAAAATCCATGCCCGCGGCCCAGTTGGTTTAGAAGGCTTAACTTCACAAAAATGGATTGTGTTAGGTGACGGACAAATTCGCCAATAATTAAATCTATTAGTTCAAATAAAAACGCCTGATCAATTTCAGGCGTTTTTATTACTCAAGTTATGAGTCACTATAAAAAACCAGCCCGCAAGCTGGTTTTTATTCATATATTTATTAGAAAATAAAGTCCGTATTCACAAATTTAGAATAGTGCTCAGACACCATAGAAGCCAACATGCCCTTACTGTCATCTGTCTGTTTAGCAGCAATCATTGAACGGATCGAGAATGCTCGAAGCGCATCATGCACTGACAATGTACCTTCCGCAGAATCTTTACGACCACCAAATGGGAACACATCAGGGCCGCGCTGACATTGACAGTTGATGTTCACACGACAGACCTGATGAACCAGCGGATCAACCAAGTGACCAATTTGCTCAGGGTCGCTACCAAAAATACTCACCTGCTGACCATGATCAGAAGTAGTGACATAGTCCAGCACAGTTTCAATGTCGTCATAAACAGAAACTGGTATCACTGGACCAAACTGTTCTTCGCGATACAGCCTCATCCCCTCAGTCACTGGATAAACTACGGCTGGATAGAACATCGTTTTGCAGAATTCACCGCCTTCCGGATTAACTACTTTTGCCCCTTTAGCCACAGCATCTTCAATGACTTCAGTCATGTAGGTCGTACGATGCATACCTGGTAACGGAGTAATAAACACACCTTTTTCCCAAGGCATCCCCACTTTAAGTTTAGCCAGTTCAGCCGTTAAGCGGTTAACAAACTCATCGGCTATTGAGCGATGTACCATCAACATTTTGAGTGCTGTACAACGCTGACCATTAAACGACAATGCACCCAACAAACACTCTTTCACTGTTAGATCCAAGTCGGCATCTGGCAGAATAATGGCTGCATTCTTCGCATCCAGCCCCAAAATCGCACGCAGACGGTGAGATTTAGGATGTTGCTTCTTCAAATGATCAGCTACTTTACTAGAACCAATCAGCGCCAGTACATTAATTTGCCCAGATGCCAGTAGATGGGGTACCACTAGAGAGCCTGGTGCATAAATGGTATTGATCACACCTTTTGGAAATGAATCGCGGAATGCTTCAAGTAACGGTTCAAACAACAAGGTCCCAAATTGAGGTGGTTTAAAAATGATGGTATTACCCATCAGCATGGCCGGGATCAGAGTCGCAAAGGTTTCGTTCAGCGGGTAATTGTATGGTCCCATACACAGCACGACACCTAGTGGAGTACGACGGATTTGACCAATCGTACCTTCAGCCATGACAAAGCGAGAGTTGGCATTATCCAAATCTTTCAAAGCATCAATCGTTTGACGCATGTAGGTAATTGTACGGTCAAACTCTTTTTCTGAATCCGCCAAGCTTTTGCCAATTTCCCACATGATCAACTTAATAATCAGATCTCGTTGCTCTACCATGCGCTGAATAAAATTTTGCATGCAGGCAATGCGCTCACTCACCTTCATCATTGGCCATTCGCCACGACCATTATTGTAAGCTCGTACCGCTGCTTCTAGTGCTTCATCGCTTTCTTTTTCACCCATGACTGGATAACTACCAAGTTCAACTTGCTGTAGGCTACCGTCAGGCTGCTGAATCCAGATTGGAGATAATGTTTTCTTGGTAGCACCAGCCCATAGCTTCAATTCACCATCCACTAATGAGACACGCTGATGAATTTGGGAGGGTAGACGCACACTTTCAGGAATACTGTCCACTACTGGGAATTTATGCTGTAGATTATTTAACTGATTCATTCTTCTTAATACCTTATTATTCGTATGTCTTTTATATATTCCCGAACTTTCCACTGTAATTAGGTTTTATTCGGGTCAATATCACTATTATTATCCGTACTCACCTTGCTTGAACCGTTAACCACAAGGTGAATATCTTAAAGCATTGATAAATTTTCTAGATGAATTTACCCCCGACACACACTATCAGTCACCCCTAGCTTTTGGATGACTTGTTCAATGATCTGTTCTGGTGTGAGAGCAATATCAATAGCAATTGCTTCATTCACATCAGGTTCCTCTAATGTGTCTAGCTGTGTTTGTAGCAACGCTGGGTCAAAAAAATGACCTGATCTTTCTGCAAGTCGTTGCTGTAATAACTCATAAGAACCTTTTAAGTAGACAAACTTAACATTCTGGTCCTGCCCTCTTAAAATATCGCGATACATCCGCTTTAAAGATGAGCATGTAAATACAGCCGTTTCACCATCTCTCTGTTTGGTTTCAATGACCTGACGAATTGCTTGTAACCATGGCAAGCGGTCTTCATCAGTTAAGGGAATGCCTTGACTCATCTTACTTTTATTTGCAGCTGAATGAAGCGTATCGCCATCAAGGAACTCACAAGCCAAACGCTCTGATAACAATTCACCAATTAGGGTTTTACCTGTTCCACAGACACCCATTGCAATCACAATCATGGATTACTCACCTTTAATTATAAAATAGTGCTAAGCAGTAGCGTGAAAGATAAACCCAACACCGAAATGATCGTTTCTAATACTGACCAAGTCTTGAGTGTCTGACCTACTGTCATACCAAAATATTCTTTGATTAACCAGAATCCTGCGTCATTTACATGTGAGAAAACTAATGAACCTGAACCTGTGGCAAGTACCAAAAGTTCTGGTCTAACCGCAACACCTGCTGTTGCTGCAATTGGAGCTACAATGCTACAAGCTGTAGCCATGGCAACCGTTGCCGACCCTGTTGCCAAACGAATTAATGCCGCAACGAACCAGCCCAACAATAACGGCGATAAATTTGCCTTCAAAGCTGTAGAAACAATCTCATTAGAAATACCGGTGTCACGCAAAATGCCGCCAAAACCACCACCAGCACCTACAATCAACATAATCCCAGCAATAGAAGCTAAACATCCGCCACAGAATTTTTCAATTTGTTCACGGTTAAAGCCCTGCATCGTACCGAAAGTAATAAAGCTGACCAATACTGCAATGAGCAATGCAATATCAG
This sequence comes from Acinetobacter pittii, assembly GCF_034067285.1. Classification (NCBI taxonomy): domain Bacteria; kingdom Pseudomonadati; phylum Pseudomonadota; class Gammaproteobacteria; order Moraxellales; family Moraxellaceae; genus Acinetobacter; species Acinetobacter pittii. Next base: position 3,176,424 of record NZ_CP139286.1, read on the forward strand.
AAGTACCGATGAAACGTAGCAAGTCGTTTGCGAAAGTTTGTGGTGCAAAGAAAAGATCTGCCCAGCTACCGATCAACATCAATACAACCGGCAACATGATCGTAAATAAGGTAATACCAAAACTTGGTAATTCACGTGTCTTACTAGCATCTGCTTCAACAAACTGCTTTGCTAAAGGATTATTTTCAGGCAATTTGACGTATTTATTGATCCAAAGTGCATACAATGGCCCAGCGACAATAGCTGTTGGCACACCCACTATCAAACTATAAGCAATCGTTTTACCGATATCAGCATGATAAGCCTGTACTGCCAACAATGCAGCTGGATGTGGTGGAATTAAGCCATGCACAACCGACAAGCCTGCAACCATTGGCAAACCCACGACCAGTAAGGATTTGCCTGTTCGCTTCGCAATGTTGAATGCAATTGGAATGAGTAGAACGAAACCAACTTCGAAAAATACGGGAAGCCCAACAATAAGGGCAATAAACATCATGGCCCAGTGAATATTTTTCTCACCAAACCATTTAATTAGAGTAATCGCTATTCGCTCAGCGCCACCCGACTCAGCCATCATTTTGCCGAGCATCGTTCCTAATGCGATTACAATCGCAAGGTGGCCTAGGGTTTTACCAGTACCAGCTTCATATGACTTAACAATATCGCCCATTGGCATGCCAACAGCTAAAGCTAAACCAAGTGAAACAATAATGAGAACCAGAAATGGATAAATTCTAAACTTCGCGATCATGACCACTAAAGCAATAATCGCGATTACAGTGTAGATCAGTAACATGCCACCCTGAACCGTCTCCATGGGACACTTCTCCTTGGAATAATTATTTAGGCACACTGCCTAAACAAAGGTCTTCAACCACAGTAATTCCTACTGTTAAGACATTAACTTTTTATATTTAGGTGTGACCAGCACAAACTGGTCACATCAATACAGCCTTTAAAGCACATAAAATGCACTTCATTTTTTATAAATATCGACTACATCTACAGTGCTCTCAACTGACTCGCAATTTGTGCCAAGCGAGTAATTTCAGCCCAGTCTTGTGCAGCTACAGTAGCTTTAGGTGTTAACCATGAACCACCTACACAAACCACGTTAGGTTGCTTTAAGAAATCCGGTGCTGACTCTGCAGTAATTCCGCCAGTCGGACAAAAGCGTAAGTTTGGAAATGGACCATAAAATGCTTTTAGCATCTCAACGCCACCTGCCTGTTGAGCGGGGAAGAACTTTACAATGTCATAACCCAATTCAATTGCCTGAATCAGGTCACTTGGTGTCATCACACCAGGCAACAGAGGTAAGCCAGCATCTTGTGCAGCCAAATGTAAATCTTTAGTTAAACCAGGAGATACACCAAATTGAGCACCTGCTTTTTTAGCTTGAGCGCAATGTTCTGGTTTAGTAATCGTACCTACACCGACCACAATATCATCTGCCAACTGGCTTGCACGCTCAATAGCAGCAAGACCAGCAGCGGTACGTAACGTAATCTCAAGGACTTTTACACCACCTGCATGTAAAGCACGTGATACATCCTCACCTTGCTCAGCAGAATCAAATGCCAATACGGGAATGACTGGTCCTAATTTGACGATATCTTCAATTTTAATCATTATTTTTCAGTTCCTTTGATTCAAATCTGCTCTGGTGAATTTTCACCAACCAATGCACCAAATACAGATGCCCCATGTTCAGCTGGCGCAGCAGCAGCACGGAAAACACCAAATAATTCACGGCCAAAGCCAACTTCGTTTTCTGCCTGATGTTCTGGCTGTGCAACAGGTCGTGACCGCCATACATCGTCATCTATTTCAACATCGAGCACGCCAGCCTCAGCATCAATGATTAACATATCCCCTGTTTGAACTTTAGCAATCGGCCCATTTAATAAGGCTTCTGGAGATAAATGAATCACCGCAGGAACTTTACCTGAAGCACCAGACATACGACCATCAGTCACTAAAGCCACGTGGAAACCTTGATCTTGTAAAACACCTAACACAGGCGTCAAACGATGCAATTCAGGCATACCATTTGCACGAGCACCTTGGAAACGAACAACTGCAATAAAGTCTCGGTGTAACTCACCACGATCAAACGCAGCTTGCACCGCTTCTTGTGAATCAAACACAATTGCTGGTGCTTTAACTTTACGATGTTCTGGCGCAACAGCAGAAATCTTGATTACGCCACGGCCAAGACGGCCTTGCATTAAGCGCAAGCCACCATCTGGTTGAAACGGCGCATCAATACTACGTAAAACTTTGTCATCAAGACTCTGAACCACACCATCAACCCAAGTCAACTTGCCATCAATCAGTTTTGGTTCTTTGGTGTAATGGTGCAAGCCTTTACCAGCCACTGTGGTTACGTCGTTATGCAATAAACCAGCTTCAAGTAAGTTACGAATGAGGAAAGCTACCCCACCCGCAGCTTGGAAATGGTTTACATCAGCCTTACCATTTGGATAGATTTTTGCAAGCAATGGAACAACAGCAGACAACTCATCAAAGTCGTCCCAGTCAATTAAGATGCCAGCAGCACGTGCAATCGCAATCAGATGCAAAGTATGGTTGGTTGAACCACCGGTCGCGAGCAATGCCACGATGCCATTGATAATGGCTTTTTCATCAATCACATGACCAATCGGCGTATAGTTTCCGCGCTCAACTGTTAAATCCAGTACACGAATCGCAGCTTCTGCGGTAAGTGCATCACGTAATGGTGTGTGAGGATGTACAAATGCGGCACTTGGCAAATGTAAGCCCATGACTTCCATTAGCATCTGGTTACTGTTGGCTGTACCGTAAAAAGTACAAGTCCCTTGTCCGTGATAAGCAGCTGACTCAGCTTCTAGCAAAGCATCTCTGCCAACCTGACCCGTTGCAAATTGCTGACGAATTTTAGCTTTCTCATCGTTAGATAACCCACTGGTCATTGGGCCGGCTGGCACAAAAATAGTAGGCAAATAACCAAACTGCAAAGCACCAATCAGTAAGCCTGGCACAATCTTGTCGCAAACACCTAGACACAGTGCTGCGTCAAACATGTTATGAGACAACGCAATTGCGGTACTCATCGCAATAGTTTCACGAGAAAACAATGACAGTTCCATACCAGCATTACCTTGGGTAATACCGTCACACATCGCAGGGACACCACCTGCAAACTGTGCCACGCCACCATTCTCACGAGCAGCTGTTTTAATTAAATCCGGAAATGTTTTATAAGGTGCATGTGCCGAAAGCATTTCGTTATATGAAGATACGATGCCAATATTTGGCTCACGACCTACTTTAATAATTAATTTTTCATTATCGTCCATGCTGGCAAAACCATGAGCCAGATTGGCACATGAAAGTGCTCCACGAGCAGGAAATTTGCCTTGTGCATGTTCAATACGTTGTAAATATGCAGAACGAGTTTTTTGACTACGTGCGATTACACGCTCGGTAACTTTTGCCAATATAGGGTTCGGCAAGTCCATGCTGGACGCTCCTGTACAACCGGATAAGCCGGAATATAAAAATAGACCAAATGATATATTTCTTATAATCATTTGAAAAAGAATGAACAATATTATTCAGGCAAAAAGCGACATGCAACCCCAATCAATATAGCTGTAATAGCCTCAGCACAAGCTTTAAAGGCCCAGCAAGCTTATATTTTAGACAAAATACTTATTAATATTTAGGTATATTTACACGCAAACCAAATCTTAAAAAATACGGTAAAATTATCGCAATATCAATATAATGAAATACATTCAACCATATATAGATAATGGTCTTTTCATACTAATTCTTAGCACTTATAAAACTATATCTAGTAGTTTTTAATTCTCTTAAATTTGATTCAAACTTAATTTCACTTACGTATATTATTTGTAATATATGCTTAAAATTTAATTTAAAGAGATAATCCACCTATTCAATAAACGATTGGTCCTTAGCATTTACTTGCCCTATTTTATTTGAATTTATTCTTCATAAATATAAACAAAAAACTCGTTTCTACGTATATAAAGAAACAAGAAACACATGGTTAAGTTTTATACTGACCGAATATTAGTTATAAATAATTTGATGGTCGATAGTGCTTAAGTCTAATGGGCTAAAGTCTATCTTGGACAGAAAAACAACACATGTTAAAACATGATAGCCCGTTCAATCTGTATCAAAAAATAATACATCTTGAACAGGAAGTTAGGAAAACTATTTTAAATCAGGACTTGGGTATTTCAACGTGGCTACATCAGTATTAGTTATCAATTGCGGCTCTTCATCAATTAAATACGCACTAGTTTCAGAGCGTCGTGAAGACCGTATTTACGGGTTAGCAGAAAACTTAGGGGCAGCTGATGCTCGTATTAAGGGGATTACAGTCGGTGGTGAACCACTTGAACTTTCAATTCCTTATGCTGACCATGCCAAAGCTTTAGAAACTTTACTTGCACGTCTTGCTAACTATAAACCGCAAGCAATCGGTCACCGTGTCGTACACGGCGGTAGCTTAACCAAAGCAGAATTACTCACTCCTGAAATTATTGAACGTATTCGTGCTGCGACACCTTTAGCACCACTTCATAACCCAGCACATTTAATTGGTATTGACGCAACTGTACGCCTATTTCCTGAATTACCTCAAGTTGCTGTATTCGACACAGCATTTCATCAAACCATGCCACCGCATGCATATCGTTATGCAATTCCTAAGTTTTTATATACTGACCACAACGTCCGCCGTTATGGCTTCCATGGTACAAGCCATGCTTATGTGTCTGATAAAGCGAGTGAGCTGGCAGGTAACCTGAAAAAAGGTGGATGGTTAACAGCCCATCTAGGAAATGGTAGTTCAACTTGCGCAGTATGGAATGGACAAAGTGTTGACACCTCTATGGGCCTTACTCCACTTGAAGGTGTGGTGATGGGGACGCGTAGTGGTGACGTTGATCCAAGCTTACATAGCTTCCTTGCGAAAAACCTCGGTTGGGACTTAGCAAAAATTGATAAGGTTTTAAATAACGAAAGTGGCTTACTAGGCTTATCACAACTATCTAATGACATGCGCACAGTGATTGAAGCTGCCGAAAATGGCAATGAAGATGCCGCTCTTGCAATCGAAGTCTTTAGCTATCGCCTTGCAAAATCACTTGCAGCCTTAAGCTGTGGTTTACCAACATTAGACGGCTTAATCTTCACTGGTGGTATTGGTGAGAACTCAGCCTATATTCGTGAAAAAACCTTAGCGTATTTACCTCATTTTGGTTTGCAGCTTGATAAAGATCAAAACAACAACCTAAAACGTGGCACTGAAGGACGAATCGACAATGGAACAGGGCCTCAAATTTGGGTCATTCCTACAGATGAAGAAGGCCGTATTGCCAAAGAAACTCGTCAAGTTGTTGAGGCAGCAGAAAATACAGCATCTGTAGCAAGCCTTGCTTAATTAGAGCTTAGCTAAAACTCGATATTCGTTTATTTATAGGTTTATATGAATACAATTTTATTGATTCCTACAGGCGAAGGGGTTGGCTTAACCTCTGCCTGCTTAGGCATGATTTACGCACTTGATTGTAACGGGATTAAAGCAGGCTTTTTAAAACCATTTTCTCAAGAAGATCAAGAGCATCTTGACCGAACCACTTCATTATTTGGTCATTTATTTCAAAGTAAAACCGTTCAATCTATTTCGCATGAAAAGTTAACTCAGCTTATTGCCGCTGGCGAAGTAGATGAATTACTTGAAGAAGCGGTTAGTCTCCATCGCAGCATTGCAGCAGACCATGATGTCATTATTGTGGAAGGTTTATTACCAAACGGACAAGACCACTTCGCCAGTGAGCTCAACGCCAGTCTTGCACAAGCACTTGATGCAGAAGTCGTATTGGTCAGTACAGCAGATATTCAAAATCCGAAAAAAGCTGCAGAAAAAGTAGATGCGCATTTACGTCAATTTGGTGGTGCAGCGTCAAATCGTACTGCTGGCGTACTGTTTATGCGTACCCGTGGATTAACCGAAGAAACAGCACAAATTCCTGTTGCGTTTGATCCATCGTTACGACCAACCGAAGAAATCGCAAAATTTACGAGCGAACTGCAAAAATATAATCGTTATTTCGGCTCTAGCGATTTACCAATCATTGGTTTAGTCCCATTTAGTAACACACTAAGCGTACCAAGAACACTTGATATTGCAAATGTCATTGATGGGCAATGGGTACATCAAGGCGAAGCTAAAACACGTCGTATTTTGCATTCGAGTTTAATTGCTTCAAGCATTGAATATGAACTGAATAAGTTTATTGCAGGCGAATTGATTATTAGTGCATCTGAGCGTACAGATGTTTTACTTGCAAGTAGTTTGGCAACCAGCAATGGTATTCCTCTGGCTGGTTTAGTTCTTACCGAAAGAGAAGCGCCAGCACCAGAACTTTTAGAGTTTTGTCAAAGTGCAATTAAACAAGGTTTGCCAATTTTACATACCCGTTTAAATACACTTGAAACCGCACAGCGCCTGTCTAATTTTGGTAATGAAATTCCAACTGACGATACCGAACGTGCTGAGCAAGTGACCCGATTTGTTTCAAGTCATATTGATGTTGAATGGCTTAAGCAGCATAGCAACAATGCCACTACCCCTCGCCTGTCGCCATCGGCTTTCCGTCATGAACTGGTACAAAAATCGATTGCAGCGAAAAAACGGATTGTGCTACCTGAAGGTGATGAACCACGCACCATTCAAGCTGCAGCAATTTGTCAGGCACGTGGTATTGCTGACTGTATTTTGTTAGCTAAGCCCGATGCTGTGCACGATGTTGCAAAAGCACGCGGTATTGAACTACCTGCCGAATTGGCAATTGTTGATCCTGATAGCATTCGTGATCAATACGTTGCACCAATGGTTGAGCTACGTAAAGGTAAACTCAACGAATTACAAGCTAAAGAACAGCTTCAAGATACTGTAGTGCTTGGCACTATGATGTTAGCCCTAGATCATGTGGATGGTTTAGTTTCAGGTGCGGTACATACCACAGCAAATACAGTCCGCCCAGCATTCCAGCTCATCAAGACAGCACCTGAATATTCACTTGTTTCATCTATATTCTTTATGCTTTTGCCAGATGAAGTTTATGTATATGGCGACTGTGCGATTAACCCAGACCCTACAGCAGAACAATTGGCTGAAATTGCAATTCAATCGGCTGACTCAGCGAAAGCATTTGGAATTGACCCGCGTATTGCTATGATCAGCTACTCAACTGGTACTTCTGGAACAGGCGCTGATGTAGAGAAAGTACAGCAAGCAACTCAAATTGCTCAGCAACGCCGCCCTGATTTACTGATTGATGGCCCACTTCAATACGATGCAGCTTCAGTTGAAAGTGTGGGACGTCAAAAGGCACCGGACTCACGCGTTGCTGGCCGTGCCAATGTATTTATTTTCCCAGATTTAAATACGGGTAATACCACTTACAAAGCGGTACAGCGTGCTGCAAATGTTGTGAGCGTTGGACCAATGCTGCAAGGTCTCAACAAACCAGTCAATGACTTATCTCGTGGAGCATTGGTAGATGACATCGTATTTACCATTGCGTTAACAGCAATTCAGGCAGAACAGCAAGCCGCTGCCAAATAATTAATATAATTAACTTTTACTACCTCTCGCCATTTGATGTCCGCTCAGATGGCTTTTTTTATTTTAATCACTCAAAAATAAATAATTTTCCGATTTCTGGCATTTAAATCACATCAATATGTTCTTATGCGACTTTCGGTCAAAAGATCAACCAATCTCCCACAACGCTGTCTTTTTGTCATATAATTTAGCCCGCTAGCTAACAGCCCGCTCAAGAGATTTTCTGGTATGACAACGATTATCAAACAAGATGACTTGATTACATCGATCAAGGACGCCCTACAGTTTATTTCGTACTATCACCCGCAAGACTTTATCCAAGCGATGAGCCGTGCTTATGATCGCGAAGAAAACAAAGCCGCAAAGGATGCAATTGCACAGATTCTAATTAACTCTCGCATGTGTGCGGAAGGTCATCGTCCAATTTGCCAAGATACTGGTATTGTTAACGTTTTCCTTGAAGTGGGCTTAGATGTTAAATTTGATTTAACAATGAGCTTAGACGATGCGGTAAATGAAGGTGTTCGCCAAGGTTACCTTGAAAACAGCAACGTTCTTCGTGCATCTGTACTTGCTGACCCTGCATTTGGTCGTAAAAACACAAAAGATAATACCCCTGCTGTAATCCACTACAAACTCGTACCGGGTAATAAAGTAGATATTACTGTTGCTGCTAAAGGTGGCGGTTCAGAAAACAAATCTAAACTCGCGATGCTTAACCCATCTGACTCGATTGTTGACTGGGTACTTAAAACTGTTCCAACTATGGGTGCAGGCTGGTGTCCTCCTGGTATGCTCGGTATTGGTATTGGTGGTACTGCTGAAAAAGCCATGATGCTTGCTAAAGAAGCGCTCATGGAAGAAATCAACATGGACGAATTACTTCGCCGTGGACCAGAGAACAAGATCGAAGAACTTCGTATCGAAATCTTTGAAAAAGTAAACGCACTTGGTATTGGTGCTCAAGGCCTAGGCGGTTTAACGACTGTTCTTGATATTAAAATCAAAGATTACCCATGTCATGCTGCTGGTAAACCAGTAGGTATGATTCCTAACTGTGCTGCTACTCGTCATGCTCACTTCCAGCTTGATGGTACAGGTGTAGCTCATATCCAAGCACCAAAACTTGAAGACTACCCTTCTGTAACTTGGGACTCTTCACAGTCTAAACGTGTAAACCTTGATACCATTACTCAAGAAGAAATGGATTCTTGGAAACCGGGTGATACATTACTTCTTAGTGGAACAATGTACACAGGTCGTGATGCTGCGCACAAACGTATGGTTGAAATGATCGATAACGGTGAAGAATTACCAGTTGATCTTAAAGGTAAGTTTATTTACTACGTTGGCCCAGTTGATCCAGTAGGTGATGAAGTTGTTGGTCCTGCTGGTCCTACAACTGCAACACGTATGGATAAATTCACACGTAAAGTATTAGAACATACTGGCCTATTTGGTATGATCGGTAAAGCTGACCGTGGTCCTACAGCAATTGAAGCAATCAAAGACAACAAAGCAACTTACTTAATGGCAGTTGGTGGTGCAGCTTACCTCGTATCGAAAGCTGTTCGTGAAGCTGAAGTTGTTGCGTTTGCAGACTTAGGTATGGAAGCAATCTACAAATTCGTAGTTGAAGATATGCCAGTTTCTGTTGCAGTTGATGTAAACGGTACTTCAATTCACGCAGTAGCTCCAAAAATCTGGCAAGCGAAAATTGGTAAAATTCCAGTAGTCGATGCAGCCGCTGGCTAATCAAGAAAAGCACCGAATTCGGTGCTTTTTTTATGCATTCTTTTTTTATTTTAAAATCTGAAAAGAATTGTAACAATTACTTCGTCAATCTGTGCTATTAATGAAAGTACCCACTCGCCATATATTGAATATAGGTCATTTCATGACTATTCGCCCTCTTCTTAAAAATCTTTCAATCAGCCTCTGTCTAAGCTGTATCACCACAAGCTTATTTGCTTCTCCTGCCAAGTTAAGTTCAGTTAAAGAACTCATGCAAATGAGCCAGATTGATTATCTGCTTAAAGAATCAATTAATGAATTAACACCTTACTACGATCAACAAGCAGAACAGATCGTTAGTAATATCACGGGTATTAAAACTTTAGGCCCAAAAGAAAAAGAGGCCGCGAAGAAGTTAGGTTCACTCTTAAAAGATTCGAGCAATCAGCTCATTAGCAATCCTAAAACTACTCAAGCCTTACAGGATATTTACCTTAAGACTTATACTGAAGAGGAAATTCAGGCTAATCTGAAATTTTTAAAAACCCCAGAAGGCCAATCAATTACGCGTAAGAACGTACAGATTATGGGGCAAATTTCAGAATATATGATGGAATTGGGACAGCAGACATTTAATGACCCTAAAGCACGAGATCATATGCAAGAAGAGATGCTTAAAATTATTGCTCCATTAATGAAAGATAAAGAAAAGTCTTAACTTTTCTTTATCTTTTTTAGCTCATTACCAAGTTAAAGGATTCCATAATTTAAATGGCTTAATCAGATGTACATCTGATTTTTCATCATATTTGGCTGGCTTTAATTCTTGTGGTTTATTGCGTATTTTTCCTGAAGCATCTTCAGCCACAAAATTGTAGCTAGAAGATTTAAGCTCGGTAAATGCTATCTCTCTACGTCCAATGTTGTCTTGCATTAACATAAATGGGCCCGTATGTTCGCTTCGGTCCATTTTATTTTCTTCGTCATATTTCAAATAATAAGACGTTCCCGACTCAACAGTGATATCAATATATTTTGGTTCTTGGAAATGGATACCAAGTAAAGGGCGACTCGCAGAAAGACGATAGGTTCCTGCGGGTAACTCAATCCAGTAATAATGATTATGTAATAGACTCGGAATGCGCTTACCATTCACAAAGAGATTAATCGCTGCGATTTCCTGACGATTCCATTTCGTGTCTGGTCGATATAAATAAACTACAGCAGCTTGTTCATTTTGTGGTTTGATTGGAGCAAATGTCTGGCCTAACTTTTGATTGACCCACCCTCCCACAGTAAAACCGCCTAAATGATATTGATCTAATAAACCAGGTTCTTTTTCAACATCAACTTTAGGTAGAGTCGCGGTCAATTCACTCGGATTTTTTTCTAAATGAGATGAACTTTGACAGCCTACAAACAGTCCGGCACAGCACAAAGATACGATTAAATAACGCATGGCATCCCTCAAAGCGTTTTGTTTTTGATTTATTTTTTACAACGCAAAACTATGCGTATTTTGTATTTTTAAGATTAACACTACCCATATAAATTGAAAACAAAAAAAGCATGAATCACTAGCGCAATTCATGCTTTTTAGATGAATGAAATCTATGCAGACTTCGAATCAATAACCTTTAAATCTGCCTTAGCAACACTTTCATGCGTTGCAGCTTCTTTAGGCTGGCGCTCAGCTTGATAAACAGGCTCTGCTTCACCATTAATGACTGCTTCGTTAATGATGACTGTTCCAACATCTGTACGACTTGGTAAATCGTACATAGTTTCAAGCAGTACATTCTCCATAATAGAACGCAGACCACGCGCACCCGTATTACGTTCAAGCGCTTTTTTAGCAACAGCACGCAATGCAGAATCTTCAAAGATCAGATCAACATTTTCCATAGTGAAAAGATATTGATACTGACGAGTTAATGCATTTTTTGGCTCAGTCAAAATTTGCATTAGAGCTTCTTCATCTAGTTCTTCAAGCGTCGCAATCACGGGTAAACGACCAATGAACTCTGGAATTAAACCAAATTTCACTAAGTCGGTTGGCTCAACTTGACGGAACAATTCAGCAAGTTTTTTGGTTTCATCTTTGTTTTTAACGTCAGCAGTAAAACCAATGCCGCCTTTCTCTTGACGCTGTTGTACAATTTTTTCCAAACCAGAAAATGCACCACCACAAATAAATAAGATATTTGAGGTATCGATTTGGATAAACTCTTGCTGTGGATGCTTACGACCACCTTGAGGAGGAATCGAAGCAACAGTACCTTCAATCATTTTTAATAATGCTTGTTGTACACCTTCACCAGACACATCACGCGTAATTGACGGGTTTTCAGATTTACGAGTAATCTTGTCAATTTCGTCGATATAGATAATGCCCTTCTGAGCTTTTTCTACATCGTAGTCTGCTTTTTGCAAAAGCTTTTGTACAATATTTTCAACATCTTCACCCACATAACCTGCTTCGGTTAATGTTGTTGCATCTGCCATTGCAAATGGAACATCTAAAAGGCGAGCTAATGTTTGCGCAAGTAAAGTTTTACCTGAACCAGTTGGTCCAATCAGTAGAATGTTACTTTTAGCAATTTCTACTTCTTTAGACACATGGCCATTATGACCAACTTTTAAACGTTTATAATGATTATAAACCGCAACAGAGAGTGTCTTTTTGGCAAGATCTTGACCAATAACATATTGATCAAGCGCAGCACGTATTTCATGTGGTTTTGGCAATGCCTTACTCGCCCAGTCACCTGCTTCAACCTGCTGGCTGGTTTGTACGAGGTCTAAGCAGACATCCACACATTCATTACAAATATATGCGTCCTCACCCGCAATCAGTTTCCCGACTTCAGACTGCGTTTTACCGCAAAATGAACAATGTTTTTGTCCTTGAGGATGTTCGGACATATTCACTCCACAAATAGAATCTTAAATATTAGGGCAAGATGCACTGCATAAATAACTAAATGGAGATCTTTTTCAACATCTCAAGTTATTTATATAAAAGGTCCTTATGGACGCTTGCTTAACACCTGATCAACCAGACCATATTCTTTAGCAGCTTGAGCTGTCATAAAGTTATCACGGTCAGTATCACGAGCAACGGTTTCATAGTCTTGACCACTGTGCTCTGCCATTAAGCGGTTCAAACGTTCTTTAATAAAGAGAATTTCACGCGCATGGATTTCAATATCCGATGCTTGACCACGGAAACCACCCAATGGTTGATGAATCATGACACGGGCATTTTCTAAACAATAACGTTTGCCTTTAGCACCCGCATTTAATAAGAATGCACCCATTGAAGCAGCTTGGCCCATACAATATGTCACGACATCAGGTTTAATAAACTGCATCGTGTCATAAATAGCCATACCTGCTGTCACAGATCCACCTGGAGAGTTGATATAAAGGTGGATATCTTTATCAGGATTTTCAGCTTCTAAAAACAACATTTGGGCAACGATTAAATTTGCCATATTGTCTTCAACTTCACCTGTCAGAAAAATGACGCGCTCACGTAAAAGTCGTGAATAAATATCAAAAGAACGTTCGCCGCGAGAAGATTGTTCAACCACAACAGGAACTAAAGCATTTTCAATTGTTGGAACATACATACGTTATTTATTCCTAAATTTTTTGTGACTTAACCTATGGCAACAATATGCGGGATAATTTCTCAAATTGCAAAAGGTTCGCACTGAAATATTATATTATTTATACCTAAGTACTTAATGTCGCACTCAAATTGACCACATAAAGAAAAACAAAAAAGGCGCCCGAGGCGCCTTTTTCTGACTTCTTAAAAGATTAGCCCATACGGCGAGCTTGTTGTTCTTTCAATAAGTCATCATAAGATACAGCTTTGTCAGTCACTTTAGCACCAGCTAAGATGTGATCAACAACTTGATCTTCTAATACAACTGCTTCGATTTGAGCACGTTGTTGAGCATCATTTTTGAAGTATTCGATCACTTCAGTTGGATCTTCGTAAGAAGAAGCCATGTCGTCAATGTAAGCATCAACGCGAGCTTGATCAACTTCAAGTTTAGCATCAGCTAAAACTTTGCTTACCAATACGCCAAGCTTAACAGAACGCTCTGCTTGTTCTTTGAACAATTCGTCAGGAAGCATGCTCTTATCAAAAGATTGCGCGCCTGCACCACCAAATTGTTGAGTGAACTGTTGAACCATTTGTTGACGTTGACGGTCAATTTCTTGAGCAACCATTGCACTTGGAACTTCAACTTCGTTCGCAGCAACAAGTGCATCAAAAGCAGCTTGTTTAACTTGGTTACGTAAACCATTGCGAACTTCACGTTCCATATTCTTACGAACGTCAGCTTTTAACTTCTCAATGCCTTCTTCTTCAGTTACACCGAAGATTTTTAAGAATTCAGCATCAATTTCTGGAAGTTTTGATTTCTCAACTTGCTTCACAGTGATTTTGAACTGAGCTGCTTTACCAGCCAAGTTTTCAGCTTGGTAATCCTCTGGGAAAGTAACGTCAATGACTTTCTCTTCACCAGCTTTCATGCCGATGATGCCGTCTTCGAAGCCAGGGATCATACGACCTGAACCTAACACAAGTTTAAAGTCTTCAGCAGAACCGCCTTCGAACTTCTCACCATCAATAGTGCCTTCAAAGTCAAAAGTCACTTGCATGTCTTTCTTCGCCATGCCCTTGGTTACAGCCCAAGTTTGACGTTGTTTTTGCAAGTTTTCGATCATAGCGTCAACGTCAGCGTCTTTGATTTCAGCTGATTTACGTTCAACTTCTAAAGTATCGAATGCTTGTACAGCAACTTCTGGATAAACTTCTACAGTTGCTTCAAAAACTAAAGCGTCTTCTTTATGTTCAACTTTCTCAATGTTCGGCATACCTACCGCATTGATTTTTTCTTGTTGAATTGCTTCAAAAACGCTATCACGAATGATGTCATTCACAACTTCTTGATAAATGCTTGCACCGTATTCGCGACGAACAACGTTTTCAGGTACTTTACCTGGACGGAAGCCGTTGATCTTCACAGTTTTGGCAGTGCGCTTCAAACGAGCTTCAAATTGCTCGTTAATACGGCTCGTCGGTACAGACACATTTAAACGACGGGCAACGCCCGAAACCGCTTCAGTCGTTACTTGCATGGCTTCCTCGATAAAAATTAGTTAGTAGGAACAGTTTTTAAAAAAGTGCTGTATTATATGACAACTTTCCAGATATACAAAATTAACCGATCAGTTCCTATAAGTGAATGCTATTTTTCCAAGAAATTTCACAGTAATTTTATGATTCTTTAAATATTTTTCATAAAGCCTTAAGTAAAACTAATTTTTTAGCTATTCTTTATAAATCTAAAATTACAATTAAAGTTTGATTTTAATCGCTTTAACAAACAATGACTAATAATCAGTAGATTAGCTACATAAAAGTACAATTCACCATTTAATTATTCATTTTCACTTCATAATTCAATTGGCAAATCCAATTAACACAAACTACACATATAAATAAGAATTATTATTATTCGCATAACCTTTTAGCTTTAGAGTCCTGAAGTCATGTCTTTGATTAGAACACGTAAAAAAATTGTTTCATCTGCAATAGCCTCATCGCTATCAATGATTGCAACAACAGCTATGGCACAAGAAGCAGTTTCACAATTACCAACGATTCATACTCAAGCGACTCAAGAAGAATCATTAAAAGTAGATCAATCAGCAAATGCTAAATTCGTAGCTCCTCTCAAAGACACACCAAAATCAGTCTCTATTCTTTCTCAAAAATTAATTAAAGATACAAACTCTAATACCCTTCTCGAAGCTTTACGCTATGAGCCAGGCATTACTTTAGGTGCAGGTGAAGGTGGTACACCATTTACCGATATGCCTTATATTCGTGGTTATAGCGGTCAGTCTTCTATTTATGTTGATGGTGTTCGTAATACAACATCTCAAAACCGCGATATGTTTGCCATCGAACAAGTTGAAGTGATTAAAGGCTCTTCGTCTGCTCTTGGTGGCGGTGGTAGCGTTGGTGGAAGTATTAATTTAATTCCTAAAGTTGCTCATGAAGGCGACGTATACCAAGGCAGTGTTCAAGGCGGGACTGATAATTATCGTCATATCCAGCTTGATGCTAACAAAGACTTTGGGAATGGCATTGCTGGTCGTGTTGTGATTATGGGCCACGAAAATGAAAAAGCTGGTCAAAGTAACGGTGCCGAATATGCTCGTGCCGGTATTGCATCAAGTCTTGCATTTGGGCTAGATACAGCGACACGTGGAACACTAAGCTACTACTATTTACGTAGTAATGATGAACCAGATGCAGGTATTCCATTTAACAATGCAAACCCAGCAAAGCCTCCAGTTGGGGTTATTGTAACACCTGGTGATGGTAAACCTGTTGATGTAAAAGCTGGCACCTACTATGGCTGGAAAGCACGTGATTTCGATAAACGAGAAAATCACATTGGTACGTTTAAGTTAGAACACGACTTTAATGAAAACCTTACTTTGTCGAATGTAGCAACCTATAACAAGTCTAAATCTGATTATGTTTATACGAATGCTGATGACTCTAAGGGTAATATTTATAGAGGTACAATCGCTCGCCGTGCGTTAAGCCGTATCTTAGATAGTGATGCTTATAGCGACCAGCTTTCTTTAAAAGGTAAATTCAATACAGGTAGCTTAAAACACTCTTTTAATGTTGGTACTGAGTGGAGCTTCCAAGAAACTGACCAAGGCGTATATACCTTTACTAATGCTGCTGGTGAAACTACATCGACTATTTTAGACAGTAATATTCAAAACTGTAATTCAGCTGCGGCTGCTTCAAATGGCTGGTGTACGAGTTTAAATAACCCAGGAAACGGCGCCTTCTATGACACACGTGGAGCAATTAAAGCGCAATCTACGACACGCAGTCATAATGTAGGGGTTTATGCTTTAGATAGTATTGAATTTAATCCACAATGGTTACTTAACTTAGGTGTTCGTTGGGATAAGTTCGAAACTGAGAAAAAATATAATAAGGACGTAGGTGGACGTACTCCTCATAAAACTGGTGATAAATTAGAAAGCGATACAGATTACTTCTCTTACCAAGCTGGTCTAGTTTTCAAACCAACCGAAGATGGTAGTATTTATTTAAGCTACGCTACATCAGCAAACCCGGTAGGTGTACTTGCTGAAGGTGATACTGGTTCAGATTCTATTAGCGAT
The DNA here is from genome assembly GCF_034067285.1 of Acinetobacter pittii. Classification (NCBI taxonomy): domain Bacteria; kingdom Pseudomonadati; phylum Pseudomonadota; class Gammaproteobacteria; order Moraxellales; family Moraxellaceae; genus Acinetobacter; species Acinetobacter pittii. Next base: position 3,193,063 of record NZ_CP139286.1, read on the forward strand.
TCAGGTAGCGCAAGTGCGAGTGCAAATGCCCTTAAGCCAGAAGAAGCACGTACCTTTGAATTAGGTACAAAATGGGATTTATTTAATAACCGTGCAAACTTAACAGCAGCTATTTTCCGTACTGAAAAGCAAAATACTCGCATCCAAATCGACCCAAATACGACTGCCAATGCAGGTAAAAGTAAAGTTGACGGTTTTGAGATTAGTTTGAACGGAAAAATTACCGACAAATGGGATGTTTCTACAGGCTATAGCTATTTAGATAGCGAAATCACTGAAGCGGCATACAATGCAGTTGCTCAAGAAGGTAAACCATTACCATTTGTAGCGAAAAATAGTGCTACCTTATGGTCTACTTACAGAGTAATGCCTCAATTGACTTTAGGTGCTGGTGTTGAATATCGTGATCAAGTTTTCGTAAATACAACTGCTCCGAAATATTTGCCAACCTATACCATTTATAATGCTATGGCTAAATACGACGTGAACAAGAACGTAAATTTACAGTTTAACATCAACAATATCTCGGATAAGCGTTATTTCACTAGTGCACATGCAGCTCACTACGCGTTTGAAGGTAATGGCCGTAATGCTGTCTTAGCGATTAACTTTAAATACTAAGTTTAAATTCCATAAATTATTTATGGAATTAATTGAAATTCATATAAAATAGCCTCATCACGAGGCTATTTTTACAAATGAAGTCTCTATATAAAAGGTGTTTGCTGTGATTCATCATATCCCCAATGTTTTAAGCAAAGAGCAAGTTGCCGAGTTTCGTAAGCTCATGGAAGAAGCCAATTGGGTAGGTGGAAAAGTGACTGCCGGCACCTTGTCTGCTTCTGTTAAAAGAAATCAGCAACTTTCAGAACAAGATCCACTTACCCACCATTTAAGTGAGATTGTCATCAAAGCAATTTGGCAAAATCCTGTGTTTCAGGCCGCAGCCTTACCTCATAAAATTATTCCACCGCTTTTTAATCGTTATGATGAACATGAAAGCTTTGGTTTCCATGTAGATAACTCAATTCGTCTTATTCGTGGAACTTCTGAACAGCTACGCACCGATTTATCATGTACCTTATTTTTAAGTGAACCTGATGAATATGAAGGTGGTGACCTCGTTATTGAAGACACTTATGGTTATCACGAAGTCAAATTGCCCGCAGGTGATGTGGTGCTCTACCCTTCTACCAGCCTACATGAAGTCAGCAGTATTACCTCTGGTACTCGTTTTGCTTCTTTTTTCTGGGTACAAAGTCTGGTTCGAGACGATAGTAAACGCCATCTCTTATTTAATCTTGATGAGAGCATTCGAGAACTACGCAAATCACACGGCGATAACTACCCAGAAGTCATGAAGCTCACCAACATTTATCATAATTTAATTCGTATGTGGTCAGAACTGTAACACTATTTATTTTTGCCTTTTTAAGACTTAATAATCTTTTTTACCCTAAAAAGGCAAAAATATGAAAATAATTTTCCATAAAAAATAAAACAGCGCAAAATTAGAAAATTATTTTCTAAACAACTTAACTAAAATTATGATAAGAATTTTGCACAAGGTGTAATCATTGTTTAGATGTGATATATCTAAATATCAAGATTACCCGCAAACCATCAAACTTATTATTCTACGGTCTAGAGATGAAAACGAATTACTTGTTTGCCCAGCCTACTCAAGCAAGACATCATCTGCAACTCCTGATGCTGCGCCAAGCGCGCGTATAAAAATTTTGTCTGCTTTTTAAAGCAGCACTTCAAAATTACCTTTAATTTTTCTGAATTAGATACCATATATTAAGTAGAGACGTTGCCTTTTAAATATATCCAGAGCAACCGCGCTACGAGACAAGGAGTTTTCTCATGATGTTGGCTGACCCTAGCAAAAAATACCGCCGTATGTACCAACGTGTGGATTTACCAGATCGCCAATGGCCGAATAAAGAAATTACAAAAGCGCCAATCTGGATGAGTACCGATTTACGTGACGGTAACCAAGCAATTTTTGAACCGATGAACATGGAACAAAAATTCAAAATGTTCAAAATGCTTGTGAAAATCGGTTTTAAACATATTGAAATCGGTTTCCCTTCTGCATCACAAATTGACTTCGATTTTACTCGTATGTTGATCGAAGAAAATCATATTCCTGATGATGTATACATTGAAGTTTTGGTTCAAGCACGTGACCATTTAATTGAACGTACGTTTGAATCTTTGGCAGGTGCTAAACGCGCAATTGTGCATATTTATAACTCGAACTCTCCAACCTTCCGTCAAAAGGTGTTGAACGTAGATGTTAATGGTGCAAAACAATTAGCAATTAATGCTGCTCAAAAAGTTAAAGAGTATGCTGCACAGTATCCTCAAACTGACTGGATTTTCCAGTACAGCCCAGAGTGTTTCTCTGCAACTGAATTAGAAGTCGCTAAAGATGTCTGTGATGCCGTCACAGAAATCTGGGATGCACGTCCTGACCATAAAGTGATTTTAAACTTACCTGCGACTGTAGAAGTTTCTACACCAAATGTTTATGCAGACCAAATTGAATGGATGCATCGTAATTTGGCACGTCGTGACGGCGTGATCATTTCTGTTCACTGCCACAATGACCGCGGCTGTGGTATTGCTGCCTCAGAACTTGCCATTATGGCAGGTGCTGACCGTGTAGAAGGCTGTGTTTTTGGTAATGGTGAACGTACAGGTAACGTTGACGTTGCAGCAATTGCGTTGAACATGTACACCCAAGGCGTAGCGCCTGAGTTAGATTTTTCTAACATTAATGAAGTGATTGCAACGGTTGAAGAATGTACTGGCTTACCGGTACACCCTCGTCATCCATATGCAGGTGACTTGGTATTTACTGCATTCTCTGGTTCACATCAGGATGCAATCAAAAAAGGCTTCGAGTATCAGAAAAACGAAGAAGTCTGGGATATGCCTTACTTACCAATCGACCCGAAAGATTTGGGCCGCGACTATGATGCTGTAATTCGTGTAAACAGCCAGTCTGGTAAAGGTGGTATTGCATACTTATTAGAATCGAACTACAACGTTGTATTGCCGCGTCGTTTACAAATCGAATTCAGCCAAGTTGTTCAACAATATGCTGATGAGAACGGTACTGAAATTAATGCCAAAGAAATCTGGACATTATTTAAAGACACTTATGTTGATGTGAAAAACCATCATTACACAGTCAAGAACTACAAGTTATCTGATATTAACGGTACTCAGATTATCGAACTTGATGTGGATGTCGAAGGTGAAACACAACAACTTCGTGGTGAAGGTAATGGACCAATCTCTGCGTTCTTAAATGCACTTCAATTACCAATTGACGTATTGAACTATGAAGAACGTAGTATTAGTTCAGGTGCAAATGCGAAAGCATTAACCTTAATTGAGCTTCAAGTAAAAGGTACAGGTAAAGGTTCATTTGGTGCCGGTGTTCATGACAATACAGTCACCTCATCCATTGAAGCAATTATCGCATGTACCAACCGTTTGATTGATCAAGGTGTTTTAAGTACAGATCAGGTGGTTGCCGCTGCTGTTTAATTAAAAAAAAGACTTTGGAAAGGATACCTAGCTTGGTATCCTTTCTTTTTATTCCTGAAAGATTTAAAAGGCGAAATGTTCCCGTGTCTTTTCCAGCTGATTCAGTGGGGTTAGTCACTCCGCAAAAGTTCCAATTTGAAGAACCATTACATCTTGAATGTGGGCGTGTTTTGCCTCGTTTTGAATTAATGGTTGAAACTTACGGCACTTTAAATGCAGATCAATCAAATGCCATTTTAATCTGTCATGCTCTTTCCGGACATCATCATGCGGCTGGTTATCACCATGAAGATGATAAAAAAGCTGGATGGTGGGATAGCTGTATTGGCCCGGGTAAGGCAATCGATACAAATAAGTTTTTTGTAGTTTCGCTCAATAATATTGGTGGATGTAGTGGCTCAACTGGTCCAACATCACCAAATCCTGAAAATGATAACCGTCCTTATGGACCGGATTTTCCGTTAGTAACGGTGCGCGACTGGGTTAAAACTCAGGCCATGCTTTCTGACCGTTTAGGTGTAAACGTCTGGTATGCAGTGGTTGGTGGGTCATTAGGGGGCATGCAAGCCCTACAATGGTCAGTCGATTATCCTGACCGTCTACAAAAGTGTGTGATTATTGCCAGTGCACCAAAGCTTTCAGCACAAAATATTGCATTTAACGAAGTTGCGCGTCAGTCGATTTTATCTGATCCAGATTTCCATCATGGTCGTTATTTAGAAAATGATAGTTACCCGAAACGCGGACTAATTTTGGCTCGCATGGTCGGTCATATCACCTATCTTTCAGAAGAAGCCATGAAACAAAAATTTGGCCGTGATTTAAAATCTGGCAAATTTATGTATGGTTTTGATGTCGAATTTCAGGTCGAAAGCTATCTTCGTTATCAAGGCGAACAGTTCAGCCGTAACTTTGATGCCAATACCTACCTTATCATGACCAAAGCTTTAGATTATTTTGACCCATCACGTGAGTACGGTCACTCATTAACTGAAGCAATGGGCAAAACCAAATGTCAGTTCTTGATAGTCTCGTTTACCACTGACTGGCGTTTTGCACCAAGCCGTTCACAAGAAATTGTAGATGCACTTATTACTAATCATAAGCCTGTAAGTTACTTAGATATTGATACTGAGCAAGGTCATGACTCGTTCTTATTCCCTATTCCACTGTATGTCAAAACCATGCGCGCTTTCTTAGGCGGTGAAGAACACTTAAAATCGACATCACTGGAGGCAAGCTAATGCGTATTGATCAACAACTGGCAGAAAAGTGGATTAAACCCGGCTCAAGCGTACTCGATTTAGGGTGTGGTGACGGTGAATTACTCGCTCATATGAGCCAAAAGCATCAAATTCGTGCTTATGGTTTAGAAATTGATCAAGAAAAGATTGCAATTGCCGTCAGTCGCGGGTTAAATATTATTCAACAAGATTTGAATCTCGGCTTAAGCCGCTTTGCTGACCAGTCATTTGACTATGTGGTTATGGCACAAGCTTTGCAAGCCGTAGATGCACCCGATGTTTTATTAAGAGACATGGTGCGTGTGGGTAAACAGGCCATTATTACTTTTCCAAACTTTGCGCATTGGAAGACTCGCTCTTTTCTTGCATTAAAAGGAATGATGCCTGTATCGGATGCTCTACCATATATGTGGTATAACACCCCCAATATTCATTTATGTACATTTAAAGATTTTGAAGCACTATGTGCTGAAAATCAGATACAAATTATTAATCGACTCGCCGTCAATGGAAATCAGCAGGGAAGCCTGTTAAGCAAACATGTTCCGAATTTGTTTGGTGAAGTCGCTATTTATCGAGTGAGTGCACTATGAAAAAGACATTATTTAGCACACTATTTGCAGGACTGCTAAGTATGCAGGCTCATGCAGATTATATCGCCCAGCCACAATCGGTTGCGAGTCAGGCTGCACGTTTTTCAACAATGGGGATTAATGATCTTCAAAAAGCAGCAAAAGCTGGTCAAGCAGGCGCGCAATTTTACCTTGGTACACACTACCAATATGGTAAAGATGTAGCAAAAGACGAGAAGCAAGCTTTCGCATGGTTTAAAGCAGCAGCTGACCAAGGTTTATCACCAGCACAACTCAATGTAGGCCGTATGTATGCCGACGGTATTGGTGTTAAAAAAGATGAGTCTATGGCTCGTAAATACTTTGAAAAAGCAGCAAGCAATGGCGATAACCGTGCAAGCTATAACCTCGCGATGATGGAAGAGCAAAAGAAAAACTACGTGGGTGCTTACCAGTGGTATGAGCTTTCAACTCGTGATGGCATGCTCGACAATAAAGTGATTAGCCTATCTGAAGGTAAGAAAACTGCTCTTGCAGCAAACTTAACTCAAGAACAAATCCGTACAGCACGTGACCGTGCGGACAAATGGATTCAAGCACAATAATAACGGTTCATCCGTAAAAAACCTTACTCGACTAAAACCACCTTGTATGCTCTACAAGGTGGTTTTAGTTTATTAGGATATTCTCATTTATATTCTATTTGTTTATCTCTATATCCCCTCTTAAAAAACACGTAACATAACTGATGTTCGATATTAGCTATAAAGTTTGGTTTTATTATGTCTACCCCACATTGGTTTGATCAGGGCAGTTTAGTTCTTGCCAGCAATAACAAAGGTAAAGTCGCAGAGTTTGAAAAACTTTTTGAACAGCTCAAGTTACCAGTAGAAATTATTCCTCAAGGTCGCCTTAATATTCCTGATGCAATCGAAGACGGCTTAAGCTTTATTGAAAATGCAATTATTAAAGCGCGTCATGCTTCTAAAATTTCAGGGAAGCCTGCTATGGCTGACGACTCTGGTATTTGTGTACCAGTCTTAGGCGGCGCACCTGGTATTTATTCAGCACGCTATGCTGGAGAACATGGTGACGATGCAGCAAATAATGCGAAATTATTAAATGACCTTTTACCCTACCGTAAAAATGGTGAAGTAATTGAAGGTATGTTTGTATGCGTACTTGCTTTAGTGACACATGCTGAAGATCCTTTACCACAAATTTTCCAAGGCATCTGGCACGGCGAAATTTTAGAAGCTGCACGCGGTGAAAATGGCTTTGGCTATGACCCATTGTTCTGGTTGCCTGAGCTACAAGTATCTAGCGCTGAACTTTCTAAAGAAGATAAGAATAAGATTAGTCATCGTGGGCAAGCGATGCAGTTATTCAGAGAGAGCTTAGTATAAAGTTTCTTTCCATATAGCCTTTGAATACCACGTTAGAGAGTATTCGGCTTCGTATAGGCAACTCTTACTTTTCAAAGATGAAAAGTAAGCAAAAATCTTTTGTTAGACTGATGGTACTTCCTTGTACCACAGTCTAACTGGCGGCATCCATGCCGCCTTCGCACAAGTAAGTGTAGGAAACTTAGAATTAAGTAATTAATTAGACGAACAAGTGTAAAAACACAGCATAAATCGCAATACACACACAACTCACAATCGTCCCAGAAGCGATATAAGCCGCAGATCTACCCGTTCCTTGATAATGAGTTTCTAGTGCTACAATATTGGCTGCTGGCGGCAAACAAAACATTAAAAACATCACTCCAATTTGCTGAGAAATATTTGGAATCGGTAGAAACCTATAAGTTAAGCCGCAAAGTACAACCCCACAGGCAACTTTAAATGCTTGAGCTTTCGTACTATAAATTAAGTCTTTTAAATGTACTCGAGTACGACGCAGCCACATTCCCAATACACACATGCCAGCAAAAGTCATTGCGAACTTGGCAACCTCATATACCCAATGTATGGCGGGATGCTCGAGATGTTGAGCCCCTAATAACCTGAGCAAAAGTGCACAAAAGATTGAAATACACGGTGGTGAAGTTAAAACCTTTTTTAATATGCTGAGCTTACTTTGTGGTGCGGTGGTGACGGCCGTAACAGCCCATGCATTTCCAAAAAGAGACATCCCAATATATAGCGCAACAATTGGAGCCGTAGCATCAGGACCAAATAAAGCCATGGCAAAAGGAAAACCAAGCCAGCCCATGTTGGTATAACTCACGCAAAGCGCTAATAATCTGTCTTTAAATAAAGCTAAATATGCAAAGAAAATAAGAAATGCTGAACCGAAGCTAAAGAGCATTAAACTCAAACTACCCGGTTGATAAAATACCATGTTGTAAATAATCACAACCGGAATCAGTAAGCGAGCAAGCCAAGCTGAAAGAATAGGTTTTATGGTTTCGGCAAGGGAAGTCTGGGCAAGTAAAAGTCCTGTGATAAATGCCAATACAGGCAGTAGTAGCGCCATGCTCTCTCCTCTTGCTCATTAAAAACAGCTTGTTATGCTACACCTTTTCAAAGTGAAATGTGCTTTCCATTTCAAGTAATTTAAGCGCCCGATAACGGCGTGCCTATAAATTAAAAATCAGATAATATCTCTATGAAAATTATCTTTTTAGGCTTTATCCCTCATTCACTGTCTTAAAAATGACATATAAGTGTCACATTCCTGTCATGGCAACCTGTTGATATAAAGCAAACTGAAAAGAGGTATAAGATCATGGCTGGTTTATCTATTTGGCATGTCGTTATTTTTGCAATTGTCGTTATTTTATTATTCGGTACATCTAAATTAAAAAATATCGGTAAAGATGTTGGTGGTGCAGTAAAAGACTTTAAAAAATCAGTTCGTGAAGAAGACGAAACTGCAACGCTTAATACGCCACGTACAATTGATGCCCAAGTCAAAACTCCTGACAGCACATCAGTAAAAAGCTAAAGGTTTTCGACCATGCTTGATGTAGGAATGACAGAGCTACTCTGCTTTGCAATTATTGCAATTTTAGTTTTAGGTCCAGATAAACTACCGGAAGCTGCACGTTTTGCTGGCCGATGGTATGTTCGCCTAAAACGTTATATTACCAATTTGCAAAATGAGATTGATCAAGAGTTGCGTCTTTCTGAGTTTCGAAAAGAAATGCAAGAAGAGCTCAACCGCATTGAAGCACTAGAACGAAAAGTTCAACAACAACTTGAAGAAATCCAAAAACAAAATATTTCTGAAAATATAGATAAGACTGAGGCAGTTAAAAAGATGCCTCAACCTATTCGGATATGTCTTCCTATAACAGGCCATTATAAAGTTCCATATGTGGAAAAATTTGTGCCTTTCACATCATCAACTGATATTTCAGAGACATCACCTGTTAAATTGAAGATTGCCGTATGAACCAACTGCCTTCAACCACTGTAAATAGTCAGGAAAATTTAGACCAAATGCCAATCATGAGCCATTTGGTTGTTTTAAGACGCCATTTATTTAGAATTGTCGGGGTAACCTTATTTTTATTCTTTTGCTTATTACCCTTTAGAAATAATACTTACCAATTATTATCCGAACCTTTAAGGCTGCAACTCCCGACCTCCTCCTCAATGATTGCAACCGATGTCACTGCAACATTTATGGCACCTTTTAAACTCAATTTATTTGTCGCGCTTGTACTGGCAATGCCATTTATTCTTTATGAAATATGGTCATTTGTTCGTCCGGCGCTATATCAAAAAGAACGCCATTTAGCCCTGCCATTACTCATCGGTAGTATTGTCTTGTTTTATGCGGGCGTTGCTTTTGCATATTACATTACCCTTCCGGCAATTTTGCATTTCTTTATTAGTGTATCGCCTGAAACTGTTGCACCGATGACCGATATTAATAGCTATCTAAGCTTCTGCTTAAAGTTATTTTTAGTGTTTGGACTGACTTTTGAAATTCCAATCGCGACTCTCTTGCTTATTTTAATTGGTGTCGTAAATACAAAAAGTCTTGCTGAAAAAAGACGTTTTATTATTGTAGGATGCTTTTTCGTTGCAATGTTTATTACCCCACCAGACGCTATTTCAATGGTGATGTTAGCAATTCCCATGTGGTTGCTTTTTGAGCTTGGTCTGCTCTTCGGTAAAATTCTTGAGAAAAGAAAAACTCATTCTGCCGAATAAAATAGTTTTTAAGAAAAAGCCTGAACCTCGAAGTTCAGGCTTTTTTATGTAGAGCACTTTTTAATCTACAAAGCAATAAACTGTCTTCAAAGTGACTTAAAAATGTAAGAAAAGTGTCATTTTTAATCCATAGAATCAACTCAACAAATATACCCACAAAATTTACGGATTTATTATGACAACTGCTTCTAACCACCCAACACGTCGCGAAGTTTTAAAATGGTTTTCGGGGATTCCTTTCCTTCCATTAGGTGCGATGGCTACGGCAGCAACGTTAGCAGGTTGTAATGATAGTGATGATAGTTCTGTAATCACACCAACACCGCAACCAAGTAAATTAAAAAATGCAAAATTCACAGCAATGTCGGCGCCTACGACTGCAGCAGATCGCGCAACGACTTTAGTGAATTCTAAATTAAAAATTGACTGGGAAAACTCAACCAGTACTGAATACCAACTTGCTTATAAACCCTTCTTTAAAACAGGTGATAGCGTACCAAAGCACGGTGGTGGAACTATTATCGCGGGTGGTTATTTTGATGTTAATGGCAATCCAATTATGGATAAATCGGTTGCTGGTAAAGAGCGTCAGTTCTTTTCTGACTGTCCAGATGGTTCGTCTTTAATTCAATTAGAAGGTGCAAAAGTTGAAGGCGTAGCAAACCCTGTGTTCCACGTTGTTCAATTTGAATATAACTCTAAAGACCAAGCAGGCGGTGACACTTACGGTCAACTACCATCTCCAATCGCAATTTTGACTTTAGATCAAGACCCGAAAACAGGTCACTTAGAGCTAAAAAAATACTTCAATGTTGACACTGCTCCTGTTCATGGCTTATGGATCACTTGTGGTGCAAGTTTATCGCCTTGGAACACTCACTTATCGAGTGAAGAATATGAGCCGGATGCATTCAATCAAGGCATTGGTGGTACAGATCCAAAATATCTTGGGAAATACTTCTTTGGTGATGAAACTAAAGCAAACCCATATAACTATGGTCATTTGCCAGAAGTAACGGTTAACCTAGATGGTACTGGTAGTATTAAAAAGCATTATTGTTTAGGTCGTATTTCTCATGAACTTATTCATGTTATGCCAGACAACCGTACAGCGCTCATGGGTGATGACTACACCAACGGTGGTTTCTTCATGTTCGTTGCTGATAAAGAAAAAGATTTATCGGCAGGTACGCTCTATGTTGCTAAATACATCAATACGCTAACTGAAACATCACAAGCCAGCATTCAATGGATCAAACTTGGTCACGCGACAAGTAAAGAAATTGAAGATTTAGTTGCTGGTGGAATTAAATCAACTGACATCATGGAAAGTTTAACAACCAATCCAAATGATGCTAGTTACACTGAAATCACTTTGGCAAAGAAACAGCTTTGGGTAAAACTTAAACCAGGCATGGAAAAAGCGGCCGCTTTCTTGGAAACACATCGCTATGCAGCGTTAAAAGGTGCAAGTATGGCGTTCACCAAGATGGAAGGTACTAACGTAAATATTAAAGATAAAATTGCGTACTCTGCTTTAGCTAATATTCAAGATTCAATGGTTGTTGGCGGTAAAGGTTATGTTGCGGAACATAATGTAGGATTCTCTAAAAAGATTACTGCTGGTGGCGTGCTTGCACACAAATTAGGTAAAAGCTTTACAGATAATGAAGGCAGCGCAATCAATAGCGAATGGGTTCCTCTTTATTCATATATGTTGTTAATGGGTGAAGATCTTTCTGAGAAAGATAGCTTAGGTAATACAGCTCACCCAGACAAAGTTGCTAGCCCAGACAACCTGAAGTTCTCTGAAACTTTACGTACATTATTTATTGGTGAAGACTCGGGTAACCACGTGAATAACTTCTTGTGGGCATACAATGTAGATACTAAAGAGTTAACACGACTGCTTTCTACACCAGCAGGTGCAGAGTCAACAGGTTTACATGCTGTAGATTCAATTAATGGTTGGACTTACATCATGAGCAACTTCCAACACCCAGGCGATAGCAGCAGTGTACCTGATGATGTAAAAGCATTAATTAACCAAAATTATAATAATGGTTATAGCGCAAACGTCGGCTATATTACAGCAGACCCAATTGCCCCTTCTGTTACAACCAAATAATTTTTCATAACATCTTTAAGTATTAAAGCTGGCCAAGGTCAGCTTTAATGTTTTTTACAGTCGACTTTCACTTTTTATGAAAAAAATTATAGAACATTTCATTAACTTATCATCAAAACGTCAAAGCCTCGTCACATTCACAAACTAAGCTCATGAAGAATTTTAGAACAATCTCTTTATTTACTTAGGAATTTCCCATGACAGAGCTGACGCCATATCATGAAGACCAAGAACTGGACAATAATACTTCTGACAATACCCACTTTCGCGACATTTTAGAACAACACATCAGTCGCCGTAGTTTAATTACAAAAGCAGCAAGCGGTGCGGTAGCACTAACTTTAGCCTCTACCTTAACAGGCTGTAATGATAGTGACGATGACTCAGGTTCAAACAATGGTGAGACTACACCAGTAGATCCAAATAAAAAACCAGAAAAATTAACTTTTACCGCAGTTGCGAAAAACCATAACGATATTGTGACTGTACCTGAAGGTTATGAAGCGAATGTCATTTATGCTTTGGGTGATTCAATCAACCCAAGAGTTGGAGATTGGGATGACAATAATATTCCATCAGGCCCAAGCTTCCAGTTCCGTTCAGGGGATTGTCATGACGGCATGCATTTCTTTGGTTTAAATACTTCAACAAAAAACTTTGATGAAAGTATTTCAGCTGAAGGCTTATTGGTGATGAATCACGAATATATCAACCAAACGTTCCTTCACCCCAAAGGCCCAACAAAAGTTGATGGACGCCGCCCTGAAGATGAAGTCATTCGTGAAACCAATGCACATGGGGTTTCTATTGTTCACATCAAAAAAGATGCAGCAACTCAAAAAGTAACAATTGATAAAAACTCTATTTTTAATCGTCGTATTACCGCTTCTACAGTTATGGAGTTTGCAGGTGCAGCAGCTGGTTCTGGCTTGCTTGCAACTCGCTTCTCACCTGCTGGACGTCAAACACGTGGCACTCATAATAACTGCGGTAATGGTTATACGCCTTGGGGCACATACTTAACTACTGAAGAAAACTTTATTGGTTATTTCCAACGTTCAGGTAGTGATGAATATGCACGTACAGATGCAGAAAAAATTGCATTAAAACGTTATGGTTTAGGTGTTAAAAAAGATGAACCTTATTTGTATGAGAAAGATGAAAAAGGTGCTCCTAAAAAAGATAAAGATGGCAATATCATTTACTTAAAAGATAAAAATGGTGAGTTCATCCCTAACGTTGATGAACAAGGGCGCCAAATTTATTTAGGCACAAGTTCACGTTACGGCTGGGAAACAGCAATTGGTCAAGTAGAGTCACAAGACTTGTATGATCGCTGGAATGCTGATGTAAAAACTGCACAAGCTACCCAAGATTATCGTAACGGTCCAAATACATTCGGGTGGATGGTTGAGATTGATCCATTTGATGGACGTCAAAATCCAGTTAAACGTACCTCATTAGGTCGTTTTGCACATGAAGATAGTGCTTGCCGTGCTGTAGTAGGTCAGCCATTAGCGTTTTATATGGGTGATGATTCTCGCGGTGAGTACATCTATAAGTTTGTCTCTACCGCAGTGTGGGATGCCAAAGATGTAAATCGTGGCTATACAGCTGGCGACAAATATATGAACGCGGGTAAATTGTATGTTGCCAAATTTAATAACGATGGTACAGGTCAATGGATTGAGCTTGCATATGGTAAAAATGGCTTAAATGAAAGTAATTCGACTTACCCATTTAAATCTCAAGCAGACGTTGCCACATTTGCACGTTTGGCAGGTGATGCAGTCGGTGCTACAAAAATGGACCGTCCAGAATGGTGTACGGTTAACCCAGTAAACGGCGAAGTCTATGTCACCCTAACCAACAACTCAAATCGTGGTAAAGATTACGCGACCGATGCTGTAAACCCACGTAACTACACAGACCTCTACAACGGCACTAAAGAGCAAAAGGGTAACATTAACGGTCACATTATCCGCTTTAAAGAAACTGATGACAAAACCACTGCCGAAACCTTCAAGTGGGATATTTATCTGTTTGGTGCAGAAGCATCGATGGCTTCAAACATCAACTTGTCTGGCCTAACCGACAATAATGATTTGTCATCTCCAGACGGGATGTGGTTTGACCCACGTGGCGTACTTTGGATTCAGACAGATGATGGTGCTTACACCGATGTTACTAACTGTATGATGCTTGCTGCACTACCAGGCCAAATTGGTGATGGTGGTACTGCAACTACGTCAAATGGCCAACAAACGCTAGTCGGTGCTAAAGTTACAGACTCAACACTACGCCGTTTCTTGGTTGGACCAAAGCAATGTGAAATTACAGGCATTGCCATGACACCTGACCACAAAGCAATCTTTATTAATGTTCAACACCCTGGTGAAGACTCGAAAAGTTACTCGACACCAGACAGTAACTGGCCTGCAACCCAGAAAGATCCAAGCAATAAAACTGCACGTCCACGTTCAGCAACTGTGGTGATTACCCGTAAAGATGGCGGTGTGATCGCGGGTTAATTCTTAAGTAATTAAAAATGCCGGTCAATTGATCGGCATTTTTATTATCATCGATTTAAGAGAACCTGTTGCTGAACGATTTGTCCACTATGCTCGCCTTGTTGGGTCTTTTCCAACCAAAGCCATTTATTATTGGTCATTCTTAGAAAGTTTGAGCAACGTGTTCCATACACAGGACTTTGAATAAAGGTTGAGGATAACAACTCCTCCATTTCTGGCTGGATGCCTGTATTGGGTAGTAATGCTGTCGTAACTTTACGCTCATCTTCAAGAATATCCCACGCCGCATGCTGTAAAGTTAACTCTTCCGTTTGGTGCTGAAGCATAGGCAAAAACTCTTGCGTAAAGCGTGTTCGTAAATGTTTAGTTTTCTCCCAATGTTCAGACATCAAGCCATTCGAAACCACGTAAACACCGTTAGCTAAGACTTGCGGCGCTTCACCACGGTTACTCATATAAACCGCTTGATCCGCATTTCCCATAAACAAATTAAAGCCAGCAAAATTCTGTTGCTGTTGTTCTAATTGTTGAGCAAATCGAATTGGCAATAAATCAGATTCTAAAAAAGCCTGAACCAAATGGCCCCGAGAAGTTTCATATGACTTTTGATCTCGTCCATCACGAAAATTGGTTAACACAGCCCATCGACCTTGAGGTGTTATTCCCATCCAAGTACCGCCCGACTGTAAGTCTTGCCCTGCAATAATCGGCGTATGATCCCATTGATGCAATAATGCGGTTGGTCGATGATAGAACTCATCCCGATTTGACATAAGACACAAGGGCATATCATCCAGAACATGCCATGCTAAAGCGACAATACACATCTTTTCTTATTCCCTATCTTTACACATTGAATGTACAACATTTTTCACATCATTCCGCTACAATCTGTCAAAACGTAAGATCAAGGAGCAGCAATGCTGACCTATCCTAATATCGATCCGGTCGCAATACATCTAGGACCTCTTCAAGTTCATTGGTATGGACTCATGTATTTATTGGCATTTTTATGTGCTTGGGGGCTTGCTTCCTACCGTGCCAAACAGCGTGATGGCTGGACATCGGACATGGTTTCCGATCTGGTGTTTTATGGTGCCTTAGGTGTCGTTCTGGGCGGTCGTGTCGGCTATGTCCTTTTCTATGAGTTTGATAAATTCCTTGAAAACCCGATTTGGCTCTTTCAAGTCTGGACAGGTGGTATGAGTTTCCACGGCGGCTTTTTAGGCGTCATGATTGCGATGTTATTTTGGTGTAAAAAGTACCAAAAAACATGGTTCCAAACCCTCGACTTTATTGCGCCATGTGTACCAACTGGCCTAATGTTTGGACGCTTTGGTAACTTCATTGGCGGAGAGTTATACGGCCGTGCGGTAACTGATCCTAATTACCCATTTGGTATGATATTCCCAACTGATCCATTACAACTGGTACGCCATCCATCACAAATTTATCAAGCAATTTGTGAAGGCTTAATCCTATTTATTATCTTGTGGTGGTTTAGTTCAAAACCACGTCCACGTATGGCAGTTTCTGCTTTATTCTTAATGGGTTATGGCGTTGCGCGCTTTGTGATGGAATTCTTCCGTCAACCCGATGCGGACCAAGGTTTTATTCTATTTGGCTGGATGACTAAAGGACAAATCCTCACCGTTCCAATGTTGCTGATTGGCCTTTGGATGATGTGGTATGCCTATCAAAAGAAAATTTATGACTGGGGTCCACAAAAGAACAGTTAATATGATAAATCAGAGGAGTTTCGGCTCCTCTTTTCTTTTTTATGCTACAGTTTTACTCTCCCAAAAATGAAGATATGCCATGCTGGAATTCTGGTTTGACACACAAGTCCCAACATTTAAAAAATTAGTGATTTTAATTATTACTTTGGCTATTTGTATTGGACTATATCAATACCAGCCTTTGCCATTAGATACGATTCTCATGTTTACTGGAACGGGTGTTATCTTTTTAATCTGCCGTTATTTTAAATTACATTTTGCTCAAAAAAATCCGACTGGCTTGCTTTACCGCCTGCTGACTTGGATCCCTATCGCACTGTTATTTGCACTTATCTTTGTTAAAACAATGCCGAACTTGCTGGTCTGGGGTGTTCAAGGAATTGCTTTCATGGCACTTGCAGCTTTTATCTTTTCACCTCAATCACTTTTTAATAAATAGGCTTGATATATGTTGGCTTATTGGTACAACGCTCCGCGCCACATCAAACTTATCTTTATTATTGTGGTTTGTGTTGCCATTTATGCAGCCAATCAAGCTCAGCCCTTATCGCCGACCTATACAATCCTTAGTCTTGTGTTAGGTTTTGGACTTCACTTCGGACAATATTTAAAAACAAAGATTTCAGATCGTAGCTCACATAAATCTAACTTTCAGTTTCTACTTAAAATTTATCCTCTCATTATTGTTGCTATTGTGATGTGGGTGCTGCCACCTCAACACAATTGGATCGCAACGATACAAGCTCTAGGCTTTGTACTGGTTGGATTTTTTCTTGTTTCAATTTATCAAAATCGTGCCAAGCGTTTTGAATAATTACGCCTCTTGAAATGCCATAGAACTATTTTTAGATTTTCATCTTGAGCTACAACAGGTATCATCTTTGAGTATTTATATATTCGAGTATTTATATTTGAGTATTTATTTATCATTGAGCTATCTCCCCCTTTTATTTGATGGAATTAATCCGAACTCGAGAGTGTTATGCGTGCATATTTAGACCTACTACAACATATCCTTGATAATGGCGGTGACAAAGGCGACCGTACAGGCACAGGAACCCGTTCTGTATTTGGTCATCAAATGCGTTTTGATCTCTCTAAAGGTTTTCCTTTACTCACCACAAAAAAAGTTCATTTCCGTTCTATCGTGATTGAGTTACTTTGGTTTTTAAAAGGCGACACCAACGTCCAATATCTAAAAGATAATAAAGTTTCAATTTGGGACGAATGGGCAACAGCAGAACAAACTGCTCGTTTTGGCCGCCCAGAACATGAGCTTGGGCCTGTTTATGGTCATCAATGGCGTAATTTCGGTGCAACAAAAAAGGCGGATGGTACTTATAACCAAGATGGTTTTGACCAGATTAAATGGTTAATTAATGAAATTAAAACCAACCCAAATTCACGCCGTTTAATTGTTTCTGGCTGGAACCCAAATGAAGCGGGACAAGTTGCATTACCACCTTGCCATACGCTCTTCCAATTTTTTGTACAAGACAATAAGTTGTCATGCCAGCTTTATCAACGTAGTGCCGATGTATTCTTAGGCGTACCTTTTAACATCGCGAGTTATGCCCTACTCACCCATATGATTGCTCAAGTATGTGGTTTAGGTGTTGGTGATTTTGTCTGGACTGGTGGTGATACGCATCTTTATGCCAACCATTTTGAACAAGCTAAACTTCAATTGACACGTGAGCCTTTACCACTGTGCCAATTGAAACTAAACCCAGAAATAACTGATTTGTTTGATTTCAAATTTGAAGATATTGAAATTGTAGGTTATGAATCACACCCTGCAATTAAAGCACCAGTTGCAGTATAACGACGGCTTAAATTTCATTAGATTACGGTTTAGAGAATAAAGATTATGGCATGGCAAAATGTAGAAGTTGTCCACGTTGTGGCAATGGACAAGAATCACTGTATTGGTAAAGGCAATGCGTTGCCATGGCATATTTCTGCCGACTTAAAACACTTTAAAGAAATCACCCAAGGCGGTGTGGTCGTAATGGGCCGCAAAACACTTGAGTCTATGGGCCGTGCTCTACCAAACCGTGTGAACTGGGTAATTACCCGTGATATTAACTGGCAATTTGACGGTGTTAAGGTTGCATACTCAATTGAAGATGCTTTAAACGCAGCTTTAGAAGATGTAAAAAATACTGAAAAACAAGCATTGTTCATCATTGGTGGCGGTGAGATATTCAAGCAAACTTTATCAATTGCAGACCGTCTTGAACTCACTCATGTTGACTTAGATGTGCAAGGTGATGCACATTATCCAACAATACCGAGTGAATTTCATAAAATTGCGAGTGAACAGCAAGTTGATGAAAAATCAGGAACTTCATTCGAATTTGCCACTTATAAAAAATAATTTTATGGATACCTATGCACAATATCGGAACACGTGAATTTATTATTGCTCTACTTTTTGGGCTGCTACATAGTCTATTCACGCTGTTTATTGTGTTCTCTAGTATTTGGGTATGTGTAGCACTCTGGGTTCAACAACCTTTTGGATGGTTAGGCAGCCGCATACTCATCGGTATCTGGATTGCTTTTGCACTGAGTATGGCGGGCTTATATGTTGAAGGTCATATTATTAGCCGCCGTACCGATATCCTGATTTATCTTTTAGCGTTTGCCTGCTCTCTTGTTTGGTATTTTTCCATTACTGCACGTCAAGATCGCGACTGGAACCCAGAAGTTGCCAATATGCTGAGCTATGAAAAGCACGGCGATGTAATCACTTTACACAATGTTCGTAACTTCAACTGGCATCCTGATGGAACTTATGATGTGCGATGGGAAACCCGAACATTTGATCTTAAGCAATTAAATGGCATAAACATCATTACCTCTTACTGGATGGGACCACAAATTGCTCACACACTGGTGAGCTTCGAATTTAAGAATCAGCAACCTTTAGTCTTCTCAATAGAGATTCGCAAAGAAAAAACTGAAGAGTTTTCAGCAATTGGTGGTTTTTTTAGAAAATATGAACTTAGCTTAATTGCTTCTGATGAAAAAGATATTGTCTATACGCGTAGCAACATCCGTAAAGAGCAAGTTTATAATTTCCCAGTCAATATGCCACGTAGCGAGCAAAAAGCGCTATTTTTAGAATATCTTAAGAAATCGGATGAGCTACGTGCAGAACCGAGGTGGTACAACACGCTTACGAGTAACTGTACAACTTTAATTTTTGATATGGTTCAAGCGATTAACCCCTATGAACTTCCTAAAGATTATCGTTTAATCGCTTCAGGTTACTTACCTAATTATTTATATGACCTTAAAGCACTCAATCAAAATATCAGTTTAAAACAGTGGTATCAAATTGCGCATATCAACCCACGTACTGAAAATTTTGAACAGCTTTCAGATCAGAGTAGTCAACACTTCTCTCAAATCGTTCGACAAGGTTTACCTAAAGCTAAATGAAATAAGTAATGCACTTTTCTTTACTTTTTTATACATGCTTTACTTTGTATTTTAAATACATAAACCCTATTGTAATAGGCAGGAAATAGAGGGAAAAACAATGCAACAGGCATTATTTGGCGGCGGCTGTTTTTGGTGCGTCGAAGCTGTATTTTTACAAATACGCGGTGTAGAAAAAGTAACTAGTGGTTATGCAGGTGGCCACACAACTAATCCTACCTACGAAGAAGTATGTCAAGGAGACACCCAGCACGCTGAGGTGATCTTAGTCGACTTTGATGAAGCGCAAGTAACTTACTCCCAGTTACTCGACGTGTTCTTTGCGACTCACGATCCAACGACTTTAAATCGCCAAGGTAATGATATCGGCACACAATACCGCTCTGTTATTTACTATTATAATGAAGAGCAGAAGCAGGCAGCGGAACACACGATTCAGACTCTAAAAAATGACGATCTTGATATTGTGACTGAGCTGTCTCCTGTCCCGACCTTCTATCCGGCAGAAGAATATCATCAGAACTACTATGCAAAGAATCCTTCACAAGGTTATTGCAACTTTGCGATTCCACCTAAGCTGCTTAAGCTATATAGTAAATTCCAGCATCTGATGAAAGATCAATAAATCAGAACAATAAAAAAGCAACCAAAGTGGTTGCTTTTTTATTAAGTAAACTAAATTTTAGTTTTCACTTACAAAGGCAATATCGCTCAGTCCGGCTTCACTGGCGCGAGACATTACCTGAGCAACAGTATCGTACTTCGACTCTTTATCAGCACGAAGTTGAACTGTTGGTTTCACATCACCTTGACCTGCTTCTTGAAAACGTTTTTGAAGCTCATCTAGGCTAATTACTTGAGTATCCCAAGCCACTTCACCATTTGCATTGATACTAATCGTAATTGCTTTTGGTGGTGGATCAATAATTTCAGCAGTTGTTTTAGGAAGCGTTAATGGAATCGATGGGTTGGCAACTGTTGCTGTGACCAAAAAAATGATCATTAACACCAACATAATGTCGATTAGCGGAATGAGGTTCATCTCATTCATGCCACTATCGTGGTCTTCACCCAATTGAAAAGCCATTAAGCTTGACCTCCAACATAACTTTGCTGTGCAGTTTTAACATCAGACTTTACAGTTGAGTCTTGCTGCAACATCGTGTCAATTAACAAGCTATGCGCTTGATCTTGTAAGTCATGAGCAAGACCACGATTTGCACGTACACAGATGTTATAAGCCAATACCGCAGGAATCGCCACTGCAAGACCAAGACCCGTCATAATAAGTGCTTCACCTACTGGTGTAGCCACTTGAGCCAAACCTGCTTGTCCGCTTTTACCTACCGCAACCAGCGCATGGAAAATACCCCAAACAGTACCAAACAAACCTACGAATGGTGCAATTGAAGCAATCGTTCCTAAAACCGAAATACCTTTATCAGCATTGGCTTTTTCAGCAGAAATCTGACGAAGTAATGCCTGCTCTGCAACCGCTTTACGCTGTTCAAAACTCAAAGGTTGTAACTTTGCTTTTAGCGAAGAGATAGCCTGAGAAAGTTGAGCATAAGCTTGTTGTTTTAGCTGGCGAGTCCCCATCAAACGTAAGATGAAAACTGTCCAGGTAGCAATCGACATTGCCAATAAGATGAAATACAGGGTTTTACTCACTGCATCTGCATGTTGCCAATAGATTGAAAAGTTCATATTGAACTCCTGATTAAGGTTAGCCGTTGGGACTCAAATTCATTTAAGGGGTTAAATCAAAGGGTTGCTCTGCTCTAATTGGATAAGCAACACCATTTTCCATATAAGGTTTAAATTTCGCACCGCGAACAGCACGGACAACTTTGTCGTCTAGGCTAGAAATACCACTACTTCTAGTCACTCGTACATTAATAATTTTGCCTTTTTCATCGGCTTCAATGAGTACGACAACAGAACGTGCTTCGCCTTGTAAATCTTTTGGAGAAACTGTTAAACGTGGTGAACGACTCCACTGTACCCCCGAGCCACCAATTGAAACTCGTTTTGGTGATGGATCTGGAGCAGGTTGAGCTTTAGGCGCTTCTTGTACCACTGGCTTCGGTTTTTCTACAACTTTTTCAGTAACAGTTGTCGTTGTCGTCACTACTTTGGTTTCAACTTTAGGTTCTGTCTTTACTGTCTCTTTTGGTGTTTCAGCTTTTTTCACCTGTTGAATTTTTTCCACTTTTTTCGGTGGTGTCACAGGCTTTTCAACAACTTTAACTTCTTTTACCTCTTTTTTAGGTTCCGGCTTTTTAGGCGGTTCCTTTGGTTTAGGAGGTAGTGGTTTTGGTTGCTCTTGAATTTTTACGAAACGTACCTGTAAAGGCTTCTTATCGATTGGCTTTAATTCAGCAGGCTTAATATGGCTAACTGCCCATAAAACCCCGATATGACCAATTGCAACCGCAATTAGTGCCGTGATGACTTTCTTTTTCATCGGATTGGGAGAGTTTAAGGCTGCGGAAGATTGACTCATAAGAATCTAATTACCTAATGGATGATGATTTCAGATTTCTATTTACAGAAACGATTTCAAACATCGGATAGAACAATAAAGTGCCACAATAATAAATGAGAAGTGTTTTCATTTGCAACTATTTTTTGAGAAAAACATTTGCTCAAGATTGCTCCTTTGTATCAGTTGAGTGTCTTTGCTTTTGTTTTCTCATAGTTACATGAAATGGAATCTCTTATTCACAATGTATTTACTCTCACTTATATAGTTAGACTAATTTCACTGTGAATAGACCAAATCCTAACATACATCTACTTAAATTTGTTACGTTATATCATTTCAATAATATTTTTGATATAAAAAAACACGCAAGAAGCGTGTTTTTTAAAGTAAGTGTTGTTTAAAAAACAACAGTCTTATTACCATCTACAATAATACGGTCTTCCAAATGCCATTTTACTGCGCGAGCCAACACATTACGCTCTACGTCTTCACCTAACTCACGTAATTGCTCAACATTATAGTCGTGGCTTACACGCTCAACGTCTTGCTCAATAATTGGGCCTTGGTCTAGGTCAGCAGTCACATAGTGAGCTGTCGCACCAATCAACTTCACACCTTTTTCATAAGCTTGCTTATATGGGTTAGCACCCACGAAAGCTGGCAAGAAAGAATGATGGATATTGATGATTTTCATTTCCCATTTCGCAACAAAATCTTCGCTTAGAATTTGCATGTAACGTGCAAGAACCAATAAATCGTTGCCTTGCATCATTTCATCAATTTGCGCATAAGCTTCAGCTTTATTGTCTTTAGTGACTTTGATTACTGTAAATGGAATACCGAAGTTCTCAACAGATTCACGTAAGTCTTCATGGTTTGAAATCACATGCGTAATTTCACAAGGTAACGACCCACGCGCATGACGCCACAATAACTCAAGTAAAGCATGGTCGACTTTAGAAACTAAAATACCAACCTTTTTAATATCGTTTACGAAAGCAAGGCGCCATTGCATGCTATAACGCTCAGCAACGTTCGCAGCAAATGTTTGAATTAATGCGTCTTTACGTGACTGTAAATGATCAAGTTCAAATTCCACACGCATGAAATAACGTCCGCCCTGAGCTTCCGTCGCATACTGATCAAGCGCGGTAATGTTTGCACCCTGATGGTACAAAAAGCTCGATACAGCCTGTACGATCCCAGGCTTGTCTTCACAAGTAATCAGTAAACGGGCTGTATTGGCAGTGGTCATATTCATTTGGTTAATATCACTTAATTGAGTCAAATTTTTAATAAGCCGAGTATTCTAGCGCTCTAAATAAGCAAGCACAACTATTCATCTTTTAAGGACGACAAGCTGGCAAATAGATCAGAAGGCCCTAATGACTCAAGCAACTGCTCGTAAGTCTCTCGACTTTCTCCCATAAGATAAGGCCCTTCAAGAAAAACCATTTGACGTAAAGCTTGCCAAACCCATCTTTCTTCTAAATGGTTATTGTCACTGATATGGCCAGACATATATAAAAAGTTTGTCCAATTCGTTAATACAATCCATAAGTTAATAATGAGCGCTTCAATTTCAGATGGTGTCATTTTCATAAGACCGGCATCGACAAAGGCTTGATAAATTTTTTGCCCTTGCTGCATTACCTGCCCCGCAAAACGCGGATAAATCTTTTTAAAGTCTTCGTTACTTTCAACTAAATGATAAACATCACGATGAATAAAACGGTAACTCCAGAGTTGACCACTTAACACTTGAAAATAGTTGATTTTATCATTGGTCGTTAGTGGTCTGTCTTCAGGTAAAGAAAGCATGTCCAGAGTCTCAACCTGATATTGGTACATTAATTCCTTAATGATTTCATGCTTATTCCGAAAATGATAATACAAATTTCCAGGACTAATACCTAACTCCGCAGCAATATGATTGGTTGTAACCGACCGTTCACCTCGCTCATTAAAAAGCTGCAAACTGATTTGTAAAATCCGGTCCTTTGTCTTCAGAGCTTTAGGTTGAGACATTTTAATAACCTTTAATAATTCACATGGTTAAGACTTGAACACATAAACTGACTTGACTATTTAGAGTATTTACTCTAAAAAATAAGTATATCAATATATTTGGTAAGTACCGATGAACAGTCAAACAAAAACAAATCCAGAGACTCAGCTTCCTTATGATGTTAAGCATTTACATGATTTGCTTGAACAACAAAAGCTGGCTTACCTACGCCATCCGGTACCCACTGCTAAAGAGCGTATTGATCGTTTAGCTCGTCTTAAAAGAGTCTTGGTAAAATATCAAGATCAGATTGCCGAAGCAATTAACCTTGATTATGGCAATCGTGCAGTTATGGAAACAAAAATTGGTGAGCTACTCACCAGTTTGGAGCAAATTAAGTATTACAGTAAACATCTAACTGCATGGATGAAGCCATCAAAACGCCATATTAGTGTATTACATCAGCCTGCAAAAGGTTGGGTACAATATCAACCTATGGGTGTGATTGGTATTATTACACCTTGGAACTACCCATTATTGCTTTCAGTTGGGCCTTTGATCTGTGCGTTAGCTGCAGGCAACCATGCAATGATCAAAATCTCTAGCGCTTCGCCAAACTTTGGACGAGTCCTTGAAAGTGCACTAGCTGAAGCATTTCCACAAGAATTAGTGGCTGTGGTGAATGGTGGTGGCGTTATCTCAGATGCTTTTAGTCATTTGCCTTTTGACAAAATGATTTTCACAGGCTCAACTTCTGTTGGTAAAACAGTAATGGCAGCTGCAGCTCAAAACCTTGTTCCCGTGATTCTTGAGTTAGGTGGAAAATCTCCTGCCCTTGTGCATGCGTCAATGGACATGAAAGATGTAGCTCAGCGTATCGCTGTAGGAAAATTATGGAATGCGGGACAAACTTGTGTTGCACCAGATCATATTTTCTTACCACGCGGCAAAACTGCCGAGTTCATTGAAAACTTTAAATTGATTGTGGCTGGAATGTACCCTCATTTCCGCAACAACCAAGACTATACTTCTATTATTAATGATAAACAGTACAACCGGATTCAAGGCTATCTCGAAAACGCCCGCGATCAAGGTGCACGTATTGTTGAAATTAACCCGCAAAATGAAATTTTAGATGATGTCCGTAAAATTGCACCGACTTTAGTCACTGGTGTGACAACTGCAATGGATATTATGCAAAATGAAATCTTCGGGCCTATTCTGCCGATTTTAGAATATGACCAAATAGAAGAAGTCATCGAGTTTATTAATAGTCGTCCGCGCCCTTTAGCAATGTATTATTTTGACTATGATCAAGCACGTGCTGACTATATTGCACAGCACACCCATTCAGGGCATTTCGGAATTAACATGGTAATTACTCATGTTGCACAAGATGATTTACCTTTCGGCGGAATTGGCGCATCAGGTATGGGTAAATATCACGGGCCAGAGGGCTTTTTTAGCCTTTCTCATGAGCGTTCGGTGATGTCAAATCCAAAACTTTATAGCCTTAAATACATTCTTCCACCGTTCAATAAGCCTATTCATCGTTTCATTTCGAAAACCTTGTTGCGCTAACTGATCAAGGCATGATCTGTTATACTAAATCATGCCTCGTTTTTACCAATTTCGCTTGTCTTTTAATCGTATTTTTGGTATAAAACGCCCCTTGAATGAATTCATCCGTTTACATTTAGTATGACTGGCCACAGATTTGCTGTTGGCTGAATCAATGGAGTTACACCATGTCTAAGGTTTGCCAAGTTACCGGCAAGCGTCCAGTCGTTGGTAACAACGTCTCACACGCCAACAACAAAACCAAGCGCCGGTTCGAGCCGAACCTGCACCACCACCGTTTCTGGTTAGAAAGCGAAAAACGTTTTGTACGTCTTCGTTTAACCACTAAAGGTATGCGTATTATTGACAAATTGGGTATCGAAAAGGTTGTTGCAGACCTTCGTGCTCAAGGTCAAAAGATCTAAGGAGTCTGAGCAATGCGTGATAAGATTCGCCTCGTTTCTTCAGCTGGTACAGGTTACTTCTATACCACGACTAAAAACAAACGTACTATGCCGGAAAAAATGGAAATCAAAAAATTTGATCCAAAAATCCGTCAACACGTGATTTTCAAAGAAGCTAAAATCAAATAATTTTAGCCTCGAAAAAAACGACTTCTTTATGAAGTCGTTTTTTTTGCATTTTTTTTATACCTACCTTTTTGTTAAACTTTATCTATATTCCGCCTTGGCATTTTTTATGCTTGTCTTTAGCCTAACTCACGTAAAAGGAGTTTTTAGTGCCGCATGACGTAGATTTAATTATTTTACTTGCTGTTGGTTTCGGTGTTGCCCTCATTTTTGGCTACCTTGCAGCCCGATTACGACTCCCTCCTCTTATCGGCTATTTAATTGCCGGAATTATTATTAGCCCAAATACACCAGGTGTAGAAGCAGATATTCATCTTGCTAACCAGCTTGCAGAACTCGGGGTCATGTTCCTGATGTTTGGTGTAGGGATGCACTTTTCATTAAAAGATTTATTGCAAGTTCGACGCATTGCCTTACCAGGCGCAATTTTACAGATCGCTGTTGCAACCTTACTGGGTATTGGGGTTTCAATGCTATGGGGCTGGAGTTTTGGTTCAGCACTTGTTTTTGGTTTAAGTCTGTCGTGTGCGAGTACGGTTGTACTATTAAAAGCTTTAGGAGACCGTGGGCTTTTAGATTCAGTTAACGGCAAAATTGCTGTAGGCTGGCTGTTAGTGGAAGACTTAGTGATGGTACTGGTTTTAGTACTCCTTCCTGCTACAGCAGTTTTACTCGGTGGCAAAGCACCAGCAGGTGCAGATGGTAATATCTGGTTAACCCTTGGGATAACCTTATTAAAGGTGATTGGCTTTATTGCCTTTATGCTCATAGTAGGTAAACGTGTAGTACCTATTATTATGCAGTTCGTTGCACGTTTAGGCTCAAGAGAGCTATTTACGCTGACCGTCGTCGCTGCTGCCGTTTCAATTGCCTATGGTTCATATGCCATCTTTGGGGTTTCAATGGCATTAGGAGCTTTCTTTGCGGGCATGGTTGTTAAAGAATCAGACTTTAGTCATCGTGCTGAGGAAGAGACTCTCCCACTACGTGAAATTTTCTCGATTTTATTTTTCGTTTCTGTGGGCATGCTGTTTGATCCACACATTCTTGTTGAGAGCCCACTACATATTTTAGCTGTTATTGCGATTATTATGGTGGGTAAGACACTTGCTGCAATGGCATTGGTTTTATTTTTCCGCTATCCAATCAATACAGCTTTAACAGTCGGGGCAAGCCTTGCACAAATTGGTGAGTTTTCATTTATTTTGGCGACCTTGGGTGTTTCTTTAGGATTATTAAGCTTAGAAGCTCAAAACCTGATTCTAGCAGGCGCTTTATTCTCAATTACGCTCAACTCGTTCATCTTCTCAGCTATTGAGCCTGTACAACGCTGGATTCGCGAGCGTTCTCACTTAGCCCGACTTCTTGAACGTAGTGGTGACCCATTAGCTATGTTACCCGATGAAGTTGATCAAGCTTACTTACGTGATCAGGTCGTGATTGTTGGATATGGCGGTGTGGGACGACGCATCACTGAAAATCTAATTAATGAGAATATTAAGGTCGTTATTGCAGAAGAAAATCGTGAAATCGTAGAAAAACTACGTCAGGCAAATATTGCTGCGGTGAGCGGTGTTGCTACCGAACCGAGCGTTTTAATTCAAGCACATATCATGCATGCACGACTCTTGGTGATCTCCCCTATGGATATTTTAGATATCCACCGTATTGTGAGCATTGCCAAGCAATTAAATCCTCAAATTCAGGTATTAATTTGCGCAGAAAGCAAAGAAGAAGCAGCAATTATCCGTGAAGAAAATATTGGCGAAGTGTTCTATGCAAAAGAAGAAATGGCAAAGAATATGAGTCACCATATATTAAATCAGATCGAGCTTGCCCATCAGTCAACAATTCATTAACCCATATAAAAAGCGTACTTAAAAGTACGCTTTTTTTAACTCAAGAATTTAGGCTGTTCGTCTAATACCTCAGCCTGCCACTCGTTTACCTGCTTCTCTAGCAGTCCAAACAATGCAGCCTGAATCATATGCTGAGCAACAACTGGAGTCTGCTCACCCAAGATTGCTTTGACTTCATCGCTAAATTGAATTTTAACCAAGGGTTCATTTTCAGAACCTGCATTACGCAAGGCGAGTTCACCACCTTCGAGTTGAACCAATTCCAACACTGCTTCTTGATTTCCAAATAACTCTTTCAATTGCTGTATAGACATATACTTCCTCCATGTTTCAACATGGTGGCAAAGCACCCTTGCACTTTGCTTCTCTTGTCTTATTTATATAGGCACACCTAGTCTAAATTTCAAGCATCTAGGCAGTTTAATTTTAGAACTCGACCATTTCATTACGAAAACCATCAATTAAATGGCTTAATTCTCGGTGCCATTCACGCAAGATTTTAACATCTGGCAACCAAGACTGAGGACCTTGTGTCACTTTAATAATGAGATTAGAAGAAGTTTCTTCTTCTGGAGTCGGTTCTTTTGGTTCTGGGGCGTATTGGCACATACGATAAGCACGTTTTAACTCCGCAACAAAACCATCTTTTGCCAATTGCTGCAAAACGGACACTTCAGGAGAAACCTGCCCTTTTGCCGCCATATGTTCCTCAATAGATTTTAAAGTAGGTTGCAAATCATTTAAACGGTAATAACGTACCAATTCTTGTAAGAACGCTAACATTGCGCCATGTAAATGAAATACGGCTGTTTCACGATAAGCTTGTACCTGCTGTACATGATCGGTCTGCTCTGCCTGTTGACACGCTAGACGTGCGAAATAGAGCTTCTGATTGGTACGATCGGCATGATAACGAGCAACACGTGACATAACTAAACTTTCCTGTTCTAAAATCGCCATTGCAATAGCTATTCTTAGCTTAACGACTCCATTGATAAAATCAACGTTATTTATGGTAAATCCAGCTCAACTTGATAAATTTTACGTTTAGCTAAAATTTTTACTGGCTGCCTTAAAGGGCGAACATTACTTAAAACCCAAGCAAAATACCCTTCACTCCAAGCAGATGCACATGCTGACTCAATTTCATCATTTCGCCAACTATGAACAGAGTCGACATCAACTAAAGCGACAGCAACTCCTTCTTCTTCATCAATATCTTTGTTCAGAAAGTTGTGGTTTTCGACAATTAATAGATCTTTCACTGGTAACTGTGTAGGTGTCCATGAACGTACCTCAAGTGTTTTTATACCTTGAGCGATACGAGTACCATTTGGCGTTACAATCGAAAGGGCTAAAAATTGTCTTTTCATAAGAAAAACTTATTCTTCGGCTGCTTTAACTCGAATTCCATAGCCTTTAACTTTTAGCGTATTTAAGCCTTTAATTGCCTTAATCGCTTCACGTGGATTAGGCATTTCAACAAAACCAAAGCCTTTCGATTTACCTGTGTCTTTATCAGTCACAAGAACACATGTATCAACTTTACCATATGCCTTAAACAACTCTAAAACTTCAGCTTCACTTACAGCACGATCTAAATTACGAACTAATATCTTCATTTTCTAACCTTAATTGGCAATAAAAGGGAGGGCCAATATACATTTAAGTAATCACAGCGTCTTATACAGTAGTTTAGTCCAGATCGATACCAAAACCTAAATTTACTGCAGGAGATCTGTTCCATTGTTTTTTAGTAAATTGCTGAGGTACTTGTCTATGTATCTTTGCTTGAACTAAATGTGTAGGTAAATCATTTAAGAAATAACTCTCGACTTTACGACCTTGCTCGTCATACGTGTCTTGTGACCACGTATTAAGATTTTGTTTCGTCAAGATTAATTCATTTTCAGCACGTGTTAAGGCCACATACAGCACACGGCGTTCTTCCTCAACATCAGCAAAATCACCCTGTGCTCTTGCATAAGGATATTGATTTGGTGATACATGAGGTACATAACAAACTTTCTGTTCGGCCCCCTTAGCTGAATGAATCGTAATTAGAGTCACTAAATCTTGATCAGCAGCTTTTTCAATTTCAGAAACTGAAATAGGTTCAAGCACATATTCTTCAAGGAATTCACCCAACGATGCATGCTTACGCGCAAGTTGCTTAACCAAATCAAAGTCTTTTAAACGGCGTGACCAGTCTTTAGTTTTATAATTTTGCTCTAGCTGCTCGCCTAAAGCATCAAGAGCTAAGCCAATACTTGCTTCAACATGCTGCTGTAGTACATCTAACTGTTTTAAAATTAAAATTGCTTGTAAAGGGACCTTGCCATGGCGTTCAAGTCGTTGACAGCGTTCTTCAACATCAGCAATTCCCATTAGCTCTTGGGCTAACTTACTCGCTCCAACATCACCAATTCCATCCCATAAGGTTAAAAACCGCATCCAAGCCAAATCATCGTGAGGGTTGCTCACAATACGTAGCAGGCTTAGTACATCTTTTACATGGGCCGACTCAAGAAGTTTTACTCCACCAATAAAGCGATAAGGTATTTCAGCAGCAATAAAAGCCCCTTCTAGATATCGGGCACTATAGCCAGAACGTACCAAAACCATATGGTCATGCCAGTTTGCACCTTGTTGATGGCGCGTTATTAAATCTTGTGCAATCCAGTTTGCTTCTTCAAACTCATTACCAAACAAATGTAGCTGTGGCTTTTGCCCTTGGCCACGATGTGCTTGTAGCTGTTTTTGATAATCAATTGGGCTATGTGCCAACAGCCAGTTCGATAAATCTAGAATTTCTTGGGTCGAGCGGTAATTTAAAGCCAGTGTAAGTACTTCTGCATCAGGTATTCGCTCTTTAAAAGAATGAATATTTTCAAAGTCGGCGCCACGAAAGCCATAAATGGACTGCGCATCATCACCCACACAAAATAACTTCACTTTACCAATTAAGGGTTGCAACAAAGCCCATTGCAAAGGGTTTGTATCTTGCATTTCATCAACTAGCAATGCCTGACAGAAGCCTGCCACCCAATTGGTGAGCGCTTCTGAGTTTTGTAAATGCACCGCCACAATCGACAAGATATCGTCGTAATCTAAAAAATTACGCTCTTTCTTACGTTGCTCATAAGTTTTCATCAACTCAGCAATTTGTGCCTTGTGCTCGTAGGCTTCTGGAAGTTGCTTAAGCAGTGCTTCAGAAAGTTTGGTTTGAGTATTTCGAGCAAAAGAATACAAATCGCACAGCTCTGCCGCTTTAGGTAAAACGTTATCTTTGTCTTTACCTCTTAATAAGCGAAACATCAGCAACTGATCATCACGATCAATAATACTAAATTGATTTAAACCAAAAGCTTGTGGGTTACGGCGCAGCAAATACATACAAAAAGTATGAAAAGTCGAAGCTCTTAAGCCTTTTGCATGTGCTCCTACATGCTGCTCGACTCTTGCAACAATTTCACTCGCAGCACGTCGAGTAAAAGTTAAAATCTGGATTTGGTTTGCTGGCAAGCCTTGATCAATTAAATAAGCGGCACGAGCAACAATAGTCTTTGTCTTGCCACAACCAGCACCCGCCAAAACTAAACAGTTCTGAGCAGTCGTCGTGGCTGCTTTTTTTTGCTGAGCATTCAGTTCATTAATTAATTTTGCAAGACTCATAACACATATCGCTAAAACACCAAGACATAGTTTAACAGACCGAGGCAACAGATGCGTCTGCCATCCTAAAAACAAAAAAGAGCACCTAAAGTACTCTTTGATACAGTATTTTTATTTAAGATACTGTTTTTGAACTAGATGGCAGATGCTTAATCGCTGAAGCCAAACCTAGAAAATTAATTCCTTGAAATAA
The DNA here is from genome assembly GCF_034067285.1 of Acinetobacter pittii. Classification (NCBI taxonomy): domain Bacteria; kingdom Pseudomonadati; phylum Pseudomonadota; class Gammaproteobacteria; order Moraxellales; family Moraxellaceae; genus Acinetobacter; species Acinetobacter pittii. Next base: position 3,224,836 of record NZ_CP139286.1, read on the forward strand.
GATATCAATAGCAAGGAACATTCCTAACACCCAAAAAGGCGAATCTTTGGAAACTAAAATTAAAATACCGGTAGCGAGCGTTAATAACCCTGAAAATAGGGTCCAGCCCCATCCAGTAATTGGCTTAAGTAAAATCGCATTTACTGTACGTATAGCCCCGGCAATAATCAGTGCTATAGATAATAAACTCGTCAAAACCACTGCTGTGGTGACAGGAGTAGAAAAAGCGTAATAACCAGCCATTAAATAAAGTATGCCAAAAAGTGCCCATAACCATCGACTAGCACCTTTAAAAACACTCATAGCCGCGACAAGATGTAAAACACCTCCGACCATCATGAGTATTCCAAATAAAAAAACGACAGAAAAGGTCGCAAATGGTAATGAACTAAATAAAATCAGACCAAAGCCAATAAGCACAAAGCCTAATATCAAATACCACTTACGATCAGCATGTAACTGATTACGTACCAAATCATTACCGACAGTTTTCATCATGGCTACTCTTATTATCAGGTATTAGAATTTCATCTACCCAATAATAGTGATGCACTTCACATTTTTTGTCTGTATAAAATCTGCATCGTTTCTTAACAATTGATGTGGATAAAGCAGTATTTATCCACAGTTTTATTTCACCCAGCCAATTTCTTGGGCTGTAGGTAAACCTATGATTGTTTCATGTAAACCATTCGGCATTTTACTGCTCTGCTCAGATAACGGTGTTCGACCACCCATAATTTCAGCGTCAATTTGTGGATATAAAGGCACTTTTTCAGGTTGCGCATAACCTAAAGGATAAAGTGGTTGTCCTGTTTGTAAATCATATTTGTCTTGTGCTCCAAAGCCATGTAATAGCTCATGAACAATCACGACCTGATTTTGTGAGGCTTGTGTTTTGGACGCAAATAAATTCACACTACCAATACGACCTTTTTCTAAAGCAGTCGAATGGATCAAAACTTTTTGATAATTTGGGTCGTAATAATTTAAGTAAAGTTTGAGTGATGCCCCCTTATCTTCAGGTTGTTGATACCGCCATGCATAAAAACGAAACTTTAAACTCCACCACATTACATGAAAGATATTGCCATTCTGAGGAACCTCAGGAGGTCGTTGTTGTAACGGTTGCCCTAAACGAATTATAAAGTTCCCTGATTGACCACGATAATGTTGTGACCACTGCTCTAAATAGGTTTTTATTTTTTCAAAATCAGTGTTTTGCAATTGATGGATATAGCTCTGTGATGTCTGTAAACCATCGGCGTTAATAGGATGTAAAACGACAACAATAGGTTGATCCCAATCTTGGTTTTGATCTCGCCATGCCTGAACAGCAACAATCAATAAAATAATTAACAAACATAAAACTCGAATGTTTTTCCACATTCTTTTTCCCCATAAAATTAAAATTTTCTTTTATTGTTTTAGATATAAAAAATGCTAGCTGAGCTAGCATTTTTTATTGTGGACTTAATTAGCCTTCAACCCATTTACCATTTTGATAAATTAGGCTCCATTTAGTTTGTTTGCCTTCTGGGGTTTCCGAGCCAACATATTGTGATTGATTCTTACGACTGAATTTCACAACTGTCGGATTGCCTTCAGGGTCTACATCTGGTGCTTGTAAAATAAATTGATATTTAGGATCAAGCTGGGCTGCAACGCTACGTAATTCCGCAACTTTTGGCGCACGAGTTTCACGAATTTTCGGGAATTTACTTGCAGCCAAGAATAAGCCTGCCGCACCATCACGCAACACAAAATAGTCATCATGCTTCGTTGAGCGTAAATGTTCCATCTTGATCGGTTCTACACGTGGAGGCGCAGGTTGACCACTTTTCAAGACTTTACGAGTATTGTCACAGCTTGTACAAGCGAAATACGGGCCAAAACGACCAGTTTTAAGCTGCATCTCACCATCACATTTATCACACGGAATGGTTGGACCATCGTAGCCTTTAATCTTGAACTCACCTTCTTCAAGCTCAAAACCATCACAGTCAGGGTTGTTACCACATACGTGCAGTTTACGACCACCATCAATAACATAGCTGTCCATGGCTGTGCCACATTTCGCACAGCGATGTTTTGACATCAAGTCTGCGGTTTCAGCACCATCATCATCAGATAGGGCCGCTAAGGACTCAACAGGTGTTAAATTCAAAGTACCTTTACAACGCTCTTTAGGCGGTAAGTTATAGCCAGAGCAACCTAAGAATACGCCTGTTGTACCTGTACGAATCTGCATTGGACGTGAACATTCGGGACAATGTACAGCTGGTACTTCAACCGGCTGGTTACGACGCATTCCATGCTCGCCTTGAGCATTGGTAAGACGTTTTTTAAAGTCACCATAGAATGTATCTAGTAACTCTTTCCAGTTACGCTCACCTGTTGCAACTTTATCGAGCTGTCCTTCAAGGTCCGCCGTAAATGCATAGTTCATCAAGTTATTGAAACTTTCATCCAGACGATCCGTCACAATTTCACCCATTTTTTCGGCGAAAAGACGACGGTTTTCTAACTTAACGTAGCCACGTTCTTGAATCGTAGAAATAATCGCTGCATAAGTCGAAGGACGACCAATACTACGTTTTTCGAGTTCTTTAACCAAAGAAGCCTCAGTAAAACGTGCAGGAGGTTTAGTAAAGTGCTGACTTGGGTCTAACTTTTCTAATTTTAAGATTTCACCAACTTTAATTGCAGGCAAAATAATATCGTCATCAGACTTATTGGCACCACGAACTCGTGTAAAGCCATCAAATACAAGCGTACGGCCTTTTGCTTTTAATTCAACATTTGCAGCTTCAACCGTTAAAGTTGAAGATAAATATTCTGCTGGAGTCATTTGACATGCAACAAACTGACGCCAAATCAAATCATACAAACGTTGAGCATCACGCTCCACACCCGCAAGTTGATCACCTGTAAGCGCAACATTTGACGGACGAATTGCTTCATGGGCTTCTTGAGCACCCGCTTTGTTACCATAGCGGTTTGGCTTCGCAGGTAAATACTTCTCACCAAATTGGCTTTCAATATGAGCACGTACCATGCTTACTGCGTCATCACTCAAAAACGTTGAGTCAGTACGCATATAGGTAATAAAACCTGCTTCATATAAACGCTGCGCCAGCATCATGGTTTTCTTTACAGAAAAACCTAAACGAGTACTTGCAGCCTGTTGCAACGTTGAAGTGATATAAGGTGCACTTGGATTCACCTTAGTCGGTTTATCTTCACGCTGTGCAACTTTATATTCAGCACCTTTTAAAACATCTAATAGAGCATCAGTTTCAGCTTTATTTTTCAGTTTAAGGGTTTTACCAGCTTGCTTAACTGCTTCAAGACGAATGTCATCTTTCTTGGCTTGCGTGTCTGCAAAAACTTGCCAGTATTCTTCTGGAATAAAAGCACGAATTTCTCTTTCACGCTCTACAACCAGTTTCACCGCTACAGACTGCACACGACCAGCTGACAAACCACGGGCAATCTTTTCCCAAAGTAATGGCGAAACCATAAAGCCAACAACACGGTCTAAGAAACGACGTGCTTGCTGAGCGTTAACTCGGTTTAAATCTAGACGTGTTGGCTGTTTAAATGCTTCTTGAATGGCATTTTTAGTAATTTCGTTAAATACCACGCGGTGATAACGACTGTCGTCACCACCAATAACTTCTCTTAGATGCCAAGCAATAGCTTCCCCTTCTCTATCCAAGTCCGTTGCGAGATAGATTGCATCAGCATCTTTGGCGAGTTTCTTTAGTTCAGCAACAACATTTTCCTTACCTGGCAGAACTTCGTAATGAGCTTCCCAACCATGTTCAGGATCAACCCCCATACGATTAACTAAAGCCTGACTAGCTTTTTGTTCTTTTTCTGCTTCAGTGAGTTTCGTCCGGGCAGCCGGCTTTTTCTCAGTTGATTTGCTGCCACCTGTTGGCAAATCACGTACGTGACCTACAGAAGACTTTACAATGTATTGCGAACCCAGATATTTATTGATGGTTTTCGCTTTGGCAGGCGACTCCACAATCACTAAGGCACGTTTATGTGCAGCAGGTGCAGTAGATGCTGTGCTTTGAGATGCAGAGCGCGAGGTATTCGCCATATAAAATGTTATTCCTATACCAATAAATTTAAAAATCAGGCTTTAGCCAAGTTCAACAGATAAGCCTTCATCTCATCTAATTGTGTTGCTCTCAGGTCTGATTCCTCATCCCAATAAAGCCCTACACAGTTTGCCTGCATATCAATAGCATAAATCCCTTTTAATGCAATGGGAGAATCATTAAATTTCTCATCGCCCTGAACCACTTTTAATTTGCCGTCTATAACGCGAGCACGCATTAAAGATAAACGAGCATCGGGAATCAATACACTATAATAAGCAACCATGCTGGCACGCTTTTCAGTCGCCATTGGGACATGTGTCCATTCAGGTGCAACGATTACACGTGGGTGTAAACCCATTTTACGAGCTTTATCACGCATAATACCAAGTGCCTTTTCACGTGGGCTCACTCTTAAACCAAAAATGGAGCCTAGTACGAAAAGAACAATGATAACGGTAACCCAAATTCCCATATTGTCCATAGCAAAACCTATTAATCTCTTTTATTAGAGTTGCATAAGCTGACCAGAAAACGCAAGTTTCAACATAAAAATAATGCCCGATAAGATGGCAAGGCTCAAAATATCGAGATTTCACAGCATAAATTGCGATGAGCTGACTCAAATATCATTAAGGATTCGAATGGCCATCAATAAGTGTCAGCTTTCCAAATTGGTCAATGTGAGCATCACCCCACTGTTTTAAAGCAAATAGAATTTTCTCAAGACTTTGTCCCAAATCAGTCAGGCAGTATTCCACTTTAGGCGGTACCTGAGGATAGACTTCTCGATGAATAATGCCATCTTGCTCCAATTCACGTAGCTGATTTGTCAGCATTCTTTGAGTAATGCTCGGAACACGCTTTCGAATTTCGTTAAATCTTAAGGTACCTTCATTAAATAAATGCCAAAGAATGACGCATTTCCATTTTCCATCAATCAAGCTAATCGCGGCCTCAACGGCACATCCCGGGGAACAGTCAAAACTTGAATGTCTTGCTTTTGCCATTTTACAGTATCCTTTTTGACACTATGAGCGTTATTTGTCTGTAGTCACTCTTTTAAAGCTTACGTTATGATCAAACTCTCAACAAGAGGAATCATCATTATGAAAGCTGTGGCATATCAAAAAGCGGGGCCTATTACATCACCAGAGGCACTCGTGGATATTGAACTCGACACTCCCGTTGCAGAAGACCATGATCTACTTGTTCGTGTCCAAGCTGTTTCAGTAAATCCGGTCGATACTAAAATCCGCAAGAATGTAAGCCCTGAGAATAATCAGTGGAAAACGCTTGGCTGGGACGCAGTAGGTATTGTTGAAGCGATTGGAGACAAAGTTACTCAATTTAAGATTGGCGATGTTGTTTGGTATGCAGGTGCTCTTAATCGCCAAGGCAGTAATAGTGAATTACAGCTTGTTGATGAACGCATTGTGGGTCATAAACCAAAAACTTTAGAAGCAACCGAGGCGGCAGCTCTCCCTTTAACTGCAATCACAGCGTGGGAAATGCTATTTGATCGCCTGCAAGTTCCAAAGAACGCACCAGAAAAAACATCAATATTAGTCATTGGTGGAGCGGGTGGTGTAGGTTCAATCACTATTCAGCTTCTTAAACAGTTAACTAACTTAACAATTATTGCGACAGCTTCCCGCCCAGAAACTCAAGAATGGGTAAAACAACTTGGTGCTGACCATGTACTAGATCATCGTGAGCCTTTAGCAGCCCAAATCAAGCAATTAGATTTAACGGCACCTTTATATGTGTTCTCGACTACTCAAACAGACCGACATTTAACAGATATCGTAGAGTTGATTGCACCACAAGGCCGTTTCGGACTTATTGATGATCCAGAACAGTTAGATATTAAACCGTTTAAATCGAAGTCCGTATCTGTGCATTGGGAATTTATGTTCACACGTTCAATGTACCACACCGAAGATATGGCAAAACAAAGTGAACTATTAAATGAGGTCAGCAAGCTAGTGGATAAAGGGAAAATTAAGACGACCGTGACGGAGGTTTTAAGCCCTATTAATGCTGAAAATTTAAAACGAGTTCATCAGCAAATTGAAAGTGGTACAACAAAAGGGAAAATTGTCTTACAGGGTTTTTAAGCAAAATTAATAATATTCCCAAATAAAAAGGCAAGTATCGAACTTGCCTTTTTATTAATAGTGAGGAGGTTTATTCGTTAATGGATCAAAAGGTGCAATACCTTCTGATAAATCCGAAGATTCCACACGTTGATAAAGAAATTGCATTTGTTTTTTCAAATCAGCTATTTCCTGAGTCTGAATAGCGAGTTGTTGATTTAATTGTTCAACTAAATCATCCAAAAATGTAATTCGCACTTGCAAATCTTCAATGGGTGCGGAAAATGACGCTTGATCATCATGATATGGTGGTTTAGTCATTTAAATCCTCATTTGAGATTCTGGAAAACATTATGGCCTATATTACCCTAAGGGATGTCCAACTTGCTTTTGGCGGACCTGCCCTGCTCGATGGCGCGAACTTTAATCTAGAACGTGGCGAACGAGTCTGTTTAATTGGTCGTAATGGTGAAGGTAAGTCTACTTTACTTAAACTGATCGAGGGAAGCCTATTACCAGATTCTGGTGAAGTTTCCATTCAAAATGGTTTAACAGTTTCAATGTTAGCCCAAGACGTTCCAATGGATTCTGGCAAAGTTGCTGACATTGTGGCTGATGGTGCAGGAGAAGCTGCCGAAGTACTCAGAGCTTATCATGAAGCAACTGATGCTTGTATGCTTGGCGACATGGAAGCGTGTGACCGTATGGGGAACCTACAGCACAAGCTCGACCAACTAGACGGCTGGGCACTCGAAAATAAGGTCAATGCCCTATTAAGTAAAATGGGACTCGACCCAAATGCGGATTTGGCAGATCTTTCAGGTGGACGTAAACGCCGTGTTTTACTCGCTCGTGCTCTTTTGACACAACCGGACGTATTACTTCTAGACGAACCGACGAACCATCTAGATGTTGAAAGTATTGAATGGTTAGAAAAATTCCTACTCGATCAAAATAATTTAACACTTCTATTTATTTCGCATGACCGCTCTTTTGTAGACAGTATTGCAACTCGTATTGTTGAACTTGATCGTGGCATCTTACGTGGCTATGAAGGTAACTATTCACGCTATTTGGAGCTTAAAGCTCAGCAAATGGAAGCAGAAGAGAAACAAAATGCTTTATTTGATAAAAAATTAGCTGAAGAAGAAGCTTGGATTCGCCAAGGGATTAAAGCTCGCCGTACCCGTAATGAAGGTCGTGTGCGTGCCTTAAAAGCTTTACGTGAAGAATCGAAAGCCCGCCGTTCACAACAAGGCAAAGTGAGCATGGCGACTCAAGAAGCAAATCGCTCTGGTAAATTGGTATTTGATATTGAGCACTTAAGCGTATCTTATGATGATAAACCGCTTATTAAAGATTTCTCTATACTTGTCATGCGTGGTGACCGTATTGGCCTAGTAGGTGATAACGGTGTCGGTAAAACCACCTTAATTAAAGCCATTTTAGGTGAAATCGAGCACGGTGGCTCTGTTAAGACAGGTACACAGTTAGAAGTTGCTTATTTTGATCAATTACGTAATGCCTTAGACCTTGAAAAAACAGTAATGGCAAACGTTTCAGAAGGTTCTGACTTTGTTGATGTAAATGGTAACCGCCGTCATATCTACAGCTATTTACAAGATTTCTTGTTCTCACCTGAACGCGCACGCACACCGGTAAAAGCTCTTTCTGGTGGTGAGCGTAACCGTATCTTGCTTGCTAAATTACTGCTTAAACCATCGAACCTGATTGTGATGGACGAACCAACCAATGACTTGGATATGGTGACTCTAGAGCTTCTTGAAGAGATGCTTTCTGAATATAAAGGCACTTTGTTGCTCATTTCGCATGACCGTGCATTTATGGACAACGTCGTAACATCAACTTGGGTCTTTGATGGTAAAGGCAATATTGCAGAGTACATTGGTGGCTACCAAGACTATTTACAGCAACGTCCAGATGATAAAGTCGTAGACCAAAAGTCTGACGTTAAAAAAGCTCAGGCAAAAGCCGAAGCTGAAAAAGCCGCAGCACAAAGTAACGTTAAAAAGGTCAAACTGAGTTATAAAGACCAACGTGAACTTGAGCAACTTCCTGCGGAAATCGAAAAACTCGAAATTGAACAAGCAGAGCTATCTGACAAACTTGCAGATGGTTCATGGTTTGTCAGTAATGCCGATGAAGCAACTAAAGCAAGTCAACGCCTAGCAGAAATTGAAGAAGTATTACTTGAAAAATTAGAACGTTGGGATGAACTTGAACAAATGAGCAAAGGAAATTAATTTGCGTTCTTTCCTACGAGTTAAATAACAAAAAAGCCTCCTGAAATTAAGGGGGCTTTTTTTAGAATATATAAATTTTGAAAGCACAAAAATCTATAAAAAACACGTGATGAGTGATTAAATTTGGTTAGGCTTAATCGTTTAAAATATCGCTCTGTTTGAATATAAGACTTATAAAAATAATTATGTTATATCTACCCATATAATAATATTCGAGTAGTTTTTCATGCTAGATCTTTCTCAAATTTTAGCATTCGGATTAATCTGCTTGGCGATGGTGCTTACCCCTGGCCCAAACATGATTTACCTTATTTCTCGTTCAATTTGCCAAGGAAAAACGGCGGGATTTATTTCACTTGCTGGTGTCGGCGTTGGCTTCATATTTTATATGCTTTGCGCTTCTTTCGGGATCACAGCGCTTATTATCGCAGTCCCTTATGCTTATGACACTATACGCATTGCCGGAGCCATTTATTTACTCTGGTTAGCATGGAAAGCTCTACGCCCTAATGCATCCCCTATTTTTGATGTAAAGCAGTTATCAGTAGATTCTCCAGCTAAACTATTTTTAATGGGTTTTGCTACAAATCTACTTAATCCTAAAATTGCGATTATGTATCTATCGTTATTGCCACAGTTTATTCACCCACAACAAGGCAGTATTTTATGGCAATCTATTCAACTCGGCACTATTCAAATTTTTGTCAGCGTTTCAGTAAATGCGCTGATTGTGCTTTCTGCGGGTAGCATTGCTCTTTTTCTTCAACAGAAGCCTCTTTGGGCAAATATACAACGCTGGCTTATGGGAACAGTGTTAGCTGGACTTGCAGTTCGCATTCTTTTAGAAAATCGTCGATAACCGCGCTTTACTTCTTCATCTTAACCGCTCAATTCAACAGTGTATTACGACGATAAATTCAGTTCGTGATACACTTTTGCCAGTTTTAATTTTGAATTCTTTATATCGCTATGAGCCAAAAGCAGACTTATACGCCCGGTGAATTTCAATGGTCCTTTTTATTGCCTAAATATTGGGGTATTTGGATTGCCATTGTTTTTTTAATGCTTTTGGCTATTTTGCCATGGGCAATTCAATGGCGTCTGGCTCATGGCTTAGCAAATCTTGCTTGGAAATATTTAAAATCTCGCCGAAAAACGACTATTCGTAATTTAGAAGTCTGCTTTCCCGAATGGTCAGCCGAAAAAGTACAGCAACAAGCTAAGCAAGTTTTTGTAGATATGATGCTTGGTATTTTTGAGACATTAAATGCATGGTATAAGCCTTACTGGTTTAAAAACCGTGTCACCATTGAAGGTTTAGAACACATTACCAATGCTCAAGCTCAGGGCAAAGGCGTTTTATTATTGGGAACTCATAGTACGCTTCTTGATGCAGGGGGTTATGTGTGCGCTCAATATTTCGAGCCAGATGTCGTCTATCGACCTCAAAACAACCCATTGCTCGATATGCTGATTTATCGTTGCCGTGGCACCATTTATAAAGCACAAATCGATCATGATGATATGCGTGGTTTAATTCGTCATCTTAAAGATGGTGATGCAATTTGGTATAGCCCTGATCAAGACTTCGGACTCAAGCAAGGCGTTATGGCACCATTTTTTGGTGTACCAGCTGCTACAGTGACTGCTCACCGACGTTTATTAAAAATCTCGAAGGCAGTCGCAGTTCCTTTATATTTTTATCGTCAAGGCGATGTACAAAACCCTAAATATCATATCTTGATTGAACCTGCGGTCGACAATATGCCAAGTGAAGATGAAGTTGATGATGCAACACGTGTGAATAAGATTATTGAAAATCAGCTTCGTATCGCACCAACTCAATATATGTGGTTCCATCGTCGCTTTAAAACACGTCCTGAGGGATATGAGGAAATTTATTAAGATAAGGCTGTAATAATTTTAGATTAGTAATAGGCACAGCCTCGATTTATAGTGATATTCAAATAATTTCGAATAGGCAGACCTTACTTTTTAGGGATAAAAAGTAAGCAAAAATCCTTTGTTCCGCTGATGTTACATCCTTGTAACACAGCGCAACAGCGACATCCATGTCGCTATCACGATAGTAAACTCTGGATAATGATTTAGTTTGAGATGATGTATCTGTGGATGATCCATCTTTTATGTACGTATAAGGCAAAAAACAATGAAAGTGATGCAACTTCTCCCTGAACTTAATAGCGGTGGCGTAGAACGCGGCACACTAGAAATTGCACGTGCACTGGTTGCACAAGGCCATCAATCTTTGGTTGTTTCAAATGGCGGACGTCTAGTGTCCCAGCTCGAAGCTGAAGGTTCTATTCATTTAACACTGCCTATCCATAAAAAATCATTGTCGAGCTTATGGCAAATCCGTCCATTACGTCAGCTGATTGAACAGCATCAACCCGATATTGTACATGTACGCTCTCGTGTACCAGCTTGGCTTACTCACTTCGCTTTGAGAAAAATACCAGCAAACAAACGCCCTCACCTCATTAGCACGGTACATGGCTTTTATTCAGTTAATCGTTATAGTGCGATTATGACTCAAGCTGAAAAAGTCATTGCTGTTTCTGACAGTGTGGTTAAGTACATCACTGACCATTATAAAAACTGCCCACCACAAGATATTGTGCGGATTTATCGAGGCATTGACCCTACCGCTTTTCCGCATAATTACCAACCTTCAGCACAATGGTTCAATCAAGTTTTTAATGATTTCCCTGAGCTTGAAAATAAGTTTTTACTTTGCTTACCTGGTCGTATTACGCGTTTAAAAGGACATGAAAGTTTAATTGAACTGATGCAGCAACTTCAGACGCAATATCCTCAGCTACATGCAGTTGTTGTCGGTGGGGCTGATGCCAAAAAGCAAGCTTACTTAAACGAACTGCAAAGCACCATTCAAAGCAAAGGACTTACTGATAAAATCACCTTTGTAGGCCATCGCTCTGATATTCGCGAATGGCTGGCTTTTAGCGATATTGTGCTCTCTCTATCCAATCAGGCAGAAACATTCGGTAGAACAGCATTAGAAGCGCTTTCAGTCGGTACGCCAGTGATTGGCTGGAACCGTGGAGGTGTTGCCGAGATTTTATCGAACGTCTATCCGCAAGGTCTTGTTGAAGCAGAAAATGAAAAAGCTTTAATAGAGACTGTAAAAAAACATATTGAACAACCGCAAGTCGTTGCTCCTGTCACGATGTTTAGCTTAAAAGACATGTGTGACCAAACACTAGAACTCTACCAACGCGTTTTAAAATAACCCAATAAAAAACCCGCGATCTTCGCGGGTTTTTTTCGACTAAAAAACTTCTCTCTTATTTAAGAGATGCTTCATAAGCAGCAGCTTTTTCAGAGTCGTATTGCTTTTCCCATTTACTGATTACAAGTACAGCAAGCGCGTTACCGACAACGTTCAGCGCAGTACGAGCCATATCCATAATACGGTCAACACCAGCAATAAATGCTAAGCCTTCAACAGGAATACCCACACTACCTAATGTCGCTAATAACACAACAAATGATACGCCAGGAACACCAGCAATACCTTTAGAAGTAATCATTAATGTTACAACCAAAATAACTTGTTGGCTGATTGACATTTCAATACCGTAAAGCTGTGCAATAAAGATTGCTGCGATACTTTGGTACAGCGTAGAACCATCAAGGTTAAATGAATAACCTGTTGGAATCACAAAACTGGAAATCGCTTTTGGCGCACCGTAAGCTTCCATTTTTTGCATAATACGCGGTAAAACTGTTTCCGAGCTTGCAGTTGAATAAGCTAAAATCAATTCATCTTTCAAAATCTTAAACAAGATAAAGATATTGATACCGAACATTTTTGCAGTTAAACCAAGCACCACTAAAGCAAAGAATAAAATCGCACCGTATACCAACACGACTAATTTGCCTAAAGGGATAAGTGAAGCAAAACCGAAGTTTGCAACAGTTACAGCGATTAAACCAAACACCCCCACAGGCGCATACTTCATAATGATATGCGTTACGCGGAACATCGTTTCTGAAACTGCATGAAACACGTTCAATAATGGGTCTTTTGTCGTTGCTGGTAAAGAAGATAAACCGATACCAAATAGCACAGCAAAGAAAATCACAGGTAACATTTCGCCATGTGCCATCGAACTAATAATGTTCGTTGGGATAAGCGATAATATTGTTTGAATAAGACCATGTGACTGAGACTGAACTTCTTCAGTTGTATGCTTGTACTGAGAAATATCCGACTGTACCAACTGAGACATATCAATGCCTGAGCCCGGATGGAAGATATTTGCTGCAACCAAGCCAACCAAAATAGCAATAGTCGTAATAATTTCAAAATAGAGAATGGTTTTAAAACCAAGTCGCCCTAAACTTTTCGTACTGCCAACACCTGCAATACCTAAAATTAAGGTAGAGAAAACGATTGGAATAACAATCATTTTAATCAGGCTAATAAAGATCTTACCCAATGGGTTAAGAACATTATTCACAATACTGTCTTTGATTTCAGGCTGGTTATGTAAAACAGCCCCGACAACTATCCCTAGGATTAAAGCAATTAAAATTTGCCATGCAAGGCTAAATTTAAAATTCTTCATAAGACAATCCTTATGCACCGCAAAGTATCAAATATGAGAGGGAGAAGACCACTAACTAAGAGTGAAACCTCAATATGTACAGTAATTTCCAAACAGAAATTTAAATGCACAAACAAATCACAACTCGCCGATCCGGCGAGATAAACAACAATGCCTGTTGACGATCCAACATGTCAACGATCGGCACATTCTATTGAGATTTATTAATTAAACAACCCCAATTTATCCTTAAATAGATCAAAGCCTATATTTATTCATCAATAATCTATAAAAACAGAAGCTTAATAAAAAAAAATTTTGTATCTTTTTTCATTAAAAATTGCACAAATTTTTATCAAAAAATGTGAGTATTTACCTAGTATGAGATAGCTTTAAAAATTAAGATGAGCTCAAAATTTTTTATTTTATTTACACAGAATTAAATAAGGTATATAAAAATATCAACCCGAGTTCTGCGTCCTGCAAAACTCGGGTAAATGAGGTTGTGCTTTCAGGTTAATAATTATTTTTATCGTGTCCGTTCCAACATCTGATCCGTGATGCTATTCCATATCAGCTTCGTGTATCCTTACGTGGGACTATCCATTCCCGTTTCCATGTGCCGATGAATATAGAATAAGGTTTTTATAACTATCTGCCTATTCGCCCTAGACTCAAATCTTTGTACGATATTGCTTACATCGATTTTTATATTCTTTTTATTTATAAGGCTGTGCAATTTTATCAGTCACTATTTTCTCTTCTGCTTCTGCTTTGGCAATCCCTTCTTGGATGGCACTTTGCGCCTCCTCTTCATCATTTTGAGTTTGCTCAAGCTCTTCTTGAATAAGTTCAAATATTCGTCCAGTCTGCAAAACCACATAGACAGGGAAATGATCAGATCCGATATGAGGCAAACGCTGCATTTTAACCAAACCAAAATCAGTACTATGGAAAATATGGTCTAAAGACCAACGCAGTAACGGATAGTCTGCATGAAAAGTATTAATGAAATGTCGGCCAACTCGCGGATCAAGTAATCCACTAATTCGCTGAAATAGACGCGTAGTACGCGACCATGCTACATCGTTTAAATCCCCCATCACTATACAACTTTCATCAAGATCTTTAATTTGGTCACCTACAATTAAAAGTTCTGCATCACGTAAAGTCGAATCTTTCGCCTCAGTCGGACTAGGTGGTTTCGGATGTAAACAATAGAGTTGAACCGGCATACCGGATCGTAAAGACACAGTGGTATGAATAGAGGGAATTTCATCACTGAGAATAAATTTAACTTCGGTATTTGATAAAGGTAAACGACTATACAAATGCATGCCGTAGAGGTTATCTAAAGGCACAGGAACACGATAAGGATAGTCGCCTTCAATCTCTTTTAAAGCATTCTCCCATGTCTTATCACTTTCCAGTGTAAGTAATAAATCAGGTTTTAATGTCTGGATATGCTCAAGAAGTAAATGATATTTATCATTAGGAGTAAGAACATTTGATACGATTAATGAAATCTGCTTTTGCGGATCTAATTGAGACGGCCTCACCTGTTTAACCTGTTTTTTCCAAAACAAGGTATAGGGCAAAACCATTTTAAGTTGGTAAGCAAGGGCGGCAATAAGCAAAGCCAGAACTATTTCACGCCAGAGGTTCCATTCGGTAGGCCAAAACAGCATTCCAATAAAGGCTAACAAACCAACAAATAGAATCTGCAAACGAGGAAAATCGGCACCACGAAACCACCACTCATCACGAGGAATAAGTGACCAGAAACTCAACCAAATCACCAGACCAGCTAGAACTTCGATATAAATCATTGAATTTTCTCTTTTAAGATGATTTGTTTTTTAAAGTTTTTGTCATCTTTATCAATTTTGTATGTAACATAAACAAGATATTCTACTCAATAAAGATGGTGTTTTGTTTCTGTAACGCTTGCAGTTGTGGACACTTTTGATACACTCAACTCCCCCTAACAATTTTAACGCACCGAGGCAAAATGACATGAAAGTAGGTCTGGTCGGTTGGCGCGGGATGGTCGGTTCCGTCCTTATGCAACGTATGGTTGAAGAGAATGATTTTGCTCATATTGAGCCATTCTATTTCTCTACCAGTAATGCAGGTGGTGAAGCTCCTTCATTTGGTGGTAAGACTGCCCCAGCACTTATGGAAGCTACAGACATTAATAGTCTGAAGCAAATGGATGTCATTATTACCTGTCAAGGTGGTGACTATACGTCTGAAGTTTTCCCACAGTTAAAAGCAACTGGTTGGGATGGCTACTGGATTGATGCAGCCTCTACTTTACGTATGTCAGATGATGCAATCATCGTTCTTGACCCAGTAAACCTTAACGTGATTAAAGACGGCTTGGTTAACGGCACCAAAACTTTCGTAGGTGGCAACTGTACAGTATCACTTATGTTGATGGGTGTAGGTTCACTTTTCCAAAATAATTTGGTGGAGTGGATGACTGCTATGACTTATCAAGCAGCATCAGGCGCTGGCGCACAAAACATGCGTGAGCTAATTACTGGTATGGGCTACTTATATAACAATACCAAAACATTGTTAGATGATCCTAAATCTGCAATTTTGGATATTGATCGTCAAGTTGCTGAGTTACAACGTGGTGAAGGTTTCCCATCTGCTAACTTTGGTGTGCCATTAGCGGGTTCATTGATTCCTTACATTGATAAACAACTTGAAAACGGTCAATCAAAAGAAGAGTGGAAAGGTCAAGTTGAAACCAACAAGATCTTGGGTAACTCACAAATTGTTCCTATTGACGGTCACTGTGTTCGTATTGGTGCAATGCGTTGTCACTCTCAAGCACTTACAATCAAGTTGAAAAAAGATGTACCACTTGATGAAATTGAAGACATGATTCGTACTTCAAACCAATGGGCGAAAGTTGTACCAAACACTCGTGAAGCGTCTATGACCGACCTTA
Organism: Acinetobacter pittii; assembly: GCF_034067285.1. Lineage (NCBI taxonomy): Bacteria > Pseudomonadati > Pseudomonadota > Gammaproteobacteria > Moraxellales > Moraxellaceae > Acinetobacter > Acinetobacter pittii. Next base: position 3,240,871 of record NZ_CP139286.1, read on the forward strand.
CACCTGTTGCTGTAACTGGTACTTTAACTGTGCCTGTAGGTCGTCTACGTAAACTCAACATGGGTAAAGAATATCTAGGTGCATTTACAGTGGGTGATCAGTTACTCTGGGGTGCTGCTGAGCCTTTACGTCGTATGTTACGTATCTTAGTTGAATATAAAAGCTCATAATTTGATTTGAATTATTCAGTCAAAATAAAAAGCCGATCACATTAGATCGGCTTTTTCGTAACTGGTTTGTGAAAATTTTACAATTTATTTACATTTCATTATTGTATAATTTTGAACGACTTTACGACTTATTAGGTCATGGATTGAGATGACTGTTTATAACAAATTAAAAATTGCCATTTTCACCATTATGTCTTCGCCTTCTATTTATGCGATTACATTAGACCCTATACAAATACAGTCCGCACCTGGCGATTTGTTATATGCCGAAATGAATTTCCAACAAGCTGATCCCAACGCTACTTTACAAGTCAGTTTGGCAACTCCTGAAGATTTAAGCGCGTTAGGAGTGACTCATCAGCCGCCCGGAAATCTTAATTTTTATACACGCCAAAATGGCCAAGGCTCAGGAGTTATTGTTATTACCTCATCTCGCCCTGTGATTGATCCTGAACTGAATATTGTAGTAAAAATTAGCGAAGGCTCTGCCACCCGTTTACAGCATATTAAAACCGTAATTAAACCTTCTTCTATAAAAAAGAATGAAAATAACGAAAGTACTTTATCACCTCAGTTTATTGTTAATGAAAAAGATATTGCTCTAAATCTGCCAGAAAGTACCCGTTATACATCAACAACTTCGGCTCCAGCGACAACTGATTCGAATGGTGAACATAGCCTTAACATTAGCTCTGGAACTGCTCCAGCTATAAATACCAACTCATCCAATACATCCAGCGAAAACTCTTCTAGTCAGGTTGCTCAACAAGTTACAGCAAATACTACTTCTGATCAGGTAGCATCAGTAAATCAGATTAAACCAACCAGCGCCAAAACAGCCACAAACAATTCACCAAAAACTCCAGTCAACAAACTAACAGCGCAAAAGAAATCTACGCCTCAAAAGACGCTTAACCAAAACCCTGCCAAGAAACAGACTCTAAGTCCCTACAAAGGCCCAGCAACATCAGGTAAATATGTAGTACAGCGCAACGAGTCTTTATGGAGCATTGCTAATCGTATCGCAGCAAAAACTAAACAACCTGTTGCGAAAGTCATGCATGATATTCAAGCTCAAAACAGACATGCTTTTATTCAGGGTGATGTAAATCGTTTACGTCAAGGAATTGCGCTTAATCTAGCACACTCTCCTGCTAAACCTCAGCAAAACAAGCCAAAAACAGACATAGCACACACTGCAAAATCAACTTCTAGCAAGGCAAAATATCGTTTACAGCAAGCTGAAATGAGTATTGTGGCTGAAAACAGCCAAAATTCTACACATGGAACTGCTAAGAAGAGCACACAACAGGGTCAAAACAATACTGAGTTAGCAGTAAAAGTTATGACAACACGAGAAAAAACCGTTACATTACAAAGGAATGTAACCAAACTAAATCAAACTTTACGTTTAAAAGACCAACGTATTCAAATTTTGAATGCACGTTTGGCAGAGTTACAACAGCAGTTACAAGCACAGCAACAGACTCATAAGCAAAAACATTAAGTTAAAATTAGAGTTAGCTCGCTTTATATTGCAAATATTTATTTTTTAAGGGGAAAGTAATGTTATATGTGATTCCGTTCATCATATTGCTCGTGGTCGCTGTCATTTTAAAAAAACGCGAAAATAGCCAGAAGCAAGAGGCTAACTCCCCTAAAACGGTAAGTAGAAAAACCAATAAAAAAGCGAACTCTAAAACAAGTAAAAACTCGCGTGAAAAAAGTAAAGTCAATGTGGTTGAAGAACTCATTCCCTCTACTCCACAAAGCAGCCCTGTTCCGGATGCTGTACGTCAAAAAATTCAGCTACTTATTCAAGAAAGACAATTCTCAGCAGCTGAAGCTCAAGTCAATCAGGCGCTAAAAAAAGATAATACACAACATGAACTTTATTTATTGCTGCTTGAGATTCATATTGCACAAAAAGATGAGTTTGCAATAACTCAACTGATTGGCCATATTCGCAGTTTGTCACTCAATGAAATAGCCATTCAAGCAGAAGCCAAACAAAAAGAGTATGAGTCCTCAAGACAACCTGATGCCATCGATTTTCCTCAAGCTCAAATATCCCAAGAGCCAAAAAATAAAGCTGACACAACAGCTCAGTTTGACCAGTTAACAGCAAGTTCTTCTGAAGCTTCTTTTGATGACTTGCAGCAAGACTATACCCCTGTAAAGCAAGAACCTGCTGTTGAAGTTGAACCTTTAGAGTTTAACTTTTCATTCGAACAAACCACGACTACAGAAAGTGGCAGCCAACCGACCCAAGAATCGGAGTTACCATCATCTCAACAAACAAATGATTTGGCTGACTTAGATTTTTCTTTTGATTTAGCACCACTGCATGAACCTGAGGAAAAAGCTCAAGTAGTAGAAATACCAGCACACCAAGAGAACAATACGAATGTTTTGGATTTTAATCTTGAATTAAATCCTGCAAATTCGGAGCTAAAAACTCATGAGCAGACCTCATCGTTAGATGAGCTTAAATTGGTAGAACAAGCTCCATTAGAACCAATTTCAATAGCACCTCTTGAGTTTTCTTTAGATGAACCTACCTTAATCACAACATCAGAGATTGACACTCAAAATCATATAAATTTATTAGGTGAAGAGACTACTCCAGCTCAAACTCAAGACCCTCTTTTAGAAGCTTTTCCAGAATTAAAACAGTTAGATGAAAATGAACTTGATCTAAAACTTGCAGAGCAATACATCAAGTTAGGTGCTTATCCAGCAGCTCAAGCGTTATTGGCAAGTAATGAGCAAAAATTCAACACAGAACAACAACAACGCGCGAAAAACCTACTTAATCGCATAGCTTCTTAGAACTGTTCGATTTACCATAAGCAGTCAGAGATGACTGCTTTTTTATGCCTGCAAAAATATGAAAAAAATAGCCTTATTTTATATGGGTGGTACTTTTGGTTGCATTGGTGAACCTTTAGCTCCTATGCCTTATGACCAATTCCTACCTCAACTTGAAAAAGTAATTCCCCCACACTTAACAGTTGACTGCTTCGCTGCGCCCAATATTGTTGATAGCAGTGCATGTACAGCACCTGATTGGTTACGTCTAATTCAACGCATACAACAACTACAACTTGAAGGTTATCAACATTTCGTTGTTATTCATGGTACAGACACGCTCAGTTATGCAGCTGCAACCCTAGCCCGCTTTTTAGGCCAAAGCTGTCATATTGTAATTACTGGTAGCCAATACCCGTTACTTAATATTCAAGGTGACAATACTCGTGAATTTACTGATGCAATTGAGAACTTATACCTTGCATTAGAACAAGTGATTTCTCTACCTGTGGGTGCTTATCTCGCATTCCACCATCAAGTATTCCACGCACAAACTGCATTAAAAACGCATACGACTGAACTCGATGCTTTTTCAGGCTTAAGTAGTGAAGTTGAGTTTGCGCCCCAGCAAAATGAATTGATCGTACAAGACACCCAAATTGAACGAGCAGCTTCATTCCAGATTTTAAACTGGATGATGCAACCGATTGCAACAGAGTACTTAGTTCAGCAATTACGTCACTTACTTCCAGCCCCTCCGCACTTTTTAGTGTTACAAGGTTTTGGTACGGGTAATATTGCGGTAAACCAAGAATTACTCGCAACATTAGATGAACTGTATGCTCATGGTTGTGTTCCAATTTTGGCAACCCAAGTAACTTTTGGTGGTATTGATCAACGTTATGCGATTAGTGCATGGGCGAAAACTGCAAAAATCGTCATTAGTGATGCTAATAGTCATGCAGATCTCTATGCAAAAGCACTTCAAATCTATTTAAAATACCCAACTCCAGAACAATGGCTAAGTCATTGGAACGAAAATTTGCATTAAACAGAGGTAAAGCCATGCAACGTTATGCGGTCGGTATTGAATTTAGCGGAGTTCAATACCGAGGTTGGCAAACACAACAGCCAGGCGTTGCCAGCGTTCAGGAAACGATTGAGCGTGTACTTAGCAAAATTGCAGATGAGCCTATTGCACTTCACGGTGCGGGTCGTACTGACGCTGGAGTACATGCAACAAATATGGTGGCACACTTTGATACGAACGCTATTCGTCCAGAAACAGGATGGTTAAGAGGGGCAAACAGCCAATTGCCTAAAGATATTTCCATTCAGTGGATTAAACTGATGGATGAAAGTTTTCATGCGCGTTTTAAAGCGACTGCACGACGTTACCGCTATATCATCTATAACGCGCCCCATCGCCCAGCACTATTACACAAACAAGTTACTCACATTTACCAAAAGCTAGATGTGAAAAAGATGATTGAAGCTGCCAGTAAGTTTGAAGGAACGCATAACTTTGAAACTTTTCGCGCAGCAGCATGTCAGTCAAACCAGCCTGTACGACATGTAACGCATTGCCGTTTATTTGAACATGGACGCTATTTGGTTCTAGATATTCAAGCAGATGGTTTTTTACATCATATGGTACGCAATATTGTCGGTTGCTTACTCGAAATTGGTCAAGGTATGTATGAAATTGATCATATCGATGCGATGTTTGCGGCACAGGATCGTAAAGCAGCTGGTGTAACTGCCCCACCCGATGGTCTTTATTTTATTCAGTGTAATTATCCTGAGCAGTTTGATTTACCGCAGCCACCGCTTGGGCCACATTGGCTAAACTTACCTGAGTAAGCTTAGCCCAATGCTGTATGTTGTTTCTACCGGTGTTGTTTACGCTTACGGTACTCAACTGGTGTCTCATTTGTCCAACGTTTAAAAGCACGATAGAACGTACTTGGTTCAGAGAAACCAGTTAAATACACAATACGCTCAACACTCTCGTTGGTATTTGCCAAAAGCTTTTTAGCCAAACGGCAACGATAGTCAGAAAGTATTTGTTGAAAACTGGTATTTGCTTCACTGAGCTGAGTACGTAAGCGACGCGGAGTAATATTCAACTGAGCAGCCACCGTTTCCAACGTAGTTTCTCCGCTTTCCAGTGTTGAACCGATCGCACGGCGAACTTCACCCACCAAATCATAACGGGCCAGTTCCTGCAATTTTTCAATTGCGAGCTGCTCATGCAATTGCAACAACTCAGGCTCTGCTTGCCAAAGCTGGAAATCTAAAATAGCAGGGTCAAAATATAAACGTGTCTCTTTCTGACCTAAGCTAACTGGGCAGCCGAATACACGGAAATATTCATCCTCAGAAGCACCTTCACTAAAATTAAAATCGATGAAGATAGGATGAAATTGTCCTTCGGTAATGAATTTAAAGAATCTAAGTATGCCTGAAATTGCACATTCGGAAAAATGACGGTTGACTAGATTGTCAGCGCCAATCTGTTCGCCATTGGTTAAATAACAACGTCCTTCTTCAACTACCAGTTTTGCATCAAATGCATCACTAATGAGTCGTTGATAAGCTAAAGCTCGTTTTAAGCCTTCACCAAAGGTTTCACTACTAATAAATAGATGTTCAATCACCTGCCCTCGATACAAAGGCAAATGCTCACCTAAATGCAGACCGATGTCTGGATCTTTACTGACTTCCTGAGCGGCAGTCCAAAAGGCATACTGTGCACTTAACGGTGTACGTGCATTGGTATCGACCTGATTTAAAGCAACTCCCGCTTTGGTTAATATTTCTTCTGTTGGCAATCCCGCACGACGAATCGCTTGATAGCCAAAGCGTAATACAACTGATGCATCTGTTAGCTGACCCACGCAGTGCCCTTCCATGTAGATACTTCATTGATATTTAGGGCTGTTGACCTTTATGCAATTAACAGTCCCTAATAACTATGATTTTAGATTAGCGTTGATTGACCAAACTGACAACAGAATTACTCAGCTTTTGTGAAAAAAATTACATCTTTTTTGATTAGTCATAGTTTAACCAGATGCTTTAGCAGAAGTGTGTCTATCTTGTTTTTTTTAAAAAAATTGACTATAATTTGCGCCTTTCCAATTTGATCATCAGGTAGGCTATGGCCAATAAAGAGGAACTCATTGAGTTCGAAGGCGTTGTCACCGAAACGCTTCCTAATACGATGTTCCGTGTACGTCTTGAAAACGGTCACGAAGTTATTGCACACATTTCTGGTAAAATGCGTAAACACTATATTCGTATTCTTACTGGCGACAGTGTAAAAGTCGAAATGACTCCATATGACTTAACTAAAGGTCGTATTACGTACCGTGCTCGCTAATTAGTGAATGCAAAAAAGCCACTTTATGATGTGGCTTTTTTATTGCGTCATTTATTCATTTAAGCGACTGGTTTTACATCCTACCGTTTGGCATTCACGCAATCTTTCTTGCAGCCAATGGTTTCTTTCCTGCTTTGTCTGTAAACGACATTGCACGTCTACGCTATTCCTATTTGAATCTGTACACTCGGCATCACGTTGACGTATCCATGCAAGTTGAGACTTCTTAAGAATATTTTTCTGCGCGGTGTTTAACTTTACGCGCAATGCTTGATAATTCTTATTCAAATCTGCATCAGCGCTCGCATAAATTTTATTTGTACAGTAGATATCATCGTAAGTATTGCGGGCACTATCACAATTATCTGCATAGACCGAAGTCATTCCAAAGCTGCATAAAAAAGCAAAAACTATTTTTCTTATCTTTTTCTTCCTTAAGTTTTCTATGAAATTATTTTTAAAGTGGTACGAATGTAATGATAAATCGAAAGACAAATTTACCTTCCATTTATCATAATCCTCCTTTTTTACTTTACAAGTTTGTAAATACAACCTATTGTTCTTTAATAATAAATATAATTTTATATAGTGAGAAAAATGAACATATATACCCGATGCCAAATTGGCTTACTGACTTTCATAATGATTTATCTTAACGGTTGTGCTAGCCACCTACACCAATCTGTAGATTTACAGGAATATTTAAAGGGCTTTCTAGGCAAATCATCGGCTAGCATTCAACAAGATATCAATTTACGTAGTCTTGGTTTTCAAGTCGCTAGCACTCCACAAAAAACATCCAACCAGCTCATCTATACGATTTTACGTCCGTTAAGCATCCCAATCCCTATGGTGAGTAATGTCGATATGAGAGGCGGTTCTGTTCCCATACAATCAGGTAATTTGAGTGGCAATTCTTATGATTTGAATTTCAACTGCAAAGTTATTTTTCAGCTTAAGAATGATATTGCCGAGTCTATTCAATATGAAGGTAAAGCCTGCTAAAACATAGGCACAAAAAAACGCAGCGTTGAGCTGCGTTTTTTATAAAAAGCTTTTAAGCAAGAGCAGCGACAACTGCCTCACCCATCTCAGCTGTACCAACTTTTGTCATGCCTTCAGACATAATATCCGCTGTACGTAAGCCTTGATCAAGTACTTGACCTACTGCATCTTCAATTGCTTTTGCAGCAGCTTCTTCACGGAATGTATAGCGAAGCATCATTGCAACTGAAAGAATTGTTGCCAATGGGTTCGCCACATTCTGACCCGCGATATCAGGTGCAGAACCATGGCAAGGCTCATACATACCTTTGCCATTTTCATCCAATGATGCAGATGGCAACATACCGATTGAACCTGTAAGCATTGCTGCTTCATCAGATAAAATATCGCCAAATAAGTTACCCGTTACGATTACGTCAAACTGTTTAGGCGCACGCACAAGTTGCATTGCAGCATTATCAACATACATATGTGAAAGCTGAATGTTTGAATAATTCGCTTGGTGTAAGTCAGTAACTGTTTGCTTCCAAAGCTCTGTTACTTCTAAAACGTTGGCTTTATCTACCGAACAAACCTTACCACCACGTAATCCTGCAAGTTCAAAAGCCACTTTTGCAATGCGTTTAATTTCACTTTCAGAATAAACGTCAGTGTTATAGCCTTGTTTCTCACCGTTTTCGAGTTCACGAATACCACGTGGCTGACCGAAATAGATCCCGCCAGTCAATTCACGAACAATTAAAATATCCAAGCCCGCAACAATTTCAGGTTTTAAGCTAGAAGCATCTGCTAATTGTGGATATAAAATCGCTGGGCGCAAGTTAGCAAACAAGTTAAGTTCACTACGAATTTTTAACAGACCACGTTCAGGACGAATAGAGCGCTCAATGGTGTCCCATTTTGGTCCGCCTACCGCACCCAATAAAATTGCATCTGCTTTTTTTGCCTGTTCACTCGTTACAGCTGGATAGGGTTCGCCATGTGCATCAATTGCCGCGCCGCCTAGTAAGCCATGTTCCCAAGTTAACGATAAATTAAATTTTTCATTTACTGTATTTAATACTTTTTCTGCCGCCCCAACAATTTCAGGACCAATACCATCACCAGCTAAAATTAAAATCTGTTTAGACATGAACTTTTTCCATTTTCCAAAGACAAGCAGCGTTACAACTACCGCGGTGTTAGTTTTTTCTGTTCGAGGAATTCACCTAGTCCCGTTGTAACATCAAATGGTCGACAAAAACGGCGAACTACATGCTCATCTTGTTCTAAGTCAACACATAATGGATCTGGTACAGAAACATTCAGCAAACTACCCGAACGGTTAGTTTTGTCTCGGTACATTTTAAATGTATAGCGATGGTTGGCATTAAATTGGTGAATAACATGAATTGTTTCAGCCCGATCTGGAGAAATCGGATAGAAACGGATCACCACTTCATATTGTTTAGCAGGCACAGATAAATATAAGCTGTTAGTTTCGCTAAGCACTGAACCTTGTAATCTCACAATTCCTTGATGAATTGCCTGATTACTAATTCTTCGTGTTTGCGCATCTACTACAGTAATATCATTTAGTCGTTCAAATTCACAACTCTTCGCGCCCGAACAATATATTGCTGCATTCTGCCCCAAATTTTCTTGTTCAGCCTGCTTAATACGGACAGTATCCACTACATTGTAAGTGCTTTGACAAGCACTGAGTGTTATTGCGCACAGGCTCAACAAAAAGCTATGAGTAACGTTCCTCTTCATTGTTCAAGCCCAATCCTCATCTAGTGCATAATTCTAAGGTGTTTTTATGCTTTAGCATGTTAGCAAGAGTTTGAACGCTACGCCATGGCTATGTTTAAAATGTACCAAAAGGTTAATTTAACTCTTGGAATACCCAAGGACGAACTTGTTTAGTTTTTTCTTCATAGGCGCGAATTGCATCCGCATTTTGAAGAGTTAAACCAATATCATCCAAACCATTTAACAGGCAATGCTTACGAAATGGATCAACTTCAAATTTAAAAGCTCCACCTGTTGGCGTACGTACTTCTTGAGCTGCTAAATCAATTGTTAATTGATATCCATCATTGGCAGCGCATTCTTTAAATAACTGATCAACAATTTCTTCTGACAAAATGACAGGTAACATGCCATTTTTGAAACAGTTATTAAAGAAAATATCAGCAAAGCTTGGCGCAATAACAGTACGGAAACCATATTCGTTTAATGCCCAAGGCGCGTGCTCACGGCTTGAACCACAACCAAAGTTAGTACGAGCAATTAAAACGGTTGCGCCTTGATAGCGAGGCTGATTTAAAACGAAATCCGGATTTTTTGGACGTATTGAATTGTCTTGTCCCGGATAACCTTCGTCTAAATAACGAAGCTCGTCAAATAAGTTGTCGCCAAAACCTGTACGTTTGATTGATTTCAAAAACTGTTTTGGAATAATTAAATCTGTATCAACATTGGCACGATCTAATGGTGCAACGATACCTTGTTCAACTGTATAAGCTTTCATGGTTTGCTCCAGACCGAATTAAAATGAACGAACATCAACGAAGTGACCAGCGATTGCAGCCGCTGCCGCCATTGCCGGGCTCACTAAGTGAGTGCGACCGCCATTGCCTTGACGGCCTTCAAAGTTACGATTAGAGGTCGATGCACAGTGTTCGCCCGGTTGTAACTTATCTGCATTCATTGCTAAACACATTGAACAACCTGGTTCACGCCATTCAAAGCCAGCTTCCAAGAAGATTTTATCTAAGCCTTCTTTTTCTGCCTGTTGTTTAACTAAACCAGACCCCGGAACAATCATAGCTTGCTTAATGGTAGAAGCTACCTTACGGCCCTTAACTACCTCAGCTGCAGCACGGATATCTTCAATACGAGAGTTGGTACAAGAACCGATAAAGACACGATCAAGTTGAATATCACCTAATGCCTGTCCTGCATTTAAACCCATATATTGATAAGCACGTGTCCAGTCATTACGCTGAACATCATCTTTCGCTTGTTCTAAAGTTGGTACAGCTTCAGTGACCGGAATAACCATCTCAGGTGAAGTTCCCCAAGATACTTGTGGTTCGATTTCCGCGCCATTTAACTCAACTACGGCATCAAACACAGCATCGTCATCTGAATGCAATGTGTTCCAGTAAGCAACGGCTTGTTCCCATTGCTCGCCTTTTGGTGCGTAGCTACGGCCTTTCACATATTCAATAGTTTTGTCATCAACTGCAACCATACCAACACGGGCACCGGCTTCAATTGCCATGTTACATACCGTCATACGTCCTTCAATCGACATATCACGGAACACTTGACCACCGAACTCGATTGCATAGCCTGTACCACCAGCAGTACCAATTTTAGCAATGATTGCTAACACCACATCTTTTGGCGTTACACCCTTGCCCAATACGCCATCTACACGTACTAACATATTTTTAGATTTTTTCTGGATCAAACATTGTGTTGCTAACACATGTTCAACTTCAGATGTTCCAATACCATGCGCCAAGCAACCGAAAGCACCGTGAGTTGCTGTATGTGAATCACCACATACAACTGTCATGCCCGGCAAGGTTAAGCCCTGTTCGGGTCCAACCACATGCACAATACCTTGACGAATATCATTGATGCTAAATTCAACGATATTGAAAGCTTTACAGTTGTCATCTAAGGTTTGAACTTGAATACGAGATGTATCATCTTCAATACCGGCAATACCTTGGTCACGTTCTTTTTTAGATGTTGGAACGTTGTGGTCCGGTGTCGCAACGTTTGCACTTAAACGCCATGGTTGACGACCCGCAAGTTGCAAACCTTCAAATGCTTGTGGACTAGTCACTTCATGCAATAAATGACGGTCAATATAAAGTAAACATGAGCCATCATCACGCTGTGAAACAACGTGGTCATCCCACAATTTGTCATATAAAGTTTTGCCTGCCATGTCGTCTTGCTCCATTGGACTGGGTAATTCTAATCTTTCTTCGATTATAGCCAGAGTTTCACATAAATCTAATTTATCATTTTTATAAATTAGAAAACTTTTTGGAATTAATCATAATCCTTTTGAGATACATCATATTTAATAAATCGCTTTTGTTAATGATTATCATTTGCATAATCAATTTTTAATCTTATACTCTACTCTCTATACTAAAAATATCTAAAGTGGCTAAAGAGAATGATCATGGCTAATATTCAAAAATTCGTTATAAATAATCAACGTACCTTAAAGAAAACCTTAAGCTATTACATTATGCATATTAGTGTAGCGATGCTAGTCGCATACTTTGTAACAGGTAATATCTGGATGGCTTTAACATTAAGTATGCTTGAACCAACCGTACAAGCTTTTGCCTTTTTCTTCCATGAAAAAGTATGGGCAGCTAAAGATCGCCACGTATCAGCCTTAGCTGAAAAAGAAACAGCGGCTTAGACTAAGATTAGTGCGGTAATTCACAACTTTCTCACTCGATTCGCTGCAAGCATGATACGATTTTGGCTTGGCAACTTTAGCCTCTCGATTTTTCTATTCCAAGTTGAGTTGTATTATGAATCTTGCAGCCTTTGAAGCTTTTGTAAAAGTTATGGAAACAGGGTCTATCTCTGTGGCAGCAGATCAGTTATTTATTACTCAACCTGCTGTTACCAAACGGATTCATAGCTTAGAAGAATATTTTGGCGTAAAACTCTTTGAGTCCGCAGGCCGAGGTGTTCAAGCAACCCATGCTGCACACTCATTATTACCTAAAGTTAAAAACTGGCTCAATGAGCTGGGTGATATTCACCATACGCTTAGCCATGAACAAACTCAGGTGCAAGGCCGCTTAAAAGTCGGTACGAGTCATCATATTGGTTTGCATCATTTACCTGCACCACTTAAACACTTTGTTCAGCAATTTCCTCAAGTCACCTTAGATGTACATTTTGTTGATTCAGAGCAAGCGCATGAACAAGTACTTGCTGGTGATTTAGAGCTAGCATTTTTAACGCTTCCACCTTCAGGTGATGAGCGTCTTAACTACATTACAATCTGGAATGATCCTTTAGTCTTTGTTGCCGCTCCATTTCATCCACTGGCTCAAAAAAAGAATCTCACCTTACAAGATTTAATTGAATATCCAAGCTTATTACCAGCTGCACAAACTTACACTGCTCAAATCACTTTAGCTGAGTTTGAAAAACAAGGGCTCAAACCAAAAATCACCATGAGCAATAACCCTCTTGAGTCTATTCGCATGTTGGTGTCGATTGGTTTAGGTTGGTCAGTTTTACCAAAAACTTTGCTGAATCAAGATATGCAGCAGCTTGATTTAAATGTTGAGATGAATCGTCAATTAGGCATGGTGTGGCATCCTGCACGTACTCAATCTAGAGCCATGCAGGAACTGATTAAAATGATGCAGGAATAAGGAATAATTGAATTAACGAATATATTTTTAAAAAAGGATATAAATCAAAAAAGCAAAAGGCAGCAGCAAAAATAGTATGCCCCAACCAAAGAAAATTGCGGCAACAATGATGCCAATCAAAGTACCTGAAAATAATAGAAAAACAATGTAAATAAAAACTTCACCAAGAACTGTGAGGAAACCATTAATCAGTTCTTCACCTATTTGTTCAAAAAAGTTACCTCTACGGGTTTTCTTTTCTTCGGTCTCATTCTGATTATCCATCATATCCTCACTCATCATCATGACCGATTTCAATCGCCCTTGCTCTCAATGCTGCAAAAGCGATTCAAATCTTGAGGAATATCATGCCTGTGAAATTGACCAGTCCTGAATTTCCCATTTATTTTCTTGAGCCAGTTTTTCAAGGCGATCATCAGGATTTACAGCAATTGCATGCGTTGCATATTCAAGTAAAAAACGGTCATTGATTGAATCGGAATAAGCCCAAGACTCAGACACGCTACGACCTTCCAACCACGCATCTAGACGTGCAAGCTTGCCTTTTTGATAACACGCTAAACCAGCAACTTTCCCAGTATATTTTCCGTCAGCCACTTCAGCATTGGTCGCTAAAATTTCAGTAATCCCAAATTCACGGAAAATTGGTGCAGTAATAAAATCACTTGTTGCAGTAATTCCGACAATCGTATGCCCTAAATCCTGATGTTTTTTGATTGCAGCAAAACCTTTTGGACGCATTTGCGGGCGAATCACTTTTTGCATGAACAATTGGTGGAGTTCTGTTAAGTAATTATTGTCATGCTGGGTTAAAAAGCCAAAAACGAATTCATTATAAGCATATGGGTCAAGTTGCCCTGCTTTGTAATCTTCATAAAATTTATCATTCATCTGACGATGATGAACCGGATCAACCAAACCTTCATTGACTAAAAATTCACCCCAAGAATGGTCTGAATCGGTATTTAACAAGGTATGGTCTAAATCAAACAACGCCAGTTTCATGAAAATTCTCGTTTAAACTGAAATTTAAGAAAAAAAATGTAAATCTATCTCCGCTAGTCGATAGAAATTCGTTAAGATCGTAGCAATTTAAACATTTTACTTTGATCTTTTCGAGCTGGACATAAAAAAGTGTTTGTCCCCGCGATTAAAGTCAACGATATAGACAATATTTAGGTAGCCAAATGATCGATTCAGAAGGTTTCCGACCGAATGTCGGGATCATTTTGGCAAACGATGATGGACAGGTTTTATGGGCAAAGCGCATTGGTCACAATGCTTGGCAATTTCCACAAGGAGGCATCCAGTTTGGAGAAACCCCTGAACAGGCACTTTTTCGAGAACTGAGAGAAGAAATCGGCTTATTGCCCGAACATGTCCAGATTATTGCGCAAACCAAAGGATGGCTGCGTTATCGTTTGCCACATCGGTACATTCGGTCAGACTCTGACCCCGTATGTATCGGACAGAAACAAAAATGGTTTTTACTGAAGTTAACTGCGCCTGCAAAAAATATTCAGTTAAACCTCTCCGACCCGCCCGAATTCGATGAATGGCAGTGGGTCAGCTATTGGTATCCTCTTGGCCAAGTGGTGAACTTCAAGCGTGATGTTTATCGTAAAGCCATGGTGGAGTTGTGTACACAGTTGCCGATGCAACAATTACCCTAAAAATCATTTATCTAGCAAATGATTTTTATTAAAAGTGCTGTTATAAATACATTCATAGTCTAAAAAAATACTGGAGTATACATCCATGTCAAACATGCAACTCGACACTCTACGGCGCATTGTCCAAGAGGTTAATGCGTCCGTCAGTTTGCATGAATCGTTAGACATCATGGTCAATCAGGTTGCTGAAGCCATGAAAGTGGATGTTTGCTCTATTTATTTACTCGATGAACGCAACCAGCGCTATGTATTGATGGCCTCTAAAGGCTTAAATCCAGAATCTGTAGGCCACGTATCTTTGCAACTTGGTGAAGGCTTGGTCGGTCTGGTCGGGCAGCGTGAAGAAATTGTTAACCTTGACAATGCACCAAAACATGAGCGTTTCTTGTATTTACCTGAAACAGGCGAAGAAATTTATAACTCATTCCTTGGCGTACCTGTCATGTATCGCCGAAAGGTTATGGGTGTTTTGGTTGTCCAAAACAAACTTCCTCAAGATTTTAGCGAAGCAGCCGAGTCCTTTTTAGTTACGCTCTGTGCTCAGCTTTCTGGCGTAATTGCTCATGCTCATGCAGTTGGAAATATTGATGTATTTCGCAAACCAAGTAATGGCCCTGCTTATAAAACCTTCCAAGGTGCTTCAGGTGCAGGCGGTGTTGCTTTAGGTCGCGCTATTATTTTATATCCACCTGCTGATTTGGGTTCTGTACCCGATCGTGAAGCAGAAGATATTAGTGATGAACTTCGAATTTTAGATCAAGCCATTTCATCAGTTCGTTCAGAGATTCGCTCTTTGGATGAAAAAATGCATGATTCTTTAATGGCTGAAGAGCGCGCTTTATTTAGTGTTTTCTTAAGAATGCTAGATGAAAATGCTTTACCAGCAGAAATTAAAGAACTCATCCGTGATGGACATTGGGCACAAGGTGCAGTACGTCGTGTCATTGAAAAGCACACTGCCCTATTTGCACAAATGGAAGATGATTATCTTCGTGAACGAGTTTCTGACCTTAAAGATTTAGGTCGGCGTATTTTAGCGTGTTTACAAGAAGAAGACTCTAGCCACCGTGAACTCAGCCCAGATAGTATTTTAATTGGCGAAGAAATTAGTACTGCTGCGCTCGTAGAACTACCGGTAGATAATATCGCAGCGATTGTGACATCAGAAGGTGCAGCCAACTCACATATGGTGATTGTGGCTCGTGCCTTAGGTATTCCAACCGTAGTTGGTGTAACCGAACTGCCTGTTAATACACTTGATGATGCGGAAATGATCGTGGATGCCTATCAGGGCCGTGTTTTCGTTAATCCTCCACGTCGTTTACGCCAACGTTATAAAGAAATTCAAAAAGAAGATGAACAGATTGCAAAAGATCTCAAACAATATGAGACCAAAGAAGCGATTACTCCAGATGGTGTGTCTGTTCAGCTTTATGTAAATACGGGCCTCATGATTGACGTAGTACGTGGTGTACAACGCGGTGCTCAAGGTGTAGGTCTATACCGAAGTGAAATTCCCTTCATGTTACGGGAACGTTTCCCGGGTGAAGAAGAACAACGTGCAATCTATCGTCAACAGTTGAGTCACTTTGCCAACAAACCAGTGGTGATGCGAACTCTAGATATCGGTGCAGATAAAGACTTGCCGTATTTCAGTATTGAAGAAGAAAACTCGGCATTAGGCTGGCGTGGTATTCGTTTCACTCTTGATCATCCTGAGATTTTTTCTTCACAAATTCGCGCCATGCTCAAAGCCAGCATTGGTTTAAATAATCTGCATATTTTATTACCAATGGTCACTACAGTGAGTGAAGTCGAAGAAGTACTTTATTTGCTTGAACGTGACTGGATTGCGGTGCAAGAAGAAGAGCAAGTTAAAATTACCAAGCCGAAAATTGGCATTATGGTTGAGGTTCCAAGCGTACTGCTACAAATTGATGAGTTTGCTGAACTCGTCGATTTCTTCTCGGTCGGTTCAAATGACTTAACACAGTATTTACTTGCGGTTGACCGTAATAATCCACATGTGGCCAACGTTTACTCACACTTCCATCCATCCATTCTACGTGCGCTAACTCGCTTAGTTAAAGAATGCCATGAATATAAAAAACCTATCAGTATTTGTGGTGAGATGGCGGGTGATCCATTATCGGCAATTTTGCTCATGGCGATGGGCTTTAATACCCTTTCAATGAGTTCGAGTAACATTTTGCGAGTACGAAAAGCAATTTGTCATGTTCCGATGACAGATGCACAAAAGTTACTGGATGATGTCATGAAAATGAATAATCCACTCATTGTAAAAAGCTGGCTTGAGTACTACTTTAAAACGCATGGCCTAGCTGATATGGTCAAATCGAATCGAATCGTAAATGTTTAATATATAAACGATAAAGGGGAGCAATGCTCTCCTTTATTTTGTTTAAGATAGCTTCTACTACAACTAAATATAAAAAATTTCTTTTTCAATATTTATCCCGTTCAAACCTTTTAAACAAACATATAATCGGTTTTTCAAATCAATATTGACAGTTTAATCCATTTGAAAAATAAGACTCCGACTCCTAGTATATTTAAAGAGCGTTATTAAAAGATCTTACGTTGTTCCAACAATCGAAGAGGTAATTCTATGCATCGTTATTCACAGGTTTCATCTTATTCTTCCTCTTGTTTTTTAACCTTCATGCAGTAAATTGGAGGAATAACAATTAAAGGAATCTGATGCATTATTAAATAAAAAATAATGGGCTGACATCTTAGTGAAAAGACTTTTCAAACAATTTCTCTCACCATTTGTTCACTCATTTCTTTATTTGATAAACATGAGTTTTTAAACCAGAAGTCCAGGAAAATGAGCCCTAACATTTTTACTAAGAGCTCAATAATTATTACCCAGAGAGAATATAACCATGTCAGACGAATCAAAATGTCCTTTTTCAGGCCATAAATCAAAACCAGAGGTAACGGTCGGTGGTGGCACGCCTAGTTTACACTGGTGGCCAAAACAACTACGCGTTGATTTACTGAATCAACATTCAGAACGCTCTAATCCACTCAGTAAAGATTTTGATTACCGTAAAGAGTTTAAAAAACTCGACTATTATGCACTCAAAGCTGATATCAAAAATGTGTTAACCGATTCTCAAGATTGGTGGCCAGCCGATTGGGGAAATTATACAGGCTTATTTATCCGTTTAGCATGGCACGCTGCCGGCACCTATCGTATGGGTGATGGCCGTGGTGGTGCTGGTCGTGGTCAACAACGGTTTGCACCTTTAAATAGTTGGCCTGACAATGCAAGCCTAGATAAAGCACGCCGCTTATTATGGCCAGTTAAACAAAAATACGGTCAAAAAATATCGTGGGCAGATTTATTTATTCTTGCTGGAAACATCGCACTTGAGTCTTCGGGCTTCCGCACCTTCGGTTTTGGCGCAGGCCGTGAAGATGTTTGGGAACCAGACAACGACGTAAACTGGGGTGATGAGAAAGAATGGTTAGCTCATCGTAACTCAGAAGCTTTAGAAGGCAGTAATCTCGCTGCAACTGAAATGGGTCTAATCTATGTAAACCCTGAAGGTCCACAAGCCAGCGGTGATCCAAAATCAGCTGCGCCATTTATTCGCGCGACTTTCGGCAATATGGCAATGGATGATGAAGAAATTGTTGCCTTGATCGCAGGCGGTCATACCTTAGGTAAAACCCACGGTGCTGGCTCTGCTGACCATGTTCAGGCTGATCCTGAGGGAGCGTCAATTGAACAAATGGGCTTTGGTTGGTCAAACAGTTTTGGTACTGGTGTTGGTAAAGATGCGATCACTTCAGGCTTAGAAGTCATTTGGTCACAAACGCCAACCCAATGGAGCAACTACTTCTTTGAAAACCTATTCAAATACGAGTGGGTACAAGAACGCTCCCCTGCTGGTGCAATTCAATGGGTAGCAGCAGATGCTGAGGCAATCATCCCAGATCCATTCGACCCATCAGTTAAACGTAAGCCAACAATGCTTACTACAGATTTGACCTTACGTTTTGATCCTGAGTTTGAAAAGATCTCTCGTCGTTTCCTTAACGATCCACAAGCCTTTGCCAATGCTTTTGCCCGTGCGTGGTACAAATTAACTCACCGTGATATGGGACCAAAAGCACGTTATTTAGGTCCTGAAGTTCCGGCTGAAGATTTAATTTGGCAAGACCCATTACCGGCTGCTAACACGATTCCGTCTTCTGCTAGCATTGATGATGCAAAAGCAAAAATCGTTGCACTAGGGCTATCTGCTGGTGAGTTGGTTTCTCTTGGCTGGGCTTCAGCGTCAACTTTCCGTGGTGGAGACAAGCGTGGCGGTGCAAACGGCGCACGTATTGCTTTATCGCCACAACGTGAATGGGAAGTAAACAAAAAAGCTGTTGAGACTTTAACTAAAATTGAAGAACTCAAAGCCTCAACTCAACTGTCATTAGCTGACTTAATTGTGCTTGCAGGTAACGTTGGCGTAGAGCAAGCTGCTCAAGCGGCAGGTTTCAATATTAGCGTTCCATTTGCCGCAGGTCGTGTTGATGCATTACAAAGTCAAACTGATGTCGAATCTTTCCAATTACTTCTCGGCCTTGCCGATGGTTTTAGAAACTGGAAAAAAGACGGCGTCAGCGCATCAACTGAGGCATTATTAATTGATAAAGCACAAAAATTGACTTTGACTGCACCAGAGTTAACAGCATTGATTGGTGGTTTACGTGTACTGGGCACTAACTGGGATGGTTCACAACACGGTGTATTCACTCAGCAAGTTGGTGTACTCAGCACAGACTTCTTTACAAACTTACTCGACATGTCCACTGTATGGGCACCTGTTGATTCAACAAGCGAAGTATTTGAAGGCAAAGACCGTAAAACAGGCGCAGTCAAATTTACTGCAACACGTAATGATTTAGTCTTCGGTTCAAACTCAATCTTACGTGCATTGGCCGAAGTTTATGCTCAAGCAGATGGTAAAGAAAAATTTGTTCAAGACTTTGTTGCTGCATGGACTAAAGTTATGAATCTTGACCGTTTTGACTTAGCATAATTTTGTCAAAATAATAAAAAGCCAGTTCAAATTGAACTGGCTTTTTTCATATCAAATATTAAGTTTTAGACAGTCAGTTTATGCCCTTCCCGAATGCAATAAAAAGGATTAGCAAGCTTTGAAGAGGCTTTAATTGCTTGACCTAGAGCATGCTCTGGATCTTCTCGGTCTTCATCAGTCAACTGGAAAGTCCGATAATGAATCGCAACAGAACGATGAGCTTGTAAATCAAAGTGTGCATGTAGCGCATCTTGTGGATTCATATGTACATAGCTCATCAATTCACGAGGCTCATACGCACCTATTGGAAGTAAGGCTACACGTGGTGCACCATAACGAGCATGAATTTGCTTAAAGTGCCCCGCATAACCGGTATCACCCGCAAAGAAACAATGGCCTGTTTTAGCTACAACCGAAAAGCCACCCCAGAGTGCTTTATTCTGGTCACGTAAACCACGACCTGAACCATGCTGTGCAGGTGTATAGATTATTCTTAATTCGTGATAGGGAATTTCTTGCCACCAATCCATTTCAATCACATGAAATTCTTTTGGTAGGTAAAACCCATTCCCGAGTCCAGTGTAAATTGGCATTGCGAATTTTTTGTGTAGCCATTCAAGCGTAGCCAAATCCATATGATCATAATGATTATGGCTGAGTAGAACACCATGAATTGTCGGTAATTGCTCTAGTGCAAAACCTGCAGGGCATACACGGCGCGGTCCACGTCCTTGGGAGGGACTAGCATAATCACACCACACTGGGTCAGTAATAAAGTTATAAGGTCCGATCTGAATCAGCACAGTTGCATGCCCAACAAACCAAACTTGCCAATCATCTAAATCTGCTTGAGGTCGATTTTGTGGCAATGCTACAGCCGTATTTATGCGGGTTTCATATTCACTTTGAATATCTACTTTCCATGTAAAAGACTCACGCGTAACTAACCAACGCAATAACTCTTTTGAACCACGTGCAGGTGATTTAGCCTGTTGATTATAAAAACGTGTATCCGTTTCATGCCCAGACTCGGGATGACAAAAAGGAGGTTTTATCCATGTATGCGTCCAACAGGACTGAGTCGGCAATTGATATGTTAATGTCGGCTTGTCTTTCATGGGCTTTTCTATGTTTTAGCATCAGCAGAATGGATGTGTTCAGGTTTCTATCTTAACGATTAAAAGAAATTAAGCTATGGCACTTACACTTATTTATCATATAAATATCCTTTTTACCGTGGACACAGCCAACCTAAGTCGAATTAGAGTGCCATAAAAAATACATAGATGTGTTGGGTTTATGCGTCAGTAATTACCATTCTTATTAAGACCTATTGTATAACATAACAATTAGAGAATGCCTAAAGCCACCATAGAACCGTACTGTTTCCTTTTTATCGCTTCCATTTTTTAACTTTGAATTAGTTTACTCAACAAAAAATAATATATTTAGTAACAATTACAGTTCAGTAGATTTAGACGGCCTACAAGTTATAAAAATATTATATTATTCTCGTTTTTGCATATTATGAGAATTTCTTAAATGAATATTCAAAACATTTAAAAAATTCTTTGATTAAGTAAAGATAATGTATTTGTTGACTAATCAATAATATATTTTATGAATTATTAAAGCCTAGTCCCCTATATTAAATCTTTAATGAAAATTAAAATTCCATTTATTTTATAAATACCTAAAGCACCTTCACGCTATATCTATTTATGCTTTATACTTCACTTAAATCATAGTAAGACATTTTTTGGATTAGTCTTATGGAACTACGCCATCTCCGATATTTCATTACCGTTGCTGAAGAATTAAATTTTAGTAAAGCCGCTCTTAAACTTTTCACTGCACAACCCTCCCTTAGCCAGCAAATTAAAGATTTAGAAGAAGATGTCGGTGTACGACTTTTAAACCGCACAAAACGCAAAGTTGAGTTAACCGAAGAAGGTGAAGTATTTTTAGAGCATGCTCGGCTCACCCTCGCTCAAGCCGAAAAAGCGGTTGCTATGGCACGGCAGGTTTCAAAGGCGAAACAGCAACTCTTACGTATCGGTTTCGTCCCCATCGCAGAAATGAAAATTTTCCCTTACGTTCTTCCTAATCTACGACTACAACACCCCGACCTTACTATTGAATTATCTAACTTAAACAATACCGAACAGCTTAAAGCCTTAAAAAAAGGTGAATTAGACATTACATTTACCCGTGAAAACACAGATAGTGATGAAATCCAAAGCCAATTTGTTTTAACTGAACCCTTAATTTTCTTGCTTCCTAAAAATCATCCGCTTGCTCAATACGAAAGAATTCCCGTACATGCTTTACAAGGCATTGATTTTATTATTCCCGCTGCCGAACAATCACAAACATTACACAACACGATTTTAGACTTCGCTAAGACTCACAATATCGACCTCAATATTGTTCAAAAAGCAGACAGTATGCTCTTCAATATTAACTCTCTTGGCTCTGGATTAGGTTGTACAATTTTACCCGCCTACGTGGCACCTTTAGGAATCAAAAATACGGTCGTTCGTCCACTTGACGTTGAGTTGCCGACACTTGATTTATTTGTAAATTACCGTAAAAACTCACAATCTATAGGCGTGCAAAAATTTATTGATCAACTCACTAAAGTATTTCATCTCGATAAAAACTTAAATCACGCTTAATTATCAAAAATAATTTCATTATTAATAAGGCTATCTTTATAAAAAAGTATAAATAAATATTCATTCTATTTATTTTATACTTTTTATAAACAGTCTAATCTTGATTATTGTTCTATTTTACCATTTGAGTAAAAGCACACATCTCATAATATATAAGTGAAAGAAAGTGAAATAAAATCTATATAAAACTGGATATTATTTTCACCATTCAATAAAAAATAATATATGTATTACGTAATAAAAGGAGATAAGGAAAAAATGGTTGGTATATTTCAACATCTTGGACGTAGTGTACAAAACCGCCCTCATTTCTTTATTGCTTTATTGATGGGAGTGATTACAGCTAGTATTTTGACATGGTTAACTTCATGGAAATGGTCAACTATTTTATTAGTCAGTTGGAATGCTTCGGTTAGCATTTATTTACTCCATGTTTGGCAACTCATGAAAAGTGCCGATCATTCACAAATGCAACAGCAAGCTAAAAAACAAGATGAAAGCAAATGGGTCATTATGTTGATAGTTTTATTGGCCTTAACCATGTGTCTGGTTGCGATTCTAATTCAACTATCACAACTCCCTTCTGACAGTTCTGCAAAGTTAGGTCATGTGGCTTTAGCTTTACTCACCATTGTTTCTGCATGGCTTTTTATGCATACCGTTTTTGCCTTACATTATGCCCATGATTTTTATATGGCTTTGTCTAGAAATGAGGAAAATGGAGGGTTAGATTTCCCGGGAACACAACACCCCACTTATCCTGATTTTCTATATTTTAGTTATATTATTGGTACATCTGCACAAACTGCCGATGTATCAATTACCACCAAACATATGCGCCTTTTAAACTTATTTCACGCAGTGTTGTCTTTTGGATTTAATACTACCATTTTAGCGATCTGTATTAATGTGGCTGCGGGTTTTCTTACCAACTAAAACCTTTATTCAAACAACAAAAAGCCACCCTTTTGGGTGACTTTTAAGAATAGTACGTTTACAACAGTTGGCCCATAGTGCTTTGTTTTAAGCCTTCACGCTGTTTAATCGTTTCAACATAACGTGTAATAGCCGGATGTGATTCAATCGTTTTCATTTTTAATTGCCATAAAAGCATGGCGCCAACACTTACATCTGCTGCGGTAAATTGTTCGCCACATACATACGGGTTCGCTTCACTCAAACCTTGCACTAAAGCTTGATAAGCATCATTGTAATCGCCATAGCCAACAAACATCTTTTGATCAGGCGATACTTCTATTCCTAAAGCTTTATCAACACCAGCAGCTTCCCAAGGACCTGCCATCACAAATAACCAACGATAGTACAAACCGCGTTTTGGATCATCTAAAGCAGGTGCCAAACCTTTTTCAGAAAACTTATCAGCTAAATAAGCACAGATTGCGCCTAACTCATAAATAACCACATCGCCATCTACCAATACCGGCACTTTTCCAAAAGGATTAAGTTTTAGATATTCAGGGGATTTCATTTCGGTCTTGTATGCAACTTCAATTCGTTCACATTCAACACCGAGCTCGACTAAAAGCCAGTCAATAACGACACCACGCGACTCTTTGTTAGTATAAAGTTTAAGGCTCATTCTTATCACTCCTTGTTTATCGTAGTTCCTAGTTTACAATTGGGCTTTGTCAATTTTTGTCAGTAGCGTTTTGCATTTCCTGTTTCCACCATTTTTGGAACAGAAGCTTTTTAAATTCGGGATAACTATCTTGGCTAATATGAAGCTGATGAATCCGATCGATTCGAAAGTGGCGGAATGCCTGACGTAATTCACACCAAGCAGCGAGTACCACTTTACCGTTTAAATATCCCAAAGCAAAAGGCCAAAGCGAACGTTCACTCAAACGGTTTTGCTCATCACAATAATCTACTTTTATTTTTACTTGATTACGAATGGCTATACGCACTTGCGCTACCAGCGTTTCATCAACAGGATACCAATAATGGGCAACCCCTAAGGTCATATCATCAAGCAAATATTTTCGATGTTTAGGTAAGACTGCATAAAGTTTTGAATAAATTGAAACCGCAGCAGATTTTAGTGATTGATCAGGAACTTCTTTCAACCATTCTAAAGCTAAAAATAAAGCTTCTGCCTCATCTTCATTAAATGTTATGGGCGGCAATAAAATGTCTTCTTTAAGCTGAAACCCAAGGCCTGCCGATGCCTCAATTCTTACACCTTGCTCACGTAAGCTATCAATATCTCGATAGACACTTCGAACGCTAATTTCTAGGCGCTCAGCCAAGACTTGCGCTGTGATGGGGTAACGGGCTTCACGAAGCTGTTGTAAAAGATTTAATAGGCGAATTGAACGGCTCATTTTTTCTCTTCTTATTATTTTGTTATTTAACTTAGATTAAGAGGGAACACATTCCCTCTTTGAAATCTTTTAAATTAAGCGACATCTACAGTAGATAATTGCGCATATTCTCTTAAAAAGCGATGAAGCTCCTGTACATCTTTAGCAATCGTTAAAGGTTGAAACTTTTGCAGAACTTCAACCGAATGCACCCCATAGCCTACCCCGATACGCGGCATACCCAAACGCTGTGCCATCTCAAGGTCATAACTACTGTCACCAATCATGACCGCCTGTTCAACACTCACTCCTGTTACAGTCAAAATTTCTTGCAACATCAGTGGATCTGGTTTCGAACGGGTTTCATTGGCTGCTCGAGTAACGTCAAAAAGATGAGTACTCTGTGTTTTTGCAATCACACGGTCTAAACCACGACGGTTTTTACCCGTTGCTACAGCAAGTTTTAAACCTTGCGCTTTTAAGTCATGTAATAGCTCAGCAACACCGTCAAACCATGCATCATCCGTAGAATTAGCAATATAGTGATCGCCATATGCTTTTAAGATCGATTCATGCAACTCCGGCGCTTCTGGAAATAAGGTCTGCATCACCTCTGGCAAGCCTAACCCAATAATACTTTTTGCTGCTTCATCACTTAGAGGTAATTCATGTTGCTCTGCTGCATGTTGTAAGCTAGCAACAATCTGGCCAACAGAGTTATATAAAGTTCCATCCCAGTCAAAAATAACTAATTCGGTTTTCAGACTCATTTTGCTACTCTCAAAGCCTTTAATAACTGGGTCATGTCTTCTGGTAACGGCGCTTCAATCGGTGGATAACCTGGAATATCTAAACGCATCGCGTGTAAACATAAACGCCGTGCTTGCGGACCTGCGTACTCAGTGGTGTGTCCATATTTATCATCACCCAACAACGGATGTCCAATACTTAAACCATGTACACGGATCTGATGGGTACGGCCTGACAAAGGTGAGGCATGAACCAAAGTCGCATTTTTAAAGCGCTCTGCAACCACCCATTCCGTTTTACTCGGTTTACCTTCTTTAGATACACGTACACGACGCTCGCCATTGGCTAACTCATAACGAAATAAAGGAGCATCAATGAGTTGTTTATCCAGACTCACCTGACCTTTTACAATTGCTGCATAAGTCTTACGAATTTTGTGCTCACGCAACATATCTTGTAGCAGCTTTAAAGTACTACGTTTCTTGCTAATCATGACCAGACCAGAAGTATCACGGTCAATACGGTGAATTAGTTCTAAGTATTTTTTACCTGTTGCTGCACGTAGAGCCTCAATCAAACCATACGCCACACCACTACCACCATGTACGGCAATACCTGATGGTTTATTGATGACTAACAGACCTTCATCTTCATAGACCACACGGCTGAGTAGGCCTTGTGCTACACTGTCACTCACAGGAGCGGCTGTTTCATCCTTTTGTTCATAGCGAATAGGTGCAACACGAATCTGATCTCCAATCTCTAATTTGGTCTCAGCTTTAATACGTTTTTTATTTACTCGAACCTGACCTTCACGAATCAAACGATAAATACGACTCTTAGGTACACCCTTTAAACGCGAAAACAGGAAATTATCAATTCGCTGTCCTGCTTGATGTTCATCCACCTCAAACCAAGTGACACTTTGCCATTGCTGTGTAGAATTCATACTGATATTTAAACCTGAAATTTTGCTAAATTTGATTAATAAATGACCGATTAGCTTAGTTTTTTCACAAGAAATCTAAGCTTAGCCCATAGGCAGATGCTGCAAGGTTTGATATAGTCAGCGCACGGATACCGCCGTAAGTGAACATCTAATAGGGAATTTCCCTGATTGAAACCTCAATCAAAATGATGCTTTCATCACCAGCTCGGATTGGTCCTAAAGAATTATGCCGACGCCGAAGGCTTATTATATCGGCAAAATGACAAACTGTTGCGTTTAATTCAGTTTGTTCAAAAAAATATGTTACCAACTCTAGTTGGTTATGGAACGTAAACTGATACACATCAGACAAATCGCTCCTTAATGTTGCCTTCAGGCTAAAGCGTTGATGCATTGGAACTGCCGAAAGCACCGATACGATGAGCATTCCGTATCAAACTTCCAAAAAGAAGTCACTTCGCGCCCAATGACAGTGAAAGTCATTAACCAATGCACCGCTCACCCGCCAGTGAAGCACTAAGGAAGTCTGATTTAAAGGTTGAAGCAGTATTGCCTACATCACAGACGAGAATCGAAGCTAAGGCTAAATGTAGCCGGTAACAGATGACTCAGACCACAAATATTTTGAGATCTGGGAAATGATCCGTCATGTTCGATGTTCGTTCAGAACCTTTAAGTTTGTGCGATATGTTTGTGTGGGTCACTATTAGGTGTCACACCCATGAAACGTATGTTGATTAATGCAACTCACGCAGAAGAAGTCCGCGTTGCACTTATCACTGGTAATCGTCTTTACGATTTTGATTTAGAGAATCGTACCCGAGAACAGAAAAAATCCAATATCTATAAAGGCCATGTAACCCGCGTAGAACCATCTTTAGAAGCTGTTTTTGTTGAATACGGCGCAGGCCGTCAAGGCTTCTTGTCTATGCGCGAAATTGCTAACAGTTATTTCCAAGCAGACCCACGACAAACTTCAAACATTCGTGAACTTATCACTGAAGGTACTGAATTACTTGTTCAAGTCGAAAAAGAAGAACGTGGCAATAAAGGCGCTGCCCTTTCTACCTTTATTTCACTTGCAGGACGTTATTTGGTTCTTATGCCAAACAACCCGAAAGGCGGCGGTATTAGTCGTCAAATTTCAGGTTCTGTACGTGAAGAGCTAAAAGAAATTCTAGCTTCTTTAAATTTACCGCGTGGTATGAGCGTTATTGTACGTACCGCTGGTATTGGCCGTACCCAAGAAGAATTACAGTTAGACTTACAGCATTTGCTTGACCTTTGGACACAAATCCAAGGCACAGCGAGCTCTGGTCCATCTCCAATGCTGGTTCATCAAGAAGCTGGCGTTGTTACTCGTGCTATCCGCGATTATTTACGTGATGATGTTGCAGAAATTTTAATTGATAGCGAACAGGCTTATAACGAAGCTTATAACTTTGTTAAAGCAGTGATGCCACGTCAATTAGACAAACTCAAAACTTATACTTTAAACGAGCCATTGTTTGCTCATTTTGGTATTGAAAGCCAAATTCAAACTGCTTATGAACGTGAAGTAAAACTTCCTTCTGGCGGTTCAATCGTGATTGACCAGACCGAAGCTTTAGTTTCAATCGACATTAACTCTGCGAAATCGACTCGTGGACATGACGTTGAAGAAACTGCACTAAACACGAACTTAGAAGCAGCAGAAGAAATTGCTCGCCAACTTCGTCTTCGTGACATTGGTGGTTTAGTTGTAATCGACTTCATCGATATGACTAAAGAGCGCAACCAACGCATGGTTGAAGCAAAACTTCGTGAAGCAACACAAAGCGATCGCGCACGTATTCAGTTTGGCCAACTCTCTCGTTTTGGCTTAATGGAAATGAGCCGTCAACGTTTACGTCCATCTCTTGAAGAAGCAACAGGTTATGTGTGCCCTCGCTGTCATGGTACAGGCATGGTTCGTGACTTACGCTCACTTTCACTTTCTATTATGCGTAAAGTAGAAGAGATCGCGCTTCGTGAACGTCATGGTGAAGTACAAGTAGAAGTACCTGTTGAAATTGCAGCGTTTTTACTCAATGAAAAACGTCATAGCCTTGTTTATTTAGAACAAACTTCTAGTGTTCGTGTGACTGTTTTACCTCACCCACACTTAGAAACACCTCACTACGAAATTCAGTACAATCCAGATGGATTTGCACCATCTAGCTACGAACGTACTGAAGCAACTCGTTCAAGTGAAAAAGAGTTAGGTTATGAATCTTCTGAATGGCATTTAGAAGAAGCTGATCATGGCCATACTCATGCAACCCCTGCTGCCAACAACGCAGCTAACCAAAAGAAAGTAAATCAAGCAGCTCAACCTGCTGTTGCTCAGGCAAGCACTCAAAAAGCAGCAAGCCCATGTGCATGGTTAGAAAATCTTTTTGTTCAAAAACAAGCTCAAACAGTTGATCAATCTCGCTCAGCACAAAATGCTGCTGCGGCAATTGAACAAATGGTGAATACAGGCGCTGTTAGCCGTGGACAGTTTGGCCAGGTTACAGCACCAGCAGTTGCTGAAGTTACTTCGGCTCCATCTAACAATGCTTATATTTCTCAATCTCCTGTTAAACAGGAAGCACGTGAGAATGTTGAGAAAGACGATAAAGTACAACAGCAGCGTCCAAACAACAAAAAACGTAAGCACAAAGAGCAACGTGAACAACATCAGCACCACCATAATCAAGAACCACAACAACAGCAGGTTCATGAAGAGGTTGTACAGTTATCACGCCAAGAGCAACGTGAATTAAAACGTCAACAAAAGCGTCAACAACAAGATCAGCCACATGCCCAACATCAAAATGATGGTCAACAAGCTGAGCATGCTGTGCCACGTCGTGACCGTAATAATCAACAACGTCCAAACCGTCCGAATCGCCACCGCGATCCAAGCGTATTAAATGAAAATCAAAATACGCCAGCACCAGCAGTTGTTGATGAAAAACAAATTAAGGTTGATTTGATTGATGCTCCACAGCATGAAGTCATGAATACAGCCTTAGTCATCAATCTTGATCAAGCACAAAGCGAAATTATTGCTTTAACGCCTGAGCAACCTCTTGAACGTACTGAAAAAGCACCTGTTGTTGAAGTTGTTCAAGAGCCAGCTCCAGCGCCTGTTGCTGCTGTGGAAGAGACAGTAACTGCTGAAGCAGAAGCTCCTCAACCAAAGGTTGAGAAAACTCAACCGCAAATTCAACGTGCGAGTAATGATCCTCGTATGCGTCGCCGTGAACAACGCAACGCAAAACGAGCTAAAGCTGTTACACCATCAATTGCCCCATCGCAAATTCCAACGTTGGCGCAATATACGATTGGTAGCTTGATCCGTCATGTTTACGGTGAAGACTGTACAGTATTGATTGAACAGTTTGGTTTAGTTCCAACATTCAATCGTGCATTGCAGAAATTTGCAGAGCAATATGCAAGTACTCTAGTAACCGAAGTCGCAGCTGAAACTGAAGATAAAAAGCCTGTTACTCGTGATGCTGAGCTTCCAAGCAACAAGCCTTCACAAGAAGCAGAACCTGCGCCAGTACTTCCGTTAACGCCACCAAAAGAGGCAACACCGCGTGTTGCTAATGATCCGCGTGAGCGTCGTCGTTTAGCGAAACTTGCTGCTGAACAGGCTTTTGAGCAAGTTAAGCAACAACATTCTGCACCAGAAGAAGCTGCTCCTGTAGCGTCGACTGTAGAAGAAACTGTTGTTGCTCCTACTGCTGAAACACAAGCGCCTGTTGAATCAAAACAGCAACCGCTTGAGCTTGATCAGGAAACTGAGGCTGCAGCTAGCGTAGAAGAAACACCAGCGACAACTGTAGTTGAAGCTCCGGTTGCGAAACAGCCAAAAGCAACTGCAAAAGCCAAAGCAGCTACAGAACAGGCTGTAGAGCCAACTGAAGCTCCTGCGGAAAGTGAGTCAGAAGATTCTAAAGCTGATAAGGACAAACCAAGTCGTCCTCGTCGCCCTCGTGGCCGTCCACCAAAGAAAGCAAATCCTGTAGCTGAGTAAATCATTTGCTCAATTGCAGCTAATTTAAATAAACCTAGTCATTTCGATGACTAGGTTTTTTTTGTTATTTTTAACCAATTAGGTTGATTGCACTAGAAGAAAAGTTTTAAAAGCATGGTGAACCATGAAAAATACTGTACTTTTGCCAACGCAACCTTTTTTGGATTGATCGAAAAATAAATAGGATTGATATGAGCCAGACAACACAGACCGATATCATTACGCTTGGGGATGTTGCCACTAGACTTCCTAGCTTTATTCCCAAAGTACCCCATATCCTGAATGGTCTTAAACAGGCTTATTTAAGAACAGCAAATACACCAACTGGATTAGGCGTAGCTTTTGAGAAAGCTGTTAAGCGAAATCCAAAAGGTACTGCTTTATTATTTGAAGATCAAAGTTACTCATACGAAGCTTTAAATGAATGGGCTAACCAGATTTCTCACTATTATTTATCTCTCGGCGCACGTAAAGGTGACGTGATTGCCGTAATGGTTGAGAACCGTTCAGAGCTCATTGCTACTATTGTGGGTTTAGCTAAAATTGGGGTGACTATTGCGCTTGTGAACACATCTCAAGTCGGTAAAGTCCTCGCTCATAGCATCAATCTTGTAAAACCAATTGCAGTGATTGCAGGTGAAGAAGTCCGTGCTGCAATTGATGAAATTCGTCAAGACTTAAACGTTCCTCAAGACCGTTTTCATTGGTTTGCAGATCAGGCAACGCGTCAAGATGCGGGAACTGCGCCTCAAGGTTATGCCAATCTTGCAATAGAAATTGATCAATTCCCGAAATTCAATCCATCGACCACACATTCTGTTCATGGAAATGATGGTCTGTTTTATATTTATACTTCGGGTACAACGGGCTTACCAAAAGCAGTTATTTTTAAACATAGTCGTTGGACACTCGCCTACGGTACTTACGGCCATATTTTAAATCTTGGTCCAGATGATGTGATGTATGTCACTTTGCCGCTATATCATGCAACAGGCGTGGTTGTTTGCTGGTGTGGTGTGATTGCAGGAAGCGCTACCCTTGCCATCCGTCGTAAATATTCAACCAGTGCATTCTGGAAAGATGTACAGAAGTTTAATGCGTCTGCAATCGGCTACGTAGGTGAACTTTGCCGTTACTTGATGGATGCTCCAACTACAGAGCTTGACCGTGCTCACCGTGTAACCAAAATGATTGGTAATGGTATGCGTCCAAACATCTGGGATAAATTCAAACAACGTTTTGGTGTCCAGGAAGTTCTAGAGCTTTATGCTTCAAGTGAAGGCAACGTTGGCTTTAGTAATATTTTCAACTTTGACAACACAGTAGGCTTCTCCCCTACGCCATACGCTATCATTGAGTTTGATAAAGAGAAAAACGAACCGATACGCGATAAGAATGGCTGGTGTAAGAAAGTTAAAGCAGGCGAAGTCGGTTTATTGGTAGGAAAAATTACCAGTCGCTCTCCATTTGACGGTTATACCGACCCAGAAAAGAATAAATCTGTGATTATGCAAGATGTCTTTAAAAAAGGTGACTCATATTTCAACACAGGTGATCTTGTTCGTAATATTGGTTTCCGTCATGCTCAGTTTGTTGACCGCTTAGGTGATACCTTCCGCTGGAAAGGCGAAAATGTATCTACCACCGAAGTTGAAAACATGGTGTGTGAATATGACAAGATCGCTGAAGCTGTCGTCTATGGCGTAGAAATTCCAAATACTAATGGTCGTGCAGGTATGGCAGCAATCACACTAGCTGATGGTGCCGAGTTAAATGACACTGATTTAACAGAAATGGTGACTGTATTTAAAAAATGCTTACCTACTTACGCGGTACCAGTGTTTTTACGTATACAAGCTAAAGTTGAAACCACAGGTACTTTTAAGTACCAAAAGAACAAATTGAAGGAAGATGCGTTTAATCCAAGCAAAACTTCTGAACGTTTACTTGCATTATTGCCTGGTGAAAGCAGTTACTGTGACATCACAAGTGAAATTTTTGACAACATTCAGGCGTATAAATACCGTTTTTAGTTCATTTTTTAGCTAAATAAGAGGAAATCGTGCTTTTTATAGGCAATCATGCAAATGTTTTTAAATTTCCTCTTGTGTTAGTTGAATAACTTGCTAAAATACGCGACATCAAAACGATACGGGTCGTTAGCTCAGTTGGTAGAGCAGCGGACTTTTAATCCGTTGGTCCCGCGTTCGAGTCGCGGACGACCCACCACTTATCTGTTTTGAACCTATTTGGGTCGTTAGCTCAGTTGGTAGAGCAGCGGACTTTTAATCCGTTGGTCCCGCGTTCGAGTCGCGGACGACCCACCAAATTCTAAAAAGCCTCTCAGTTCGAGAGGCTTTTTTTATTGTTAATGTATTTTAGTTTTATGACTAAAAGATGACGATACATTTCTTATAAAGAACATCTCGAACCCATTCCATAAAGATTTCCAAACGTTTAGGAATATAACTTCGGTTCGGATATAGAATATTAAGTGGTAATGATTGAGCCGTGTAGGTACTCAACACTTCAACTAAAGTTCCCTGCTCAATTTTGTCCTGAACATCGTAATATGGAAGTTGAATAATTCCTAAACCTGCACTAGCTGCTGCAATATAGGCTTCCGTATTATTTACGCTTAAAGCACTATCCATCATCACAGTTCCATTTTGATATAAAAATACGCCCTGTTTCTCTCCTAACGCTCCTGCATAGTTAATAAGTTTGTGCTGAGATAGATCTTCTAATTGTTCAGGAATGCCATATTGGTCTAGATAGTCAGCACTTGCACAGTTCACCATAATCAAGTTACCAACAAATTTTGCAATTAAACTACTACTCTCTAGCTGCCCTACCCGAACAACACAATCAATTCCTTTCTCAATTAAGTCAGTCATGTCATCAGAGCTATGAAGTTGTAAATGAATATCTGGATAGCGGCTATAAAAATCGGGAAGTTCAGGAATAATCACTTGATGCACGATTCGACTGGGCATTGAAATTTTTAGCGTGCCACGATAATGCTGCTTTTGTGTCTGTATTAACTGTTCGAGCTGTTCATAATCAAATAACAGGTTTTGGCATTCGGGCAATATTCTTTGTCCATCTTGAGTAAGGCTGACTTTACGCGTAGTCCGATGAAATAAGCGTACTCCATAGTGAGTTTCTAGCTGTTGAATGGCACTCGTCACTGTAGAGCGAGGTAAATCAAGCTGATTTGCCACTTCACTAAAGCTTTGTCGTTTAGCGACTTCTGTAAAAATAAAAAATTGTTGCAACCGATCCATTTAATTGTTCGTATTTTCTGAATAGTTAAACCAAACTAGCATAATTGATCAAAAATTACCTCCAATCTAGACTAAAACACATTAAAACAAGTCATCATAGGAACAATCATCATGACAACTCATACCCTTAAAAATAAAGTTGTATTGATTACAGGCGGTGCAAAAAACTTAGGTGGACTCATTAGCCGTAAGTTTGCAGAGCAAGGTGCAAAAATTGCAATTCACTACAACAGTGCTGAAACTCAGGCAGATGCAGAGCAAACGCTCGCAGAAGTTAAAGCATTGGGTGCAGATGCTGTTTTAATTCAAGCAGACCTAACGGATATTAATAATATCGAAAAGCTCTTCTTAGACACTAAACAGCATTTTGATGGAATAGACATTGCGATTAATACCGTTGGAAAGGTTTTAAAAAAATCGTTTTTAGCTACCACAGAACAAGAGTTTGATAGCATGAGCGATATCAACTCAAAAATTGCCTATTTATTTTATTCAATCCGCTGGACGTCATTTAAATGACAGCGGAAAGATCTGTTCAATCGTGACTTCTCTTCTTGCAGCCTACACTGGGCTCTATTCAACCTATGAAGGTTTAAAAGCGCCTGTTGAACATTACACTCGCGCTGCATCAAAAGAATTTGGTAATCGCCAGATTTCTGTGACTGCTGTTGCACCTGGCCCAATGGATACACCGTTCTTTTATGGTCAGGAATCTGCCGAAGCAGTCGCTTACCATAAATCAGCTTCAGCTTTAGGTGGACTTACCAAAATTGAAGATATCGAACCTTTAGTCCGCTTTTTGGTAACCGATGGTTGGTGGATTACGGGTCAGACGATTTTTGCAAATGGTGGCTATACTACTCGCTAAAATCAAAAAGCCGCATTTGATAATGCGGCTTTTACTTTGTTTTATTATAAAAACTCTTCAAGCACGGAGTTCAAGAAAATATGTCCTTGCTCTGTACAAGCTAAACGAGAACTATCCTCTACCAAAAGCTTTCTAGCTCGTAGTGAAGTGAGTACCTCATTTAAATGATCTAGGCTTAAGCCCGTACGCTGTTCATATAACTCAGCTTTTACACCATCATTTAGACGTAAAGCATTCATCATAAACTCAAAAGGTAGCTCTTCTGCCTCAATCTTTTTCATTTGCAAATGTTCAGCTGGAACCTTAGCTAAATAGTCTTTTGGCAAACGAGTCTTTTGGAAACGATACACACCATCCGGTCGTGTCACTTTGCCATGTGCACCTGCCCCAATCGCAAGATAATCCCCAAACTCCCAATAATTCAAATTATGGGCTGAAGGCTGCTCTTTACGCCAAGCCGATACTTCATAGTTTATAAAACCATTGGCTTTTAGATAAGCTTCACCTTGCTCTTGAATGTCTTCTAGCACTTCATCCTGAGGTAAAACAGGTTGAGTACGGAAAAATACCGTATTTGGCTCAATGGTGAGTTGATACCAACTGATATGTGTCGCCCCCTGCTCTACAGCGACTTTTAAATCATAAAGTGCTTGCTCGAGTGTTTGTTCTGGCAAGCCATGCATCAAATCGACATTAACTCGCTTAAAGCCTGCTTGTCTTGCTTGCTCAATTGCATCCATAGCATTGTTTGCTGAATGAATACGTCCAAGCTTTTGCAAGTGATCAGTATTAAAAGTTTGTACGCCAATGGATAAACGATTAATGCCCGCGTCTAAATAGCCTGCAAACGGGTCATGTTCTAGTGTTCCCGGGTTAGCCTCTAAGGTAATTTCACAGCCATCTTCAAAGTTAAGCCGTGACTTAAGCTGTTCAAACAGCCATGCATAGCCTTTGGCAGAAATGAGTGAAGGTGTTCCGCCACCAATAAATACACTGTGAATTGAACGCCCTTGTGCCATCTCGATTTGAGTTTCAAAGTCGGCCACCAATGCTTTTAAATAAGTTTGCTCAAGCTCTGACGAAAGCGCACCATCAGGCACCGCATGCGAGTTAAAGTCGCAATATGGACATTTACGCACACACCAAGGCATATGAATATATAAAGATAAAGGAATAGAAGCAGGGTTTAATACGGCCAAGGAGCAGGTCCAATTTACACAATATTTCTATTTTAACATGACTGCATCAATGGGCTTATGAAAACATACCTTAATTGCTTTAGACTAAATTTAAATAATCTTAAATATTGATAAAAATGATGAAATTCTCTAGTCAACTTTTCCTATTTTTACCCTTAGCCTTGGGAATCGGTGTTGCCATGGCTTTTCAAACCGCAATTAATGCTCAGCTTCGTGAGCAGTTACATTCACCATTACAAGCGGCATTATTATCATTTTTCATCGGTACTATTGTTTTAGCAGTTATGGTTTTCTTTCAAAGTGCCGAGAAACCTAGTTTAAGTGAAATATCCAATATTCCATGGCTTCTTTGGACAGGAGGATTCCTTGGGGTTTATGCAATTAGCATGAGCATTTATACTGCACCTAAACTTGGTTTTTTAACCTTTACAGGGCTAGTCGTTTTTGGGCAAATCGTTATTTCTATGTTACTTGATCATTTTGGCTGGTTAGGTACAGAAAAAACACCTGTTACATGGCAACGGTTTCTTGGTGGAGTCATCATCTTTGTTGGTGTGGTACTTACTTTGCAACGTTAGCTTCATTTTTATATTTAAAAAGAGTACCTTTTGTGTCGAATGTCACATCTTTTCGGTCTGAACTAAAACAACTCTTCCACTTAATGCTACCGATTTTAATTACCCAGTTTGCTCAAGCAGGATTCGGGTTAATTGACACTATTATGGCTGGGCATTTATCTGCAACCGATTTAGCTGCAATTGCTGTAGGGGTCGGTTTATGGATTCCAGTCATGCTCCTGTTCAGTGGCATCATGATTGCAACCACACCATTGGTCGCTGAAGCAAAGGGTGCAAGAAATACAGAACAAATTCCTGTCATTGTTCGTCAATCATTGTGGGTTGCTGTCATTTTAGGTGTACTGGCAATGCTCATTTTGCAGCTTATGCCATTTTTCTTGCATGTGTTTGGTGTTCCTGAAAGCTTACAACCTAAAGCAAGTTTATTTTTACATGCCATTGGCTTGGGTATGCCAGCAGTGACCATGTATGCAGCTCTACGCGGTTATTCGGAGGCATTAGGCCATCCACGTCCTGTAACGGTAATTAGCTTACTGGCCTTAGTAGTTTTAATCCCTCTTAACATGATTTTTATGCATGGGTTGGGGCCAATACCTGCTTTAGGTAGCGCAGGCTGCGGTTTTGCAACATCCATTTTACAGTGGCTCATGCTGATTACGTTAGCTGGCTATATTTATAAAGCTTCGGCTTATCGAAATACCTCTATTTTTAGCAGATTCGATAAAATTAACCTGACTTGGGTTAAAAGAATTTTACAGCTTGGCCTACCAATCGGTTTAGCCGTGTTCTTTGAAGTGAGTATTTTCAGTACAGGCGCATTGGTGCTTAGTCCATTGGGTGAAGTCTTTATTGCAGCGCATCAAGTTGCAATTTCAGTGACTTCAGTGCTGTTTATGATTCCACTTTCACTTGCCATAGCCTTAACCATTCGTGTGGGAACGTATTATGGTGAAAAAAATTGGGCTTCCATGTACCAAGTACAAAAGATTGGTCTAAGCACAGCCATATTTTTTGCTTTATTGACTATGTCTTTTATTGCCTTAGGTCGTGAACAAATTGTCTCGGTGTACACTCAAGACTTAACCGTATTCCCTGTTGCGATGTATTTACTCTGGTTTGCCATGGCTTATCAGTTAATGGATGCATTACAAGTCAGCGCGGCAGGCTGTTTAAGAGGTATGCAAGATACGCAAGCACCGATGTGGATTACACTCATGGCGTACTGGGTAATTGCTTTCCCTATCGGACTTTATTTAGCACGTTATACCCATTGGGGTGTAGCTGGCGTGTGGCTAGGTTTAATTATTGGTTTAAGTATTGCTTGTGTTTTATTACTTTCAAGGCTTTATTTGAATACCAAACGTTTAAGCAAAACCTAATAAAAAAGCCGATTATTCATCGGCTTTTTTTTATTTTATGCAGACTTGGCCCGCGGGCTTGCTCCAATTTGCCAGACAAAAGGTAAATCGGTACGGTTTACTTCCCAATCTCCAATCACCTTTTCTTTATAGATGAGTGGATTATGCGAAGATACCGTGCGTGCGTTACGCCAGAAACGGTCGAGTTGTTTAACCTGACTACTTGCTGATGCACCTAAAGCATTAAATAACTGGCTGGTTAAATCCAGTACTAAATTAGAAATCACCACCTGCCCTTGGGCTGACTCAAGCTCTGCATCCACATTAAACTGATACTCTTTTACTTCTAAGTCGCTAAAGTAGCTTTCATAAGCCTTTTGTAATGCTTCCGCCGTTTTAATCGTAATTGCTAAACTTGCATAGGCTTGAGCAGAGGCTTTACCCACCACCTGTAAAACTTGTGGATCATGACGAACAAGGTCACCATTACCATGACTAAAAATACGCTTTCGCTCTCGTATTTCTTGGCTAAAAGTTTCGACTGCGGCATGCGCAATCCCTGTTAAAGTTGCAAGGTGGACAACCTGATAAAAAGCAGTTTGATATTTAAAACGTTGATCAAATGGAATGAGGTGCGAAGCTGGCAAGTGAACCTGATGCACTTTTAAAGTGCCACTGCCCGTTGTCTTTTGACCAAAGCCATCCCAATCATCAATCACGCTCACACCTGATTCATGACGATAAATAGCAGCAATTACATGACGGTCATTCACTTCATCGTAGGCAAATAAATCGATCCAGTCAGCAAAAATACTTCCTGTCGAATAGTACTTTTCACCATTCACCACCAAGTTACCCGAAGCATCTTTGGTTACTCGTGTAACGACATCACCAATTTGTACATTTCCAATTTCTGTCCATGCATTTCCGACTAAATCACCTTGCACAAAACGCTGAAACCAAACCTCCTGCGAATGCTCTTTATGGGCAACTAAACGGTCTTCAACAAAAGCGAAGTGTCCACGTAAAGCTTGCACAATATTCGAGTCTGCTTGCGCCAATTCTGCTAGAAGCTGGAAAAGTTGCGGCAATGACACCCCATCTCCACCATATTTACGCGGTACCCGTACTGCACCTAATTTGAGTTCTTTTAACCACTGAATCGGTTCAAAAGGCAAGATTCGTTCTTTTTCACGTTGAATTGCACCTTGAGCAATTTTTTCAAAAACTGGACGAAATCTACTTGCGACCTTTTCATAATCGGCGCCGACAGACAATTCTTCTAATTCAATTTGGGTAACTGTCATCTTTATTCTCCTAATCTTATTTTTTCTTCACTTTAGCTCCATGCATGACGAGGTGGATAGATGCCATTGAGGTAATAATTACCGACAATGTGATATTTCCAACGCACTGGATCATGCAAGGTGTGAGTGCGAGCATTACGCCAATGGCGGTCCAGATTAAGCTCTGACAAGGTCGATCGTGTTCCAGACAACTCAAAAAGCTTATTCGCTGCTAAAATCGCAATTTCTGTGGTTAAGACTTTTGCTTCAGCAACCAATAATGTCGCTTGGTTTACATGCTCTTCTGTTGTGTCGGCAATTGCCTGATCAATCGCATCTCCTGCTAAATCTAATACCGCTTCTGCTGCACGCAGTTTTATTTTTAAATCACCAATATTTGCAATTGTGTAAGGGTCATCACTCGCTTTTTCCAAACCTGAATCGACCCATGCACGACTATGATTTTTGACATAGTGAATTGTTTCTTCAATTGCGCCACGTGCAATACCTGCATCGACAGCAGCTTGAATAAATTGTGAAATTGCACCTGCTGGAGTAGGACGTTCAAAAGCCTGATAAATCGGAATTAGATATTCTTCACGTACGGGAACTTGATTTAACTCTACCGTACCACTAGCCGTGGTTCGTTGCCCAAAACCAGACCAGTCATTAATAATATTCACCCCTGAAGTTTCCCGAGGAACTAGCGCCGCATAAGGCTGCCCCTGTTCATTTACAGCGACAATTGGAACCCAATGTGCCAGTAAAGCGCCTGTTGCAAAGAATTTCTTCCCATTAATTTCATAACCATGCTCGGTCTTTCGTAAGGTCGTAGTGAGGTCAGCAACCGTTTTGCTATGTTTTTCCGAAAAGGCATTACCAAAACGAATTCCTCTTAGCACCAAATTAAAGAAGAACTGTTGTTGTTCAGGTTTCGCATCAAGACGTAAATGTTCAATAAAAGCCAAATGATTTTGAGGCAGTTGTGCAAGAGATGGATCAACGCTCGCAATTGTTTTGATGACCTCAGCCAAGGTTCGATATTTAACTTGTGCGCCACCAAATTGCTTAGGGACCGTAATGGCCCATAAACCACTTTGTGAGAACTGTTGAATTTCATTTAAGGGTAAACGGCGCTCTCTGTCTCGCTCAGATGCTTCTTGTGCAAACTCCTGGGCAAGAAGTTTGGCAACCTCAATTGCTTCTTCATCAGAACGAATAATATGCGCATCTTTTGACTGCTCAAACACAGATAAAGGAACCGCCTGAGACCGCCCATGGGCTGAACTTAAACTTGTCATAACTTTTATTGTCTCTATTTCTTATTTAACCTGCCATTCACATTAGCACCAAAAAAACAGCCCCTTTATAGATATTAAAGCTTTGTTTATGAAATGAATTTTCAAAAGCTTTTCATATTTTTTACTATAAAAATAACATTTTGTTTTTCGAAAATTTTCTTACATGAGATAAACAATTTCATATAGGCTTTTTAAGCTTAGTCACCTATGATCAAAACTAGGCAATATTATGTTGTAGTCAATGAGGTATCGAAGATATGGCAAAGAATGCAAGTTCACCCGGCAAAAGATTTATGAAACTTGCAGGAATGACCGCGAGCATTGCAACGAAAACCGTTTCTAACTCGATTCGAAACTTGACCGCAGACGAAGAACAAAAGCTGGCTTCAAAAACCAAGCTATTTCAGGATATTGGTTTGCAAATTGCCGACACCTTAGGCGAAATGAAAGGTGCCGTCATGAAAGTCGGTCAAATTGCGTCGCAATATAAAGATATTTTCCCGCCCGAAGTCGCTAAAGCAATTTCAAAACTACAACGCCAAGCCCCAGCCATGCCTTTTGCTGCCATTCAGCAACAAGTTGAACGTGAACTTGGAAAACCGCTGAATGTTGCCTTTAAATCTTTTGATCAAGAACCTTTTGCAGCTGCTTCAATTGGCCAAGTTCATAAAGCTGTGCTGCCTAGCGGTGAGCAAGTTGTAGTTAAGGTTCAATATCCGGGTGTTGATGAAGCCTGTGAAAGTGACTTAAAACAAGTACGTTTGGCACTGCGTTTAATGGGCGTACTTAAAATTGATAAAAAACTACAAGATCAGCTTTTTGCAGAAATTCAAGATAGTCTTTCGGCAGAGCTTAACTATGAAATCGAGGCTCAAAACCTTGAAGTTTTTAAAACCTTTCATAGCCAGTTAGATGACAAAATCATCATCCCGACCGTTTATAAAGATTATTCTTCGCGGCGTATTTTAACTTTGAGTCTCGAACAAGGTGACAGTATTGAAACTGCCAGTGCATGGCCTATTGAAATTCGCAATACGATTGGACGTCGCCTGATTCGTGCTTTAGGTCAGGAAATGTTCTTTTTAAAACGTTTTCACTGTGACCCTCACCCGGGTAACTTTGCCTTCCGCCAAGACGGTAGTGTCATTATTTATGACTATGGCAGTGTTAAAACACTTTCAAATGAAATTGTGTATAGCTTTAAACGTTTAGTAAATGCAGCTCGCCATGAAAATATTGATTTGATTGAAACTGAGTTACTTGAGCTACATTCAATTTCTGAAAAAGGTAAATTCCCGACTGATCTATATAAACTCTGGATTGAAGTGTTATTACGCCCGCTTACCACCACTTATGATTTTGCCGAGAACTCATCGCACCATGATGGCATGTTACTTGTGAAAAAATCTTTGAAGTATTGGGATGTATTTAAACCATCTCCAGATACTTTAATGGTTAACAGAACCATTTCAGGGCATTACTGGAATCTGATTCACTTAAAAGTACATGACAATCTGAACGATTTATTTGAAGAGCTTATTCCTGCTTCCAACTAACTTAATTTACTGATCAATGTAGCCTTTTAGGGGTTACATTGACTTTTTAATTGTTATGTTATAACATTTCTTTAATCAAAAATAATTTAGGACAATCTCTCATGCGTAAAGATATTCATCCTGCTTATCAACAAGTGTTATTTCATGACACCAATGCAGACGTGTATTTCTTAATTGGTAGTACTCTTCAGCCTAAACAAACCAAAGAATATCAAGGAAAAGTCTATCCTTATGTAACCCTTGATATTTCAAGTGCATCTCACCCTTTCTACACAGGTGAAGTACGTCAAGCAAGTAACGAAGGCCGCGTAGCAAGCTTTAATAAACGCTTCGCTCGCTTTAATCGTAAGAGTTAATCTTACGTTAAGATTTGACTAATACACTTAAATCATTGGAAGCCTAAGACTATCTCCTCCACTTAGGCTTCTTTTTTTATATGCATTTTTTCGATCATTTTTAAACTGTGTATAAAAGAGAACTTATCCACAACTTGTCTAAAAACGCTTCTTATTTTTCCCACAACTCATTATTTTTTTGTATTCTTCGAGCTTTCAAAGTTGCTATTCGATGCTATGCTTAAACCCTCATTTGATAGGAAATTTAAGATAATGGCACAAGAGTTACTTGCCCAATTACAAGCAGGCACAGCAAAATTTTCAGACGTTTTAGCTCATATTGAAGCACGTTACCAACATACTCCAACAGCTTTTCAAAATGGCGCACAGCATAACGCTGCAACTGAAAATCAAGGCAGTGCGAAAGTTTTCTCTTTTGCTAAGTTACAAGGTTTAGACCAAGCACAAACTTTGAGTTTGTTTGCAGAACACTACGCATCTGTATTGGCGACCCCTGAGGGAACTGATCATCAAAACATTCGTCAGTTTATGCAAAATGGTTGGGATGGCGTGAAGTTTGAAGGTCAGGCTTTAACTGAAAAAGCTTAATCATTTTTTTAGCACAGCCTCAAATTATGAGATTTTCTAAAGTCTGTTAATAGGCAATGCCTCACTTTTGAGGGCAAAAGTGACAAAAACCTTTGTTCCGCTGATGCTACATCCATGTAGCACAGCGAAACGACGGCATCCATGCCGTCTATCACGATAGTAAATGACTAATTATTAATTAAATTATTTGATCTATCTCTTATATTCGATACTCGGGAAGTCATCAACAGCCTGACTCAAATCAGCAATATAATGTTTTTGCGACATATCTGATAATTGTAAACAGATAACAGGTTCTGTTGATGAAAATGGTTTTGCCTACTTTTGCCAAAACAAAAGTAGGTCGAGCCGACGGCTAACCCAGACATAAAACTTTATTGAAAAGACTCAGCAGTAAACATTTCAACCAAAACAAACACTCAATGTCCTGCTACCCAATAATAAGTCGCCAACCCCAAACACGTAAAAATTAACGATCCAATCAAATGAATAGAAATCCCCAACATCGCCATTCCCAATTTGCCACTTTGTAATAAAGTCACAATCTCAATGGAGAACGTTGAAAAGGTAGTTAAAGCACCACAAAAACCAGTAATCACAAAAAGTTTATAGTTAGGACTTAAATCACTTTGAGAAAAATAGGCAATCGCAAAACCAATAATAAAGCCACCGACTAAATTAACAGTGACAGTACCAAGTGGAATTTGTGGATAAATTGGGTTGAGTTTTAAACCTAAAAACCAACGCAACCATGCCCCTAGAACCGAACCTAAAGCAATTGAAAGTAGAGAGTAATACATAAGACCACCCCTTTAGATAGACGCTAAAAGAGCAAAAAATAATGAAGGGAAATATGACACAGCGTACTCCA
This sequence comes from Acinetobacter pittii, assembly GCF_034067285.1. Classification (NCBI taxonomy): domain Bacteria; kingdom Pseudomonadati; phylum Pseudomonadota; class Gammaproteobacteria; order Moraxellales; family Moraxellaceae; genus Acinetobacter; species Acinetobacter pittii. The sequence goes on from NZ_CP139286.1 coordinate 3,284,398, forward strand.
AAAATAAGCAGAGTACGCAATAACCTACGTACCCAGCGATATAAATACATGAGGGTAACGTAGGCATCATTAGCCAATCCGGCGGTTTTTCAGAGGAGGAATGCCATCTCCCCGTTTTAAGTATATTAAATCATCTAAAATTTGATTAAAACATACTTTTTAAAATCATGGGCGTTCATCATATTGCGGTAAATCATCCTGAATACATTCCCACTCTGCCTTAGAGGCAGCAAAAATATGCATTGTCGGCTTTTGATCGAGCGGTGTATCAAGCGTCCCAATTCTTAAACGATACAATTCAGGCTGCGCATCACGCGAGCTAATAAGCGGTGAACCACACTCGCTACAGAACCAGCGGTACACACCATTCACCGCAAATTTTTTGACTAGGTCTTCACCTTGGGTAATTTTAAAATCTGTACTTTTAACAGGAGCATTCGTGGCAAATGCTGTTCCATTGGCTTTTCGGCAGCGTTGACAATGACATTGAATAATATCTCCGATATCGCCTTTAATTTCATAGCGAATACCCTGACATAAACAACTTCCCTGATAGACTGGTGATGCTTGAGACATGATCTCGTAAATCCTATTTTTATTGATTGTTCAAAATTACCACTTTTCACATATCAAACATAGCACCAAATCAAGCCGTTATTTCTCTAGGAATGAATGTACGCCTTCACCAGCCGCTCGCCCTGTAGCAAAGCATGCTGTAAGCAAATATCCGCCTGTAGGAGCATCCCAATCCAGCATTTCGCCACAGCAAAATACCCCTGAAGTTTGTTTAAACTCTAAGTTTTCAGTTAATGCATTCTGCTTAACACCACCAGCACAGCTAATCGCTTCCTCAATAGGTCTAAACCCTTCTAGCTTAATTTGAAGTGCTTTGATTTGCTGAGCCATAACATTGGGTTGGTTCCATAGTGCTTTATCAACCACTTCTCTGACTAAGTTAATCTTAGCTGTATCTAAGCCAGCTTTACGCCAGATATTAGTGAGCGATTGTTTTTTGCTAGCCTGCAATTTTTTAATTAACTGTGAAAGCTCTACATCAGGCAATAGATCTAAAAACAGATTTAAGCTTTTTCCTTGTTTTTGCTGTTCTCGTAAGACACGTCCCAGTTTATAAATAACACCACTTTCTAACCCATAGTGAGTAATCACAATATCGCCATGTGTAACTTGGCTAGGCTCAACCCACGCATTGATACGCTTTAAAGGTTCACCAAAACAGCTTTCCATAAAAGTAGACCAAGCGTGCAATACCCCGGCATTACTCGCTTGAAAAGGTTCAATATTGGATTGATCTATCCATTGTTGCCAAGCGCCATCACTACCCAATTGTGACCACGACACCGCCCCGCAAGCCAACACGACTGCATCGTATTGCTGGGTAAAAGTCTCGCTGCTTTGATTATTCTGACTTTCTAAAGTTACTGTTGTACCTTGTAAATTAATACAACGATGACGATAAAAGAATTTAACTTGCTGTTCTGCCAAACGTTTTAGCCAAGCACGTAATAGAGGAGCCGCTTTCATTTCGACAGGAAAAATGCGACCTGAGGTGCCAACGTAGGATTCTATTCCCAGATTTTTCATCCAGCTTTGAATCCAGACTGCATCCCATTTTTCCACCCAAGGTTTAAGCCATTCTGCATGATCATAACGTTCAATGAACTGTGCTAAAGGTTCGGCGTGCGAGATGTTTAACCCAGTTTTACCTGCCATCAGAAACTTACGTGCCGCTGAAGGCTTTTGTTCATAGACATCAATTTCATAAGCATACTGACTCAGTACCTCAGCCGCCATTAAACCAGCCGGACCAGCACCGATAATGGCAACCCGCTTATTCGCCATGTGTTTGCCCTTGCAGTGGTGCAAACGCATCAAATCGAGTTTTATAACCTTCAGGCTTGGTCATAATGAGCTGCTGGCAAAGCTCGCCACGTTCTAAATACTTAATTTCAAAATGAGTACGTGCAGATGTTTGAGCAATTTTTTCTTTTTGATAAGGCAGTTTCCAGACATTAATTAATTGTTGTTCTGCTTCTTCAATATATTCAGGGATATTACTTGCCAGAGTAATGGTTCCACCTGTTTGCAAGCGTGAGATTAAGAACTCAAAAAATGGCATATTCAACCAGCGCTGTGCTGGATTATGCGGTTCTGGGTTTGGGTAGAGAATAAAGAAATGTTCAACTTGGGCGGGGTACAAAGCATGTACCACCCACGGTAAAGCATCTGCATGCACAGGGATTAAGTTATCTCTTGGTTCCAGACCATGCTGTTTTTGCATTGCCAAGAATTTTTCTCGGGTTCGTTCAATTGCATACAACGTGTGCTGTGGCTGTTGCCCGCTAAATAGCAAAGCATGTTTACCCTTGCCTGCTCCAATTTCTACACAAATCGGGGTATTTTCAATTGGGGTAAAATCGCGAGGCGCTTGCATACGTTGTGCTTGAAATTGACGAATCTGCATAATCACATCAAACTAAATAAAAATCGGCATAAGTCTAACAAGTCACCTGACTTTTGCCTAATCTATTTCTCTTCACTTTGAGGATATTGCTTTATGCCACGTACATTCCCCTGCCCACATTGTGGTGAACCAAGTGTTTGGGAAGGTAATGAATTTCGTCCGTTTTGTTCAGAGCGCTGTAAATTAATTGATTTAGGGGCGTGGGCAAACGATGAATATAAACTGCCTACCCAAGATGCGCCTCAGCATGACAAGGGTAGTCAAAATGAAGATGATTACGAGGATTAACCTGCTTTGCCCGCGACAAATGGGTTAAATTGTTTTTCATAGCCAATGGTACTCATCGGACCATGTCCTGAAATAAACTGAGTATCATCTGGCAAACTAAAACACTCACGTTTAATCGATTCAATCAGTTGTTCATGGTTTCCACGCGGGAAGTCTGTTCTTCCAATCGATCCTTTAAACAGGACATCACCTGTCCAAAGTAAACCATGGTTTTTATTATAAAAAATGACATGTCCTGGTGTATGACCTGGCGCAAAACGCACCTCAAACTCATCTTCACCCAGTTTTAGCACTTCACCGCCTTCAAGCCATTGATCGACTTTTACTGGCTGTGGAATTGGAAAGCCATAACGTGCTGAAACTTCTTGAATCATGTCTAGCCAGAACTGATCTTCTTTATGCGGCCCAATAACAGGAACATTCCATTCTTTAGCAAGCTCTCCTACCGCTCCAGCATGGTCTAAATGTCCGTGAGTGAGCCAAAGAGCTTTCACTTTTAAACCTAAGGCTTCTACTTCTTCTTTCAAAACCGAAGCGTCACCACCCGCATCAATCAAAACTGCTTCTTTGGTTTCACTGTCCCAAACAAGGGAACAGTTTTGGGCAAATGCAGTAACTGGAACAATTTTGACTTGCAGCATAAGGACCTCTGGCTAAAACGCAATTAACGGTGGGCTAAGGTATAAGTAAGGGCATCAAGATTAGCCTGAACTAACCCTGCAAGCAAATCAATGTGAGCTTGATCGCTATTTAAAGCAGGAATATAAGCATAGCTACCACCGCCCGCCTCTTGAAACAACTCAGCATTTTGAATGGCTAATTCTTCAAGTGTCTCTAAACAGTCGGCAGAAAAAGCTGGGCTTAATACCTGAACAGACTTAACACCCTGCTTCGCCCAATCTTGTAAAAGCTGATCAGTATAAGGTTTAACCCACTCTTGTTTTCCAAAGCGTGATTGGAAACTAATTGCCCATTCATCATCTTTTAAATGCAAAGCTTCAGCGACTAACTTTGCGGTAATACGACAACGATCTGCATAAGGGTCGCCTTTATCTGCATAAGGCTGTGGAATACCATGAAATGACATCAACAGTTTTTCAGGTTTCCCATGTTGCTCTTGGTAAGCTAAAACACTTTCTGCCAATGCCTGAATAAACATGGGATGTTGATAATAGTCTTTAATAATCGTTAGACCCGGCAAGTTTCGCTGGGCCGGAATCCACTTCGCAAACGCATCGTATAACGGCGCTGTAGAAGTCGCAGAATATTGAGGAAACAAAGGCAGTAGAATGACATGCTCTTGCGGGTTAGACGCCAGTTTTTCTAATACTGCATCAATACCCGGATTACCATAGGTCATTGCTGGTATCACGGTTAAATCAAACTGATTATTTTCTTGCTGTAAATAAGCCTGCACACGTTTGGTTTGTTCAAACACAATTTCACGCATTGGCGAGTCTGCTGACCATACCGAAGCATAGGCATGCGCTACTCTTTTCGGTCGAAAAGGTAAAACAAACAGATTTAAAATAATCCACCAAATAAATTTTGGTATTTCAATCACGCGTGAATCAGATAAAAACTGCTTTAAAAAACGGCGCACCGCAGGCACAGTCGCCTCATCCGGTGTACCTAAATTCGCTAAAATGACAGTAACTTTCGGTTTTTGTTCAAACGACATGTGTAAATGCCTTTCAGTTCATCTTATGACATTAATGTAACAGCTTTTATTGTTATATATAAATTGAATCGCTCTAAGCTTTTAATCGAGTACCCCGATGGCTCCATTTATAGCTAAGTAATATCTTTTGAGCTCTAGCTGTAACTTTCCATAAGTTATAGGATTGTTCAGTTTGAGTTGGAACAATCCAGCCTTGCGATCGCATTTGCTTTTTAATCCGGAACAATGCCTTATGGTTAATCTGAGCACAGGCAACAGCATGTGCCCTTGGTAGCTCCTGACGAGCATCTTCTAGCCCAGCATGATTGAGATATTCATTGAGACAAGTTCCAAAGCTCTCTTCTGGCATCGGTGTTTCAAACTGCTTTGCCAATATGCTTAGTAACTGAGACCACGTCATTTGCCTCTGTCGTTTAAGCTCTTTAAAGTTGCCATCCTGAAATGCTTGAATTTGATATTCAAATGCAAAAACATCTTGAGGAGCAACTTCATTGACTTGAGCTGATGACTCTACCAACTGTTGCTCTAACTGCAAAATTTTACTTTTTAATAGCTTAATTTCATCTTCTAAGTGTTGAGCTTGATGAGCAGGAATCCAACCTTGCCCCATATGTTGTTCAATCAGTAAAGGCATATTTAAACGGACAGCTAGCTCTAAGTCACGAAGGCTTTTAAAGTAAAAAATATGATTCGCATCAAGTAATAACTTTTTTCTAAATGCGAGAAATTTATCTTTAAGCTGTGGATGGGTTTCTTGTAAATGTATTTCACGACTTTCAGGTTGCTCATGCATCAACACAATAATGGGTTTAGCCTGACTTAATGCATATTCATATTCTAAAGATAAATAACTCACCCCAGAAATCGACTGTTCTCCATACTGACTTCCTAAAAGCAGGATTACATAATCACATTCATCAATTTGTCGACGTGCAAGTGTAGTGGTGAGGGGTGTTCGATGTTCCAGTCCCCAAGCAAAGAAACCCATCCCGACCAAGGTTTGAGACAAAACCATCCGCTCTGGCTGCATGTCGCGGCCGGATGTTGAAATAAAAATCTGATAGCGTGTATCGAGCATAACAATACCCTTTCGCCCCATGACCTGTCCGTGACTTAATAACAGCCAAGATCATGAACCGCCCCAAATAAAATAATAAATCTAAAAAACACTATTTTCTAAATGATGCTAAACGATCAGTTCAGATTATGAAGTGTCCAAGTTAACTCTTGTGGAATCATATGTTGTAAAACAGGTTGCAGTGCCTCAGCATTATTACCGCTGACATAACATTCAATACGTGCAACATTCTGACCTATTTGGTCACATAATAACTCATTTTTTATTAAAATACGGGCTGTTTGTCGGGCAACTGCCAACCCAGAATCAACCAGTGTGAATTGGTTATCAAAAAGATGATGAATTGCTTGATTTAAGAAAGGATAATGCGTGCAACCGAGCACTAAATAGTCGGCACCTTGCTCAGCAGCAGGCTGTAAAACTTCTTTTAATGCCTTTAAACATGTCTCACCCATTTGCTGACCTGCCTCGACACAAGGAACAAGTTCAAGGCTGGTTAAAGTCATCACTTTAACACCTGCCGGAACCGCAAACTTCTCGACCACATCTTTAATGAGTTGGCCCCGAAAAGTTGCAGGTGTCGCCAACACAGCAACCACTTTAGAACGTGTCTGTAATACAGCAGGTTTTAATGCTGGAACCAATCCCACAATTGGAAAGTGTTCTCCATAATGCTCACGTAAATGATCAAGGCTAAAAGCGGAAGCTGTATTGCAGGCTACGACTGCAATTTTACAGCCTTGACGATATAGCCAATCGACTGCTCGAGCCGTGAGTTCCCTGATTTCTTCATCAGAGCGTGGACCATAAGGAACATAGGCAGTATCGGCATAATACACAATACGTTCGTTTGGCAAATATTTGGCAATTTCTGCTGCAACTGACATTCCTCCAATTCCCGAATCAAAAATACCAATTGGGGCATCGGCTGATGCTTTAGGCATAGGTTCTAGCTCGGAAAATAAAGGTTGTATGGCGGTCATAGCTGTACTGAAGTGTCAGAAAATTTCACTCCCTAAAGCTTAAACCTCAAGTGCCTAATTGCAAGAGCAAATTACCACTTTTTAGCTCTAAAATGGTTTCACCTTTATCGTTTTCAATCAGGGTTCCATAGTTCACCAAATGATAGAAAGCCTGACGTTGAATCAGCGCATTAATTCCAAAACGCACATGCACATAAGGACGTAACTCCCCTGCATATTCCCGCATAAAAATTGGATGTTCTGCATCAACTAAAATCACATCTTGATTGGTAGTGGTCAGTTGTAAAAACTGCTCACCTGAAATTTCGACCTGATCTGCCTGATTGACTAATAAAGGTTCATCTTCAACTTCGATTTCAATTTGTTCTACAGGGGTTTTCAGGTAGAATTTACCCTCTTCTTTCCATAGGACTTTGGTAAACAGATCTAATAGAGCTTGGCGCTTGATTAATTGACCTTCGTGCCACCATTCTCCATTGGATTTCACCGTCAAATCCATTTTGCCGCAATGCTTTGGATGCCACTGCTCTAAAGGTGGAATTGACCTTTTGTGACTTTGCTGTACACCTTTTAAGTATTGTGCAATGTTCATTAAGTTTTTATCATCAGATAACGGTATTTTTCCCATATCCGATGGTGAATTATTTTGATTTACCATAGTTTATGCCTTGCTGACGAAAAAATGTTACGACTCAGCCAATTGGCTAGATCATGGTTTAAAACTATACTAGCCCAAACGATAAAAGGCACAATAGCATATTTGCGCCTATGGATTAAAACACTCACGGCAGCACCGAATTTTCTGAATATGACGGTTGCCACCTTTAAGTATTGAGGAGTCCTACATGGAACACATCGAACGTGAATCGATGGAGTTTGACGTTGTCATCGTAGGTGCAGGACCTGCCGGTCTGTCTGCTGCGATTAAGATCCGTCAATTAGCGATTGAAAAAAACTTACCCGATCTTTCTGTTTGTGTAGTTGAAAAAGGCTCTGAAGTAGGTGCGCATATCTTGTCTGGTGCTGTGCTTGAGCCACGTGCCATCAATGAACTTTTCCCGAACTGGAAAGATGAAGGCGCGCCTTTAAACGTACCTGTAACTGAAGACAAAACATTCTTCTTACTTTCAGACACCACATCAAAAGAAGTACCACACTGGATGGTTCCTAAAACCATGCACAACGACGGTAACTACGTTATCTCGTTAGGTAACGTGGTTCGTTGGTTAGGTCAAAAAGCTGAAGAGCTAGAAGTTTCGATCTTCCCTGGCTTTGCTGCATCTGAAGTGCTTTACCATGAAGACGGTACTGTGAAAGGGATTCAAACTGGCGACATGGGTGTTGGTAAAGACGGCGAACCAACGCATAACTTTACCCCAGGTTATGAACTTCACGCTAAATATACCCTCTTTGCTGAAGGTTGCCGTGGTCACTTAGGTAAACGCCTGATTGCGAAATACAACCTTGATAAAGATGCTGATCCTCAACATTACGGTATCGGGATTAAAGAGCTTTGGGAAATTGATCCAGCAAAACATAAGCCGGGCTTAGTGATGCACGGTGCAGGCTGGCCTTTAGCGGAAACAGCTTCTTCTGGTGGTTGGTGGTTATATCACGCTGAAAACAACCAAGTGACTTTGGGTATGATCGTGGACTTATCTTATGAAAATCCACACATGTATCCATTTATGGAAATGCAGCGCTGGAAAACTCACCCACTGATTAAACAGTATTTAGAAGGTGGTAAGCGTATTTCTTACGGCGCACGTGCGGTAGTGAAAGGCGGTTTCAACTCATTGCCTAAACTAACTTTCCCAGGTGGATGCTTAATTGGTGATGATGCAGGTTTCTTAAACTTTGCAAAAATCAAAGGCTCACACACTGCCATGAAATCAGGCATGTTATGTGGTGAAGCTGTATTTGAAGCCATTGCTGCCGGTGTAGAAAAAGGCGGTGATCTTGCGATTGCACGTGTTACTGAAGGCGAAGATTTATTCGTTAAAGAATTGACTTCATACACTGAAAAATTTAACAACAGCTGGTTAAAAGAAGAGCTTTATAACTCTCGTAACTTTGGCCCAGCAATGCATAAATTTGGTCAATGGATGGGTGGTGCATTTAACTTTATCGACCAGAATGTCTTTAAAGTACCATTCACTTTACATGACTTGAAGCAAGACTTCGCTGCATTGAAAACTGTTGATGCAACCAGCTTTAAGCCAAACTATCCAAAACCAGATGGCAAGCTTACATTTGACCGTTTATCTTCTGTGTTTATCTCAAACACTGTACATGAAGAAAACCAGCCAGCTCACTTGAAGCTTACAGATCCTTCAATTCCAGTGAATGTAAACTTACCGAAATGGGATGAGCCTGCACAGCGCTATTGTCCTGCTGGTGTTTACGAAATCATGGAAAATGATGATGGCTCTAAACGTTTCCAGATTAACGCAGCGAACTGTGTTCACTGTAAGACTTGTGATATTAAAGACCCATCTCAGAACATCACATGGGTAACGCCTGAAGGTGGTGGTGGTCCGAATTATCCTAATATGTAATTCCTTGCGACACGGCAAAGCGTTGCTTTGCTAGTCGTGTCTCATATCCTAATATGTAATAGTAAAAAGCCCCGATTATTCGGGGCTTTTTTAATCTAGAAAACCTTACCCTTTCTTTACTAAGTAATGAAATTCTTTATGACCGTTTTCATCTAAGCGTTCTTCTTGCAAAAGCAACTCATGGCCTAAATGCATACAAAATTTAGGAATATCCCACGAAGTCGAATTATCTGTTGCGAACACTTCAACCACATCCCCAGATTTAGATTTGCGGATGGCTTGATGCAACATCATCACAGGTTCCGGACAACGTAATCCACGCGTATTGAGTTGTACAGTAGGTGAAATGGGTTGCTCTGACATAACAAACTCGAACAAATAGAATTTTCACATTTTAGCATAAACAAATTACTGAGCTGTTAACTGTAACTGGCTTTTACATAACAATATACGTTTTGTCTTTTAGCTTGTTTTATAGATGCATAAGCATCTTTTCTTCGGTATGATCTGTATATTCATTTGATACATTGAGTCTTTAGGAAAGATCATGCAAGAGGAACCAAGTCCGTCGTGGGGAATGCGAGGCTTACGAAAATGGTTAGGTACAGCGCCAGAAACCCGTGATGAATTATTAAAATTAGTCCAAAATTCACGCCGCTTTTTAGAACCAGATACCGTTGCTATGCTTGAAGGCGTTCTTGACCTTCCAGCTACAAAAATTCGTGAAGTCATGACGCCACGAACAGCAATGATCAGTTTGCAAGAAGATGATCAATTACTTGATATTCTTGATGTACTGGTTGAGTCTGCTCACTCACGCTTTCCAGTCTTCTCTGCCGATCAGCCTGACAATGTTGTCGGGATTTTGCTCGCAAAAGATTTGTTGCCGTTTCTAACTGAGCCGAATACCAAAGTTGATATTCGAGTTCTTATGCGCCAACCTTTATTTGTTCCTGAAAGTGCACGTTCCGATCAGGTCTTACGTATGTTGAAACATACTCAAACTCACATTGCGATTGTGATTGATGAATATGGCTCAACAGCAGGTCTTGTTACGCTTGAAGATATTCTTGAAGAGATCGTTGGCGAAATTGAAGATGAGCACGACACGGTTGATGAAGATGCTCAGTACATTGTTCCTGACAATGACCATACGGTAGCAAATGCATGGATGGTGCAAGCACTTACACCAATCGAACATTTCAATACTGTTTTAGATGCTGATTTTTCTGACGATGAAGTAGAAACTGTCGGCGGTTTATTGCTTCAAGAGATTGGTCTGGTAAGTGATTTACAAGGTCAAACTGTTGAGCTTGGAAATTGGTTATTTACAATCGTTGAAGCAGATGCCCGCACTATTCATCTGATTCGAGCTGTACGTCAATGAGAGCATACTTTGAAAAGCTGTTAGATTCTTCGCAACAACAAAAACAGCTTCCTTTAATTTTTCCTTTACTCATTGCTTTATTTTCAGGTGCCGTATTCAGTTTTTCACTGGCACCTTATTATTGGTGGTGGTTGGCAATTTTATCTCCGGCCCTACTCTATGCAACACTACATAAGCGCTCAGCTAAACAAGCCTTTGCTATTGGTTGGAGCTACGGCTTTGGTTTATGGTTTGTAGGCGCTTTCTGGCTCTATACTTCCATCCATGTATATGGCGATACCAATGCTTTTCTAAGCGTGTGTATGATTGCTGTTATGGCCCTTGTGATGGGCTTATTTACGGCATTTCAGACATGGGTTTACCGACGATTCTTCCCTGAAACACCACTAACTTTTGCGCCGCTTTGGATTGTTTTCGAGTGGGCAAAAACTTGGGTATTTACAGGTTTCCCATGGCTGTTTGTAGGTTATGCTTTTACCGAGCGTTTACTCGATGGTTATGCACCGCTATTTGGTATTTATGCAATTTCCTTCGTGGTCATTGTATTAGCATGTGCTTTAGTTGAAGTTCTACGCAAGCGTATTTTCTGGATTATCCCATCTGCCCTATTGATTTTAGGTGCATGGGGAGCATCATACATACAGTTTGTAAAACCTAAAGATGCCAAACCGCTTAGCGTTTCACTCATTCAAGGTAATATTCCACAAGATTTAAAATGGTTAACTGAATATCAAGTTAGAACATTAGAAATTTATGCTGGTTTAACTCAATCTGAATGGGGTCGTGACCTGATTGTATGGCCTGAGTCTTCAATTCCACTTTTCCAAACTGATATTGAACCATTTTTGGATGCAATGGATGCACAAGCGAAAAAGAACCATACAGCTTGGGTAACTGGCATTCCTTATTGGGATTTCGAAAAATCACATCAAGTTGGTAGCCCGCTGTATTACAACAGTATTATGGCTTCTGGCAGTGACTCAAGTGGACTCTATAAAAAGCAGCGTCTTGTTCCATTTGGTGAATATATTCCTCTTTCAGGTTTACTCTCGTGGGTATTACCAGCCATGCAAAATGATATTAGCATGAGCGGTTTTACACGTGGTGAGAGTGACCAGAAACCCCTCTTAATTAAAGGGCATGCACTTGCTGCTGCAATTTGTTATGAAGTGGCTTATCCGAACCTAACAAGACGTAATGCAGAGGACAGTGACTTCTTAGTTACTGTCTCGAATGATGCTTGGTTCACGGGTACTGCGGGCCCATGGCAACATTTGCAAATGGTGCAAATGCGCGCGAAAGAAAATGGCCGTTGGTTTATTCGTGCAACCAACACTGGTGTAACAGCGTTTATTGATCAAAATGGTCATATCACTGAACAAGCACCAATCGATAAAGAGTTTGTCTTAAGAGGTGACTTACCTGCTATGCAAGGTCAAACGCTTTATAACCGTTTAGGTGATTATCCAGTGTTAGGATTTGCAGTATTACTGCTCGTTCTAGGCTGGGTATATCGTCCACGTAAAGTTGACGTTTCTTTTAAATCCCGCCGCTAAATCACAATAACTTTGTACCCAGAGGTACTTCAAACTCTGGGATACAAAGTGCTACATCACCATCTGCATTATGAAACCCTGTCACTAAACATTCCGACTGGATAGGTCCGATTTGTTTTTTAGGGAAATTCACTACGGCAACAACTAATTTACCCACCAAATCTTGTGGCTGATAGAGCTTAGTAATCTGCGCACTTGATTTACGTACACCCAATTCTTCACCAAAATCTACATGCAAAATATAAGCAGGTTTACGCGCCTTTTCAAAAACCTCAGCTTGAATAATTTTACCAACGCGAAGCTCTACTTTTAAAAAATCATTCCACTCGATTTGATCCATTTCATATTTCTCATTTTCTTAAATTGCTGATTTGAAGCATATAATATGTACAAATGAAGAAACACCCTATTTTTAAGTCCAGTTAAAAAATAAAACGTAGATCTTCAGTCTACGTTTTATTTAAAAATTTAGTTTTAAATTATCATTAAAAAGCGATCGATAACTGCAAAGATAAATAAGCAACTAAACTCGATAAAAAGACCATGGGTACATAACGGTAAGCTTTAAAAAGTAATTGCTCATATTGAGTAGATATTTGTTTAGCTTGCCAAACACTCGCTTTTAATGCGGTAAAGAAGCTCACCATTAACCATGCGCTCACAATACTTAATGCAAAGAAGCCAATCATGATTTGACTACTTCCCTCGGTACTCATCCATAACTTTAATGAAACTTCAGCAATCGGCAATAAACCCAAAATCAATAGGACAGACTTGAGCATTACCCAATGAAACTGAGTCAGTTCATCTAATATGAGAAATGCTTTCATTTAATCTCTCCTTTTAATTGAATAAAGTGCTTTTTATTTATTATGCAAAGCTTTTATTTAAATATATAGCTTATTTTCCTCAACATTTTAACTTTCTTGTAACTATTAAATATGGGAATAATTCTTATTATAAATCTCAAATATTAATATTAATTTAATTTTATAATTTTCAATTATTTATTATATTTTCCTGATTGAGAGAGATTATCAATTCGTATTATCATTTTAACTGTTTAACTGAATTGATAATCTCCATTACATTTTAATTAAGGTTGGTAATAAATATCTGCATCATTACCCTCACCCCCTTCTTTGCCATCTGCTCCAAATGAGTACAAATCAAAAGCTCGCCCATCTGCCCCAGGAATGACATATTGAATATCATTTTTCCAGCTGTCTTTAGGATAACCACCTTTTACATAACCACCCGGCATCCAGTTTTTCGCTGTAGCAGGTTGGTTAACCAAAGCATCTAGCCCACCTTCTTGCATAGTTGGGAAATGGCCGTTATCAAGCTTGTACTGATCTAAAGCACCCGCCACACCCTTTAATGCAATTTGAGTCGTATCAATTTTAGCTTTTTCACTACGCCCCATGACATTTGGTACGATTAAAGCAGCTAACACGCCTAAAATTACAATCACGACCATCACTTCAATGAGGGTAAAGCCTGAGTGAGGATTAACAAAGCGAAGCTTTGTCCGAACGCAAGATGGAGAACTCTGCTCGGAATGGCACATTGGCTCAAACTGATTTGAAACCGCAGATTCACTATGTTGTTCCATCGGTGTTTCGCTTTGAATATTTTTTACTTTCATCATTATCTCTAATATCAAAGTTATTAAATCATATTGTTCATATTTACGATTGGCAGCATAACCGCGATTACAATAACCAGTACAATGCTTGCCATTAAAACCAGCATAAGCGGTTCAAGTAATGCCAGTAAGGTGGAAATAAATGTCGTCACCTCACGGTCTTGCATGGTCGATGCTCGTTCTAACATGCGGTCCAGTTCGCCTGATGCCTCACCACTACGAATCATTTGTACCATCATTGGTGGGAAATAACCACTGCGCTCAAGCTGTGTACCTAAGTTACCGCCCTCTGTCACACGCTCAGCCGCGTGGACAATTGAATCGCGGATAACCCAGTTATTGGTTACTGCCGCACCAATTTTTAAGGCATCGACCAAAGGGACACCTGAACGGGTCAAAATAGATAAGGTACTAGCAAAGCGTGCAGCATTAATACCACGTGACAGTTTACCGAATAATGGCAATTTGAGTGTTAATCGATCAAAAGCATAATGTCCAGCAGTGGTTTTTAAAAACCGAACGAATGCGATAACACCCACCACTGTAAAAAGAATAATAAACACCCAAGCATGTCGAATAAAATCGCTGGCTTTCATTAAAGCGACGGTAATCCACGGGAGAGCATCTTTATTTTGATCAAAAGTTTTTACAATCTCTGGCACCACATAAGTCATTAAGCCCATCACAATACCAAAAGACATCAGCATTAAAATGATGGGATAAATCATGGCGCCTTGAACTTTCTTTTGCATGGCAAAGCGGTTTTCAGTGTAATCCGAGAGCTGATCTAAAATGAGATCTAAATGCCCCGAACGCTCCCCCGCAGCAACCGTAGCAATATAAAGGTCTGGAAACCGTCCAGATTGTTGCATACCTTGTGCGAGTGAATGGCCTTCTAAGACTCGGGAACGCACAGATAATAAAAGATTTTGTACATGTGTTTTTTCGCTTTGCCTACTCACTGCGCGTAGGGCTTCCTCAAGTGGAATAGCAGCTGCAACCAAAACGGAAAGTTGTCTGGTCATGAGCGCCAAATCATAAGCACTAAACTTTTTTTGGAATAACCCCTGACTCTGATGTTTATCTTTTTGTTCAACAGGATCGACACTAATGGGAGTCCATGCTTTATCGCGTAATTGTTGGCGAATCTGGCGCGCTGAGTCTCCCTCAAGCACCCCTTTTTGCTGCTTCCCTGAAGCATCAATGGCAGTAAATTGATATGCAGGCATGGTAATGTTCTAATTTTCCAAAAATAATAGTCGCTGCTGTTGCATCTATGCTACGCAATCATTCATATTCGTTCTATAGCCTGTGTAGAATACCCAAGTCCTCTTCACGACGCTATGCCGTTTTTTAAAATTGACGAAATGAGCCTCTATGACCATAACGCCAAAGCCTGATTCAGTTGTTTATCGTGTGCGTGTAGCCGTACCTGTGCATCTGTACGACACTTTTGACTATACACTCACCCAAGCACAATATGAACGGGCCCGCGTAGGCTCACGCGTCGCTATTTCATTTGGACGCCAAAACCTGATTGGTATCATTACTGAAAAAGTGAACCCAAATGAACCATTTACAGGCACCTTTCAACTTAAAGCCATTTCTGAACTTTTAGATGATGAGCCTATTTTAGATGAACAAGTTTTAAGTTTATTGACATGGTCAGCCCAGTATTACCAATTTCCAATTGGTGAGGTCATGCAAACCGCCCTACCTGCATTATTGCGTCAGGGCAAACCGATGGATGTTTTGTTTCATCTTTGGAAAATCACACCCTGCGATAATGTTGAAGCACTTCTTAAACGCTCGGTAAAGCAACAAGATGCTTATCAGATTTTAAAGTTACACCCTGCCGGAACTACAGAAAATATTCTCAATTTAAGTGGTGTAGAAACGGCTACCCTTAAAGCGCTTCAAAAGAAAGGGCTAGTAGATTGCACACTTGAACCGCACGACTTTAGCCCCGCACCTGTTCAATTGGCACAAATGCCGCTCACACTCAATGAAGACCAAAAGAAGGCAACCCAGCACGTCATAAACGCGCAACATCAGTACCAAGCCTTCTTGTTAGATGGTTTAACTGGAAGTGGTAAAACTGAAGTTTATCTGCACATCATGCACGAAGTGCTAAAGCAAGGTAAGCAAGTATTGGTTTTGGTTCCTGAAATTGGTTTAACCCCTCAAACCATTTCTCGGTTTAAGTCTCGTTTTAATTGTGATATTGCTCTCTTGCACTCTGGCTTAAATGACTCTAAACGTTTACAAGCATGGCAACAGGCACAAACTGGTAAAGCATCTATTATTTTAGGGACACGCTCTGCGATCTATACACCACTGCCACGTTTAGGTTTAATCATTTTAGATGAAGAACATGATCTGTCTTATAAACAGCAAGAAGGCTTCCGCTACCATGCACGTGATGTCGCACTTTATCGAGGTCACTTGCAAAACTGCCCTGTTATTTTAGGTTCAGCAACACCGAGCATCGATAGTTATTATTTGGTCGAAACTGGCAAATTAACTGCACTGCAACTTAACCAACGTGCAGGCCATGCGCTCTTACCTAAAATGCATTTGATTGACCTTAAAATTGTCAAAAAACAGCATGGCATTAGCCAACCTTTAATCGAACAGATTAAAAATACCCTAGCCAGAAAAGAACAGGTTTTAATCTTTTTAAACCGTCGTGGCTATGCACCTGTACTGGTGTGTGAAAGCTGTGGCTGGCAAGCAAATTGTCCACATTGCGATGCGCATTTTACTTTACATACTCAGCCTTATTCTTACTTACATTGCCACCACTGTGGTACCGTTCATCGCTTGCCAGACCATTGCCCTGAATGTCAGCAAAAGAGTTTAAAAACCCTAGGAGCAGGGACAGCTAAGGTCGAAGAACACTTACAAGAATTATTTCCCGAACATGAAGTAATTCGAGTTGACCGTGACAGCACAAGTCGTGTGGGTAGCTGGCAAAAAATCTATGACCGTATTCATCAAAACAAACCAACAATTTTGCTCGGCACTCAAATGTTGGCAAAAGGCCATCATTTTCCACACGTCACCTTAGTTGCTATTTTAGATATTGATGCGGGCTTACTGAGTGTCGATATTCGTGCGCCAGAACGTACTGCGCAGTTGATTGTACAAGTCGCTGGACGTGCAGGCCGTGGCGAACATAAAGGCCATGTTTATTTACAAACCCTAAGACCCGATCACCCTTTACTAACGACTCTCATTGAAAAAGATTATCGGGCGGTTGCCAAACAGACGCTTGCAGAACGTAAAGTCGCATTGCTGCCGCCTTATCGTTATGCCGTACTGATACGTGCAGAGTCCAAAGATCGCGACTACACCTTACATTTCTTAAATGAAGCGGCGGAACAATTACGCCAAATTGCAGGTGACATTGTTGATATTTGGGGACCAATTCCAGCCCCTATGGAGCGTAAAGCAGGACGCTACCGTGCCCACATGGTAATTTTATCTGCTGACCGTGCTCGCCTACATTTTTACTTAAGACAATGGTGGTCACAATTGGTTAATGCACCGCGTCAGCATCAACTCAGACTATCAATTGATGTTGATCCGCAAGAATTTAATTAGATGATTTGAATATCATGGTGTGAAGAAGCCTTTTTGGCTTTAAACTTAAAAGAGACTAATACATTCGAGGCAATGAATGTCATTCCTACTGCAAGCAACAATTTTTCTTGGAGCTTCTCTGATTTTAGTCCCTCTTGGCAAACGCCTAGGGATAGCAACAGTTTTAGGTTATTTATTTACAGGAATACTTCTGGGTCCTAGTGTTTTAAATATTGCACATGACCCGGAAGCGATTATGGAACTTGCCGAATTCGGTGTCATCTTATTGATGTTCTTAATCGGCTTAGAGTTACGCCCACAACGTTTGTGGGAAATGCGTGACTCTATTTTTGTGATGGGAAGTCTACAAGTCCTCATTAGCGGGGGCATTCTTATGTTGATCATACTATTACTGTTTCAACAGCAGCTTTCTGTCAGCTTTGTGATTGGTTTTGCCCTTGCGCTGTCTTCTACCGCTTTTGTATTACAGCTTCTGACTGAAAAACAGCAACTCAATACGACTTATGGTCAGCAGTCTTTTTCCATTTTACTCTTTCAAGATATAGCAGCTATTCCCTTACTTGCCATCATTCCACTCTTGGCAGGAACAGAATCAACCCATCATGGCGTCGCTTATTTTGCAGCTATTATTGCAACCTTTACTGGCCTGTTTCTGTTTAGCCGCTATGTAATGCGTCCCTTCTTTCGCTTTGTTGCTAAAAGTGGAGCGACTGAACTTATTACAGCAGTAGGATTATTTATTATTCTTGCTGTTGTCTTGCTGATGGATACATTAGGAATTAGCACCACATTAGGCGCTTTCCTCACAGGCGTATTATTAGCAGATTCAGAGTTCCGTCACGAAGTTGAAGCAAGTATTGCACCGTTTAAAGGTTTACTACTTGGCTTATTCTTTATGACTGTGGGTATGACCACCCAGCTGTCACTACTGATTGATATGCCATTGCTTATTATTGGTGGCGCAGTCGGTTTATTACTCATCAAAACGCTGATATTGACTGCGATTGCTCGCTATAAAAAATACAGTTGGAACAATAGTCTGCTTCTTGGGACTTGTTTAGCTCAAGGTGGTGAATTTGCTTTTGTCATTTTGAGTCTTGCAAAAAGTGAGAAGATTTTAACTCAGGCTCTATTAGAGCCAGTGACCCTTATTGTAACGTTGTCGATGGTCCTTACCCCAGTGATTTACTGGATTATGGCAACTCAGGTCATTCCTCTATTTAATAAAGAACGTCCACCTGAGTACGATGAAATTCCTCAGCAGGATAACCCGATTATCATTGCTGGTTTTGGACGATTTGGACAAATTATCGCGCGTATTGCTCGCCTGCAACATTTAGGTTTTACTGCCATCGATAACAATCTTCAGCAAGTGGACTTCGTTCGTCGATACGGCGGTAAGCTCTATTATGGCGATGTGACCCAACCGGATTTACTGCGTTCTGCCGGTATTGAAAAAGCAAAGGTATTTATTTTAGCGATTGATGATGTTGAAGACTCCATGAATGTCGCGCGTCATCTTAGATTAAATTATCCCCACTTAAAGCTATTAGCTCGCGCGCGTGACCGCCATCATGTCCATCTTTTAAGAGATTTAGGTGTTGAATATATTTGGCGTGAGACGTATTTATCTTCATTAGGAATGGCTTATCGTGCCTTGCGAGAACTCGGTATCTCTGATGAACAAGCCTATAACAATATCGAAATCTTTCGGGATTATGATGAGAAATTGCTCATACAGCAGCAAAGTATTTATACTGATGAACAGAAGATTTTTGAAACACATCGTAATGCCTTAGCCGAGCTTGAACATTTGTTTGAAAGTGATGCGCAGCAACAAGCTACATCAAAACATGATGTTAATTTAAAGCGTCATTTACAACCAAATCGCATCGACATTACAAGAGATCATCTAGAATAACTTGAGATTTCAGAAAATGGCTATATTAAGGACTTATTCACATTGCCTAAATAATTGGACAATGGGCACAAAGCTGCCCCCTGTCCGGCTTGCGGCTTCGCTGCATTTCCTAAGCTTGATTAAAACGAAATAGTTATACTCTGCTTAGGGCCCTGGAGAATATTATGTCTGATTTACGCCAACGCTTTTATATAGAGAACTTTCCAGTACGTGGAGAAGTAGTTCATCTAGAAGAAGCCCTACAAACTATCTTAGCTCAACGTGACTATATGCCTGCTGTTAAAATTCTGCTAGGTGAAATGTTGAGTGCGACTGCATTACTTGCAAGTACACTAAAAATCAAAGGCCGTATCAGCTTGCAAATCCAGGCTAGCGGCACCTTCAAATGGGCGATGGCTGAATGTAACCATTTAGGGGAGGTTCGTGCTCTAGCGGACTATGAAACCGACCCTCGCTTTGCTGAAGCAACAGACAGCAGTACAGTTCTTGGCGCTCTCGTTAACCCAGTTTTATTTATTAATATTGAACCGGAGTTTGGCGAACGTTATCAAGGGATTGTACCGCTTGATCAAGTGACTTTAGCGGGTTGCTTGATGCAGTATTACGATTTGTCTGCACAAATTCCAACGCGCATTGTGTTGGCAAGTACAGATAAGCGTTCTGGTGGTTTACTGATTCAACTCTTACCACGTCATGATGAAGAAGAGCAAAACTTGGTCGATGAAGATTTATGGCCACGTTTGACGATGTTAACTGAAACATTAAAAGCTGAAGAGCTTACCAATTTAGATGCCAACGAAATCTTATATCGTTTATATAACGAAGAAGAAGTTCGTTTACCAGAAATTGAAGCATTAAAATTTGGTTGTACATGTTCAAAAGAACGTTGTGCAAATGCGCTGATTCAAATTGGTGTAGATGCTGTTCATGAAACCCTAGAAGAACAGAACCCGATTCGTATGGACTGTCAGTTCTGTAATACGCAATACACATTTACCGCTGAAGAAGCTTTAGCATTATTTGGTGAACATTTAAGTTAATATTTTAACTTTATAAAAAGGCGGTTACACCGCCTTTTTATTTAGCTGTATTTTTTGATGATAATTTTCAATATGTTATTTTAAATAGGATAATATAAGGCTACTTTATAACCCAATAAATAAGATGCCTAAATACCATGAATTATTTTGATTATTTTCTCTTTATTTTTAGCGTAGTTATTATGATTGCGACCCCTGGTCCTGTCATGATTTTAGTTGCAAGCGCTGGACTCAAAGGAGGCTATAAAAAAGCACTTGAAACAATTTTTGGTACGAACTTAGCCTCGCTTATTTTAATTTTTATTTCAGTACTCGTATTAAAAGGAGTGCTGAGTGTTAATGATAGTTATCTCAATATCATTCGGATTTTAGGTTGTCTATATATTGGTTATTTGGGTTTTAGTATTCTCAAAGAAGTGATTCAGGCTCCTCACCCTGAAGCAATACAAACCGTTTCCGCACAAAATGGCGGCTTTAAAAAAGGCTTTCTCGTCGGTATTTCGAACCCTAAAGATATTATCTTTTTCTCAGCTTTCTTTCCGCAATTCGTCTCTATTACCCCTCAGTTAAATTTAAGTTTAACCATACTTACCCTGACATGGATTGCTTTAGACTTCCTCACTTTATCTTTGGTTTATATCTTTTTCCGCCGTCTTTCTAACAGTCATTTATATCCCAAAATATTAGGTCTATGTGGTGTATTACTTTTACTGATTGCCCTTTATGGCTTGTATCAGAGCTTTATCTAATTCATTAGAGGTATGGGCTAATTTGTCTATACCTCTTCCTATTAATTTCATTTCGTAATAGAACAACTCTTATACAATCTAGCTTATTGAAACCTCTAAAAATCGTTTCATAATGAAATAAACAACACCATCGTGATAAAACATTATGGCAAAAAATTATTATGAAGAATTAGGGGTTACACGCAAAGCCTCTGCTGATGAAATTAAAAAAGCTTATCGAAAATTAGCCCGTAAATATCATCCAGACATCAGCAAAGAAAAAGATGCAGAAGAAAAGATGCAGGCGATTAATGTTGCTTATGACACATTAAGTAATGCTGATAAAAAAGCCGAATATGACCAGATGTTAGATCACCCTCAAGGTTTTAATAATTTTGGTCAAGGTGCTGCACAAGGAGGCTTTGATGGAGCACAGTTTTATCGTCAAGGCTTTACAGGTGGTGAGCAAGCAGACTTTAGCGGTTTTGAAGATTTATTTGGTCGCTTTGGTGCAGGCTTTGGCGGTGGGCAACAACAATATCAAAGACAACAACGTAGTTATCGCGGTGAAGATCAACATGCCAGCATAGAGGTTGATCTTGATATTGCCTATCACGGATCAACCCAACAGATTACCCTGCAAATCCCAACCATGAATGCTTATGGCGAGCCTGAAGTTCAACGCAAAACACTTCAAGTCAAAATACCAAAAGGTATGAAAGAAGGTCAGCAAATCCGCTTAACTGGACAAGGCCAAAGTGGGATCAACGGTGGTGCAAACGGCGATCTTTATATTGAGATCCAGTATAAAGATACAGACCGTGTTCATGTCGAAGGCAGTGATGTGTATTTGACTGTAGATGTAACTCCATGGGAAGCAGCATTAGGCCAAGGTATTGAAGTAAAAACACCAGCAGGGCCTTTAAATGTCAATTTACCTAAAAATGCAAAACAAGGACAACAGCTACGTTTAAAAGACAAAGGGATACCAAATAAAACGCCAGGGCATCTGTATTTAATTTTAAATATTGTATTCCCCCCTGCAAATTCTGAAAAAGAAAAAGAAGCGTATCAGCAATTGGCAGAAGCCTTTGCTTCATTCGAACCTCGTTCATCTCATTAGGGAGCAAGATCATGACAACCATTCACTATCGAGAAATTGTATATGACGGCCATACCTTTAGTGCAGAGGTCGTTGATGAACAATCTACATTTGACCTACAACAATTTGCTCAAGCTTGTGGCCAAAGTCCTGACTGGATTCTTCAGCTTATTGAATATGATATTTTATCAGTCGAGAACACACCTGAAGCACATCAGTTTATGGGCGAAGATGTCGCACGTGCTCGTAAAGCTTATCGTCTGCAACGTGACTTTGACGCAAGTTTAGCAGCAGTTGCGGTAATGTTAGATTTGATTGATGAAGTACAACAACTTAGAAAACAGTTGAAGCATTTTCATTGAGTTTTATTCTTCTAAATAACCATTCAAACATGCATAAACTAAGGTGATGGGTGGCAGGGATGCCGCCTTTTGGACTGCGGTAACATGGATGTACCGTCAGTCCAATAAAGGGTTTTGTTACTTTTGCCCAGTCAAAAGTAAGGATAAGCCTATACAAAAAACATCTAATTCATCCTTAAATTTGAGGCAGTACTAACAACTCAAATTTACTGATTTTTGAAAATTCCTATTACTTTAACCGAGTAATCTTCTCCACTTCCTTCAAAGTCTGCTTAATCGGTTCATATTCCAAAAACCAAAACAAATTCATCCGATTTTGACGATGCTGTTGAGCCAATAAATCAATCACACTTTTTTCACCACGCCCAACTAGATGTTGTCGATAAAAATAGTACAAAAGCAAAATCGTGCTCAGTAGCATCACCCCTAACATTATCCAGAAACCAACTGGCGATTTAAGACCAGGAATAAACTCAAAGTTCATTCCATAAATACCTGTTAAAAGGGTAAGCGGTGCAAAAACTGCGGTGATAATTGCCAAAATCCGCATGTTTTCATTGGTCTGGTTTGCAATCGCTGAAAAATGCAAATCAATTGCTGATTGAATTGCGCTGCGTAATCGCAAAGTATGTTTTTGGATACGCTCAACATGACTCATCAAATCATTTAATCGGACCAATAAAATATCTTGAGAATTACGAATATGACTACCAACTACATGATGGTAATTTTCTACAATTTCATCTCGGAATTCTTGTAAGGTTTCGATTTGCTCTTCGCATAAATTTTCAACCTGTTGAAAGGCCATATTTTCATGAAATAGTTGGTGCCATTGTTTGAAACGGCGATTTCCCTGCAGTAATTGTTGCTGCCAATGCTCAACCCTTCTGGTCAATGGTGAGCGAATATCAAGATAGCCATCTACCATACTATTTAAAAGTCGCAACGATAAATCGACTGGTGAATTTGGCAGTTTACGGGTCTTATTTTGCTCTTCTAAAGTTTTACATAAAATATTTTCGAGACGTTGAATGTAGTTTTCAATCGACTTATTGCCCTGCTCACGCACGCTAATCAGTACATCAGGCGTCAAGATAAAACTGATGGGTGTCGTCGCTAATCCAAAAACACTATCTTGGGATTCAGCATGTTTAATTTCATCATCAGGTGTAACCAGCTTTTTAAAAATGAGCAGGTCATATTCTTCAAGGGTATCAAATGCACAGGGATGTTCAATATTGGCAATATCCCGCATATGAAATTCATTAATCACCACGCCTGAAAGCTGTTGAATCTTTTGTTGCCATTCTTCGTTATGGTTCACCACATCCGTTCTGACACTATCAATCCAAAAAAACTCCAGAACATGTTCACTATGCTGTTCACGGCTTAAAAAGACATAGCCGTCAGCTTGATGGCGATAAAAGTAATAAACCTGCATACCACAATGATCTGTTTTTGTATTACTTGCATCATGCCATAAAAAAAGTCCGCATCAAGCGGACTTTTTCATGTCACTAGAACAATTATGCTTGTTCAATGTCTTTCATAGTCAATTTGATACGACCACGATTATCAACATCAGCAACCTGTACTTTCACTTCCTGACCTTCTTTAAGAACATCAGTTACGTTCGCAATACGTTCATTTGAAATTTGCGAAATGTGAAGAAGACCATCAGTACCCGGCATGATGTTTACAAACGCACCGAATTCTACAATACGGATTACTTTACCGTCATAGATCTTACCTGGTTCAACTTCAGCAGTAATCGCTTGAATCTTAGCAATTGCAGCTTTAGCAGCAGCTTTAGTTTCACCAAATACGCGTACTGTACCGTTGTCTTCGATATCAATTGCAGCTTTAGTTTCTTCGGTAATTTGACGGATAGTCGCGCCGCCTTTACCAATAACGTCACGGATCTTGTCTGGGTTAATGTTAATTACTTCAAACGTCGGTGCATGAGCACTGATTTCAGCACGAGCACGTGAAATGACTTTGTTCATTTCATTGAGGATGTGCATACGACCAGCAAATGCTTGGTTTAATGCAACTTCCATGATTTCTTCGGTAATACCTTCAATCTTGATGTCCATTTGAAGTGCAGTAATACCGTTTGCAGAACCTGCTACTTTAAAGTCCATATCACCTAAGTGATCTTCATCACCCAAGATGTCAGAAAGTACTGCGAAACGCTCGCCTTCTTTCACTAAGCCCATTGCAATACCAGCAACTGGTGCTTTAAGCGGAACACCTGCATCCATAAGTGATAATGAAGCACCACATACAGAAGCCATTGAAGATGAACCGTTAGATTCAGTAATATCAGATACAATACGAATCACGTACGGGAAGCGGTCAGCAGCAGGAAGAACAGCTTGAACACCACGACGCGCTAAACGACCGTGACCAATTTCACGACGCTTAGGACCAGATTCACGGCCCGTTTCACCTACAGAGTATGCAGGGAAGTTATAGTGCAACATGAAGTTATCAGTTTTAGTACCAGCAAGGGTATCAACCATTAACGCATCACGTGTATTACCCAAAGTTGTTGTTACCAACGCCTGAGTTTCACCACGTGTAAATAATGCAGAACCGTGTGCACGGTCTAATACGCCAACTTGAACATCGATACCACGAACAGTTTTTGTATCACGACCATCAATACGTGGCTTACCTGACAAGATGTTGTCACGTACTGTACGGTATTTAAGGTCTTCGAATAATTCATTTACTTCATCAGCAATACCAGTTTCGTCATTTTCTGGAACGAACTGAGCTACAGCTTCTGCATAAAGTGCATCAAGTGCTGCATAACGGTCTTGTTTAACCGCAATTGTATATGCTTCAGAAATTTTAGCTTCGAAAGCTGCTTTTAATTGCTCAAGAAGCGCTTCGTTTTTAGTTGGAGCAACCCAAGTTGATTCAACAGCACCAGCAGCGGCAGCAAATTCTTTAATCGCTTGAATTGCAATTTGCATTTCGTCATGACCGAATAGCACAGCACCAAGCATTTGGTCTTCTGAAAGTTCTTTCGCTTCAGATTCAACCATCAATACAGCAGATTCTGTACCTGCAACCACAAGGTCAAGGTCACTTTCTTTTAACTGTTCGAAGTTCGGGTTAAGAACATATTCACCGTTGATTAAACCAACACGTGCACCACCAATTGGGCCACGGAAAGGAGTACCGGCAATAGACAATGCTGCTGATGTACCAAGCATTGCTGCAATGTCAGCATCCATAGTTTTGTCAGAAGAAACAACAGTTGCTGTTACTTGAATTTCGTTGAAGTAACCTTCTGGGAACAACGGACGAATTGGACGGTCAATAAGACGTGAAATTAACGTTTCAGCTTCAGAAGCACGGCCTTCACGCTTACCGTAACCACCAGGGATACGACCAGCTGCATATTGTTTTTCTTGATAGTTAACTGTTAACGGGAAAAAGTCTTGACCCGCTTTTGCTTTAGGTTGAGCAACAACTGCAACTAAAACAGTTACGCCACCCATAGTGATTAAAACTGTGTTTGCTTGACGTGCAACGCGACCCGTTTCTAAAACGACTTGATGTTGACCGAATTGGAATTCTTTACGAACGATATTAAACATTGACATGTATTGTATTTTCCTAATTTTATTCTAGTGAGACCCCTAAGGTTTGGCATTCAGACTACACCGATTGGTAGATAAATGACAAAGCTTAGAAGCCATCACACTAGATCAATTATTTAAAAAAGTTAAACGCAAAGAAGGAGCGCACAAGCGCCCCTTCTAAAAATCACTTAACCTAACATTAAGTGAAACTCTCTTTTCAGCGATAAAGCATTGCGACATGCGAAATAGCGAAAACAAAGTGAAAATCGAATTAACGACGTAAACCTAAAGCACCGATCAAAGCAGTGTAACGACCGTGGTCTTTACCATTTAAGTAGTCGAGCAATTTACGACGTTGGTTAACCATACGGATCAAACCACGACGGCTGTGGTGGTCGTGTTTGTGAGCTTTGAAGTGACCTTGTAAATCATTGATTTGAGCAGTCAATAAAGCTACTTGTACTTCTGGTGAACCAGTGTCATTTTCAGCGCGAGCAAATTTAGCAATGATCTCTGCGCGGTCTGCATTAGTTAAAGCCATTCGATTTCTCCGAGATGCTTAAAAAAGTAAACGATATGAATCAGTTGAGGCAACTGACTGCCGTGCATCACTACAGCAAGTCGCCTATTTTAAGGTATCTATAGGTGGATTGCAAAATAGTTTTCAGTAACTTGTCATTTTAGACACTGACATCAGGTCCTTAACCCTGCACACTAGCCTTGAATAAAAAGAAAGAAGCGCGAGGGACGTGTGAAAATTTTTTCAACCAACACTTGTCCAGTACCGGACAATATTGAGCAAGTCATTCGACAAAAAGACGAAGTTGCTGCTGAACAGGGTGGAATGAGTGAGCATCAGATTCAAAAAATCTGGAAAAGTATAGAAGCACTGTATAAAACCGGAAACTATCCACTCATTACCTTCTGTTTACGCAGGCAAGGTAAAATTTTGCTCAATAGAAGCATTGGATATGCCCAAGGGAACTCTCCGGCAGGTCTTCAAGAAAATGCGCTGATTGCAACCCCAGATACCCCTGTTTGCCTATTTTCAGCATCGAAGATGATCACAGCCATGTTGATTCATCTATTAGATGAAAAAGGTGAAATCAATTTGCTCGACCCCGTGAGTTATTACATTCCAGAATATGGTGTCAATGGTAAGCGCCGTGCAACGATCTTTCATTTATTGGCACATCGCGGTGGTATTCCCTATATTGAAGGCGATGTCACCCCAGAATTATTATTTGATAAAGACGAAATTTTAAAACGTTTATATGCTGCTCGACCTGTTTCTCCCGCTGGCAATCATCTTGCCTATCATGCGGTTACGGCAGGTTACATTTTAGGAGAAGTCATTGAACGGGTGACTGGGCAAGACTTACGTGAATTTGTACATCAAACTATCGAAAAGCCGATGGGAATGCCTTATTTCAACTATGGATTGAAACCAGAATATCGTTCAGAAGTCGCCTTAAACTGTGCAACAGGTCTGCACCCTCGCCTTGGTACCGATCATTATCTGAATCATGTTTTAGGTGGCGGTTTGCAACTTGCAGTTGATGTGACGAACGATAGTCGCTTTATGGACACTATTTGCCCAGCCGGCAATATCTACACCAGTGCAGAACAAGCTGGCCGCTTCTTTGAAATGCTTTTAAGTGGTGGAAGCTATGGCGGTCAGCAAATCTTCAGTGAAAAAACTATTTTCAGAGCGACTCTTCCCACTACTGGCGTTAATATTGACCGTACGTTATTAATTCCAATGCGCTATGCTTTAGGACCAATGTTAGGCAGCAACCCTGTCGGCCTTTTTGGTCCAATGACAGGACAAGCATTTGGCCATTTAGGGTTTTCTAATATCTTATGCTGGGCTGACCCTGAAAGAGATATCAGTGTTTCCCTATTAACAACAGGTAAATCTGTAGTGGGTACTCACCTGCCTGCTTTAGCTAAAGTTCTCTATCAAATCTCAGCACAATGTCCGCGTATATCGAGAGATCAACGCCGTTCTTTATTTGGTAGCGACTCTCATGAGACTGACTTAGTGTAGAAGCAAATAAAAAACCCAAGCATTTCTGCTTGGGTTTTTGGCGCTGTAGTTTTTGTTTATCGTGTTATTACTGTTTTTATTGTCGTTGGTGAGATGCTAGTCACATCCTTCTTGTTGTTTTAACTCACTTCCGTTGTTTTTGTTTCTATTTCCTTATGTGATGTATTGTGACATATCCAATTATGAAGAAAAGTAGTATTTTTCTTATCATCATGTAAGTAAAAACGTACAGGTCTGTCTAATATTTGGCAAATGGCTCCTTTTAACATTTAACGTACAGTTCTGTATAACATTTAACTTAACAATTCACAGGAAAAATGCCTGTTTTAAAAACATATTACAGAAAAATATATTGATATTATTGATTTAAATCTTTACAAGAAAACATCGTGCAGATGACGCTAAAAGCGAAGTTTTGTCATACTTTTTGAAAGGCCGTGAAATTTAGAATATAAAAAAGCCCTGTAGTCTCTCCCAAAACTACAAGGCTTAGCGGCTGTAAGTTTCCTCTTTATACACCTACTTCATTGTAAGTTCGCAGTCTCTCGACTTAAGTTGTTATTATTGTGCGATTTTGCCCGACATTCCTTGCCAAGCTCGTTGTGCGTTTATAATCTCAAAAACACGGGATGTACTCTAGCAGCAAATATCTCGAATCTATGTAAGCTTTTTCTTACAAGTGTAAAAATA
Organism: Acinetobacter pittii; assembly: GCF_034067285.1. Taxonomy (NCBI): domain Bacteria; kingdom Pseudomonadati; phylum Pseudomonadota; class Gammaproteobacteria; order Moraxellales; family Moraxellaceae; genus Acinetobacter; species Acinetobacter pittii. Next base: position 3,313,157 of record NZ_CP139286.1, read on the forward strand.
TTAAGTTTGGCTTAACGAACTAACCGATTAACTTTTTGAACTAACCCACTTTTTCTTGTAGTACGAACTGTAAATGCCTGTATTAAAGCCTCTTGGTCAACTAAAAGACTGACTACTTTCTTAGCTCGTGTAATCGCAGTGTAAATAAGCTCTTGGCTTAATAAGTTCTTTGCAGCCTGATCAAGAACAACAGCAGTATGTGTAAATTCAGACCCTTGCGATTTATGAATTGTTAGGGCAAAAGCACTTTGAATGCTTTTAGGCAATCGATTTGCAGCGACCCATTTATTCAAACTTGGAAAATATACTTCAAACTGCTGTGGCTGAGTTCTGTGCTCAAAGCACAAACCAATGTCTCCATTTGAAATACCGAGTTGATAATCGTTATAAGTCATCATTACTGGACGGCCCACATACCACCCTCCGACAGTCACGATTGATAACTGTTGCTGTATCCAACGCTGGGCATATTGGTTTAACTGCTGCAACCCAAACGGACCATGACGAACAGCTGTTAAAATACGGTAGTCATCAAATGCTTTTACTACATTTTGAACCTGTTCAATCGAGCGCTCTTCTTGTAAATAGTTCTTTAGACTTTGTACATACCCTTGGAAACCGAGCATGAGCTTTTGATAATAGACATCTAGGTCTAATTGATTCCCTTCTGGTAAATATTCAAGCTGAACCACATCGGGCATATCTGTTTGTAGAAGTATAGGTTTTAATTCTGCGGCTTGAATAATATCAACTTCAAATCTCTGCAAAACTTCTACATGATCTTGTTGATGGGTTTGCGCCTGAATAAATTTAGCAACTTGCCCAATCAGTGCCCCTTCAGCGAAACGGCGACTGGTTTGTAATTGTACTCTGTTGTCAGCCAATGCCTGTATTTGCTGCAAATCTGCAAGAACCGCCCCAACATCAACAGAAGCGAGCTGATTTGCATCTCCTAATAAGATAATTCGACAAGACTCGGGCACAGCTTCAAATAATAACGTTGCTAGATTTAAATCCAGCATAGAAGCTTCATCCACGACAATTACGTCATAGGGCAAAGGCTGTTTTTGATTAAACCGTGGTGTTTGGCTATGTCCCATCCCTAATAATCGGTGAATCGTTTGTGTTCCCTGATTCCTTAGCTCTTCACTAACTAATCCAGACTCAAGCAATTTAGGGTCGTTAAACGAGTTCTGTAAAGCTTCTTGCATTCGCTGTGCTGCTTTACCCGTTGGAGCGGCCATCGCCACACGAATATGCGGAATTGCCTGACTCAGCACAGCAATAATACGTGCCAGTGTATAAGTCTTACCTGTACCCGGCCCACCCGTAATAATACTCAAGCTTTGCCGAGCAACCATCTGTAAAGCTGCCTGTTGATGAGGATCGGTGAGTAGGTCCAGATAGTCTTCACAAGCTACGGGTTGAATTAATTGTTGCTTTAATCGACAAATTTGTTCTGCAAGTCGTTGCTCTAGGTGCCAATATCGGTATAATGCCAACCCCTGCTCATCGTAGACGCACGGCGCAACTTTTGAAGTTGCTTGATCAGCAGATATAACAAGCTGACCAAGTGCGGCAATTTGCTCAGAACTGACATCGATACAGCTATCGCCTTGCAAGCTCGCTTCAATAAGCTGCTGCAAGTAAGAAGTGGCTTCTGACACTTGCGATTGTTCAGTAAATGGAGCCTGATTTAAGAAGTTACTCCACGTTGTTAACCAGCTTAAATCGGCCTGTTCAGAGCTATTTAGATTGTCCACACACTTATCCACCTAGTTTTCCACACGCTTGTCCACATGGTTATAGACAGGCTTATCCACATGTCAAGTATTTGTTAATCTTCAAATTACGCATTTTATCAGCATTTTTCATGCTATTTTATCCTCAGCAAAATACCCCAAAATGGCATCAAGACGAAGAATAAACTCGACGCTAGGTTCCCAATAATAGTACCCCTGCTCCGCTTCACCATTCATACCACGTAAATAAAGATAAGTTGCCCCACCCAAATGTTGTTCAATTTGGTAATTCTGCATTTTGACTTGCAAATAACGATGTAATGCAACGAGATATAAACCTGCTTGTAGCCAGTAACTTGCTAAAGACATGCTTTGGGCAATGCTGTCGCTACGATAATCTGCAAGATCATCCCCTAAGTAATTACTTTTATAATCGGCAATGTGGTAACGCTGACCATCAAAATAAACCAAATCGATAGAACCGTTGAGGTAACGCGCTGATCGAGCCTCAAGTAACTCCGGCATATTCAAACCATATTCAGCGAAAAGCTGCTGAATACGTGTCATCGCTAAAACCCGATCTGAGAGTGCCAAATAAAAAGGAAACTCTGACAAATACTGATCTTGTTGGAGCTGGTTTAATTGAAAGCCTTGAGAAAGCGGTGTTCGCAAAATATCTTTTAACCACTCTGCAACTGACTGGTAAAGCAGATTTTCTGCATCTTCCTCTTCTGGGAAGCTCTCGTTATATTTACTGAGTAAATCTTGCCAAAGGCTACTATAGTCATTTTTAAAACGACGTCGTATTTCTATGACCCAGTCATCTGAACATTGAAAATCAATATGTTCAAATATTTCATGCAAGAAATTACCGGCAAGTGTTCCTCTAGGAAAGTTACTCTTGATCCAGTCAATCGGCTGAGCACTGATTGCTTCAGCAGTATGAATTAAGTCCAACTCATCTTCTGCCAATACAGCATCATTGCTCTGGCTGGCCAATAAATCTGTGCCAGCCTTATGTTTTAAATGCTGTGCCAAGTAACTGAAACTGGTTTTCCCTCTCGAATAAAAACGTTGTTCAGGAAACCGTTTTGCTTGTATTTCAATAACACTGGTTTGCTTGGCTAAATGAATTGCTTGTGGAATCTGTTCCAAAACCATTTCATCCGTACAGCAACGGTGTTGAAAAGGTTCAGCTCTATTTTTCCAAAATGCGAGGCCTGATACCGATTTACCATCACTATCTTGTAAAACAGCATAGACGCGATGGCTTGCTCGCGTTAAAGCGACATACCAAAGACGATTTTGTTCAGCGAGTGCTCGCTCTTCATGTTGCTTAAGTTCAATCTCATTCAAATAAGTTTTGTCAGCAATCGCAACGACACGTTGAGTCAAAGTCTGGTTTGAGTCTGGTTTGACAATATCTTGGGTTGAAAAATTAAGTGTTTTATTATTTTCTCGAAAGGGCTTATCTGCACCTAATAAAAATACAATCTTAAATTCCAGCCCTTTTGACTGGTGAATGGTCATGAGCTGAACACCAGCTTCGCTCGATAATTTACGTTCTAATTCCCAATCACGATCAAGAGGAGAACGTAACTGTTTGAGATACCAGTGATAAAGGTTCTGAGCACCTGAGTATTTTTCACTGTGCTGACTCAAAATTTCAGTTAAATGACGCAAGTTCACCACAACCCGTTCATTATCTTTACTTTGAGCTGCAACCAAATTTTGCCATATATCAAACTGGATGAGGCATTGTTGCCATGCCACTAAAAAGCCTTGAGCGGACCACAACTCTCTAATCGTGTCAAAACCAGTCATAAACTGGCTTAACCCTTCGGCTGTCTGCTCAAGTTGCAAGAGTTGTTTTAAATCCATGGCAAATAGACGGCTAATTAAAGCTCGCTTCACTTTTGCCTCATCGTAAGGATGAAGTATGGCGGTCAGCAAAGCCCCCACGTCTTGAGCAATCGAGCAATCGAAAACACTTCGTTTTGATGGCCTGTTAACACGAATTCCTAAACGTTCTAGCTCAAATTGAACTTTATCCAGCCCATCATGATTACGAGACAATACCGCAATATCATCTTCGTTTAAGGTTTGAGTCTGAGCATCTTTTTGAAAATATAGTTGTCCAGCATGTGACTGGTTAAGTAGATCTCGAATCTTCCATGCAACTTGCTGAGCCTCTGTTTCTTTATCTTTGAGCATCAACCAGCGTAAAGGGTGAGGATTATGATTGTTCTGCTCAATCAATACAGGATGAGGCCGAGTTCCTGCTCGAATTGGGTCATATTGAACTTCTTCACCAAAGTCGATTTGCCTTTGAAATAAGGCATCGACCACTTCAACCAGATCAGCAACAGAACGATGGTTATGAATTAGCTTATACTCACGACCATGTTTGGCTTGAATATCTTTATAGGCATTTAAGAAGGTGAGCATATCCCCACCGCGGAAACCGTAAATCGCCTGTTTACGGTCACCCACCATAATCATGCAACCTTTTTTATAGCGCTCTGGATGGCGCCAAATGCTCGCCAGCATGTCGTCTTGATCTTGGTTGGTATCCTGAAATTCATCAACTAAAATTAAGGGATATCGAGCCTGCACAAATACAGCAAAACGTTGCCCCTGCTCACCTTTTAAAGCTTCAGAAAGTGTACGAATTTGCTGAGAAAAAGTAGTTTCACCTTTATTTTGTAAAACCTGTGGTAAGCGTTTTTTAACCTCTACACATAAATAGGCTTTTAAATAAATATGAAGCTGGTCGAACTGCTCGGCGTAATTTTTCAGCACACCAAAGAGCTTCTGAATTTGCTGAATACAGGGATGCTGATAGAAACCCTCTGAGATTTCAGCAGGACATTTCTTAAAAACTTTTTGATCGGCAAGTTGACCTAAAAACTTAAAAATAAGTTCTCGTTGTGCGGCTAATGACCCGTCAAAAACTAAAATAATGTCACTTTGCTTTAGAACTTGTAGTAGCTGCGGTAAACATTCACTAAATAGTTTATTAAATGTCCCATTTCTAAATACTGTCCCGCTCACATGTTTATAGTGTTCGCCATCAAGCAAGTAATATGCTTCTAAAAGGCTGATATCAATTTCTGTCGCTAATTGTTTGAGCTGGGCAAGTTGTTCAAATTGAATGGTTGGTTTTTCGGGAAGTTTAAAATGAGCCGAACTAAAATTAAGTGAGTCTTCGACCAGTTTAACAAAACTATCAACACTCTTAAGCTCACCTGCCAAATACAACGCATCAATCACGGTTTGAGGTTGAGACTGTATCCATTCACGCAGTACATCATGGATCAGTTGCCGACTATAAGTTTTGGCATCATCGGTAATTTGAGCGCGTTCAATTTTGCCACTCTCAAAAGCAAACTCACGTAATAGTTTTTGGCTAAAGCTATCGAGTGTCCCGACAAATAACTCGTCTAATTGATCTATAACCAGTTTTAAACGTTCACACGCATAGGCAATACGCGTCGCAAAATGCTTTAGAATATGCTGGAGTAATAAGTCAGGTTCTTGCTCTGCCTGCGTAAGTAATTCTTGTTCTGTAAAACTACGCTTGGCATCTAAATAACGATACGTTTCAACCAAACGTGCACGAATACGGCTTTTTAACTCGGCAGCGGCAGCACGGGTAAACGTGGTCGCAATGACTTGTCTAGGCAAGTATTTTTCAAGAAAGATACGGACCATCAAACTTGATAAGGTATAGGTTTTTCCTGTACCTGCCGAAGCTTCAATTAAGTGTAAGCCACTAAATTCAATATCAATAATAGGTTGATAAGACACCTGTACTCTTGAGTTCATGCCTTACTCCGAATGTTGAAATTGAAAAACCGGATGATACAAATCATACGCAAACTCATCACAAGCATGTTGAAGCAAAGCTTGCGCATCTTGTTCTTGCAAAATAAAGCTCCAGTCTTGATGCAACTTGCAAGCTTCATTTTGAGTCATATCCATTGTGGTAAATGACCCTGTCTCATTCCAGTATTTTAACAGCTCTGTATAGCTCTTCTCATCCAGTTTTGCTTTTTCTGTCTGATTTGTTGTTTCCCACTGATATGCTTTAGCTTTTTCTAGTGGCTTTAATAATAAGGCTGCTGGTAGAACCAAAGGTTGTTGCTGTGCATGGCGCCAGATTTTAAACCATGGTTGTAAATATTGCCGAGCTTGCTCAGAACTAACCCCACTACAAATCACAGTTTGATCACTAAAAACCACAATACGGCGTTTTTCAGCCCCGGCACTTCCCTCATTTAAGTAAGCTAACCAGAGCAGATATTCTAACCAGACTTTAGCGCGTCTTTTTGCCCGAGCGCTTGAAGGTTCCATACTCACCCAATCCCGAGTTTCAGACTTCGGAACTGTAATATTCATATGAAGCTGTTTAGCAATTCGCCAAATACGCTGAGTCGTTGGTGTCACTGCTGGTGCATAATGGTGAAGGCGTTCAAGTAAACATTCTTGCTCAAACACACCTTGTTGCCATGCGCTATATTTGACTTTGCCTACAGGTAACTGATCAATTAATACTTCAGGTTGTGCTTGCTGTTCAGATTGCTGTAAAAAATATCGAATTGTATAGCGCCCTAAACCATCTAATAATAAAGGTTCATTTTGGTCGAGCACTCCGACACTTCCTAAGTTTTCTACCCCTAAAGTTTTCAAATATAACCGTGCTGGGAATGTCACATCTTGTATCCACTGCTGGCTTTCTAAAACCAAGATGTCAGGTATTTGTAGCGGATAGGTCGTGTTCGCCCAAGGCTGACGGTTTCCTGAGACTTGCTGAATTTGTGTAGCGACTTTAAACCAGTGATCTTGATAACGAATAACACGTTTCTCTACAGTAAATCCTTTCGGGTCAAAAGGCTGTAAATCATGGAAGTGATAGAGTTGTTTTAATTGTGAAGGAATCTCAATCCCTTCAACAACTATATTTTCAGGTGCATCATTTTCAGCTTTCACAATTAAGGCAAGATGCTCACGGAACTCTTGAAGAATACTTGAAGGTTCACGCACTTCGCCATCGTTCACATCAAAGCCGTTATAAAACAGCCATAAATTTTCTTGGGCTAATAATAAAGCATCTAAAAAAGCGCCTTGATCATCTTCAAGTCGAGATCGGTCACCTAACTGTTGGCGTAGTGCATCCATTAAATCAAATGGAACGTGGGTATCACGGTTTGGAAATTGCCCTGCATCAAGATTTAACATGACCTTTAAGCGATAAGGTAACGGTCGAATATGTCCAATTTGGGCGAAGGTAATCTGCCCTGTCGGTTCAGCTTGTGCACTTTGACTTTCTAAAGTCCGTTGAATTTCTTCAATAATATAAGGCAGAGGCAAGGTAATTTTGCGCAAAGTTCCTGTTTCTGTCTCGGCGTAATAGCTTGCGAGTGTCAACATTCGTTCTTGTTTTTTAACAATTTCCCGCACAGCTTTTAAAGCTGCAACACCGACCTGCTCAAACTCAACAATATCTTTGCCTAGCACTTGAAGCCAATATTCAACCGTATAGACTTTCCCTTGTTCATGTAGAGTTAACCAATCACGGCGCTCATTCAAATCTTGATAAATCTCAATAAGTGTACCAATCAACTCAAAATCACTGGGCTGAACTTTGGCATAACTCAAGACCTGATTGAACGTTGCATGTACAGGCACAGCAATGCCAAGGGCCAATCGCTCCAAGGCAAATTTAAAGCTATATCGATAATCATCATCCCCTTCACACAAACTACGTTTGAGATGCTCTGCATCTAGCCCTCGTTTAAAGCCCGCATCGGCAAGTAAATTTAAAATTCGCTCAACCTGAACATACTCAAGTTCATAACGTTGCTGGGTCGCATGCAAACTTAACCAGTCAGCAAAATCATCAAAGCTAAAACGCCCCTGCATCAGTTGAATACGTCCAATTACGGCACGCCATGCATTAAGTGCATCGAGTGATGCAACACCTGCGATTTTCACAGGCAAATGCACACCCTGTTCAGTAGCAGTAGCGGGAAATACACTTCGAATTAGAGGCTCAATATCAGCCAAATTAGGAACTAAAACTAGAATATCGTTTGGACGGCGCGGCTGCTCATGCGGTTTAGCCAACCAACAGATTAATTGCTCTTTTAATACTTCAAGCTGACGTAAAGTCGAATGACAAACATGAATCTGAATCGAGTCATCATCTGGGGCAAGCTCATATTGTTTCGCTTGCGGTTCTACCAAATGTAAAATATCTGACTGAACTTTACCGAGTAAACTTTCTGGAAAATCATCTACAAAAGCATCCACCCATTTACCTTCTTCGCCCGTAGACAAATTTGATAATAGCGAAAAGTGGTCGCGGGCTTGCTTACCCAATCTGGTTAAAAGCGGATGTCTAGACTCACGCGCTTCAGCATTAAAGTTGAGTGTGAATTTATTAAAAAACTCACTAATTTCAGCGTCTGTAGCCTTCGGATTTTTCGCAATAAACCGCTCTTTCACCCCTAAGTCATAACGTTGCTTCCACAGTGGATCGACACTATCGGCCCAATATTCTTGTGAAGGGTTATAATGCAAAATCAGCACATCAACGTATTGTCCTAAACGGCGCAAAAACTGTAATTGGCTAGGCGGTAAATCTAACAACGTAAAGATCACCACTTGATTAGGTAATCTTGAAATAGCACGCTTACTACGGTCCGGATGATCTAATTCTTGCCAAAACAACTCATCGATTTGCTGCATCTGCAAAAAGTCATCATGAAAATGTTGTTGCCATAACCAACGCTGCCAACGTTCTAGCTCTTGCGTTTGATGCAATGCAAAAGCAGTCACTTCTTCATCTTTTTGTACAATATATTTTTCAATATCTAGTGATCGGCCCTGCCCCCAAGCAGACAACCAGTTTTCCGGACAGGTGCAACTATTTTCACAACCTCGCTGGCACTGTCCACGATAAATCATATAGTTGCTGAATAGATCGGCAACCTGCTCAGCGACCCAGTACAACATTTTTTGTTTTTTTAATTGTTTATCTATGCCTTGTTCGAGTCGATCTGCGCTGTCATAAATACGCTGAACAATAGAATGTAATGGATGCGACGTGTCGATGCTCATCGTGTCAGGTTGAATAAATTCGTGTAAAGCCTGATGCACCCGCCATTTAAAAATCAAACGCGGGATGTTCGCTTTACGGACCTGCTCTTTATGCGCAGTTAAAACTTGCTGATAGGCAAACCATTGGAAACCTCGTACCCGTTGGTGAAACTGGTAATTGGCACTCATGCCTTGCTGTTCTGCAAGTTTTTGTATCAGCCACTGCTCGACCGCAGGACTTGGAACAATAAAATGTTGGGTTTTCAAAACCTGTAATGGATGCGTTGAAGCTTGAGATGTAGACGCCAATACACCTTGCAACAACACATCAATACGTTGACTTTGAATAACATGGATCCCCATTTATTTCATATCCTGCTTGCATAATTTATGCACAAAATCATAAACATTCATTACTATACAACTGAATCTGACTATGTCACGTTGGTTTAAACACAGCATAATTTAACTTAAGGTGTCACTTTCACTTGGTTTGAATGACGCCATCAAGAACTTATACAGGTAGACATTATGAAAATTGACAAGATTCCTGACTATATTGATCCTAGCCTAAATCTGGAACAAATTCGCGATGAGTGCCATGATCTCATCAAAAAAAGAGCTTACGTCTCAGCCGGAGCGGCAATTGTACCGATTCCTTTTTTTGACGTGGCGGTAGATTTGGGAATTTTGTCGCACCTGATTCCAGATATCAATTCCCGTTTTGGTTTAGCACCTGAACACGTGAGCGTTTATGACCCAAAAACTAAAACCATTCATTGGGACGAGTTACGTAAACGCGGTTTTGAATTTTCAGGTTTTGTAGTCGCACGTACTACTGTTAAAAAAACATTTAACGGCTTTTTGGGCAAAATCGTAACAAAACAGGTAACTAAATTTATACCGCTAGGCGGACAAATTGTAGCAGCAAGTTTAGGTTATTTCATGATGAAAAAAATAGCAGAAACTCATCTGAATGACAGTTATAACCTTGCAAAACGTATTCAGCAAAAAAGCCGTGGCACAATTGTAAATTAATATGTGTATTTTAGCTGAGAGCTTAATCTGCTCTCAGCTGTTTTAAAACTGCTCTTAATACTTCCAGACGCGCCGTATATTTATCGTCAGTTGCGACGATATACCAAGGTGCGTAGTCAGTACTGGTCCGCTCAAACATATCTGCGGCGGCTTTTAAATACTCGTCCCACTTATCACGATTACGCCAATCTTCTGCGGTAATTTTAAAACGTTTATGCGGTGTCTCTTCTCTGGCCTTAAAACGCTGCTCTTGTTCGTCTTTACTAATCGCCAGCCAAATTTTTACTACAACCGTTTGACTATCAAATAAATCCTTTTCAAAGCGGTTAATTTCATCATAAGCACGCTGCCATTCTAAAGGCGAAGCAAAACCTTCAACACGTTCAACGAGTACGCGCCCATACCATGTCCGGTCAAAAATCGTAATTTTTTCGGCTTCATTAATGCGGTTCCAAAAGCGCCATAAGTAAGGATGCCGAGCTTCAAAGCGTTCAGGTGCACCAATACAATGAATATCGTATTCACGTGGGTCTAAGTTTTTAACAATTCGCTTAATGGCCCCGCCTTTACCGGCGGCATCCATACCTTCAAAAGCAATCACGACATTGCGTTTATCAAAACGCATGGCATCAGCAATTTTCTTACTCAGTTTATCGAGCTCTTTTTTATAATCAGCTTTTTCAAGTGGTTCATTAGAAGGTTTTAATAAACTCTCTGGAATTTTAGCCTGCTGCCATTTTCCTTTAACTTCGGTTTCATGCTCTGGAAGTTGACGCATATGTTGTAAAAGGTATTGAGCAAAAAACTGATCACGCTGTTTTTCATCTTCACCATCAATAATGTACCAATCGTCGGTAAAGCGACGGCGTAACTTTTGCAAAGTGTCATATTGTTTTTTATTACGCCAGTCTAGGCCATGAAGCTTATGCCAATGTTGCTCTGACGGGTCTATTTTGTCTAAACGTTTTTGTAGTGACTTCCATGAAAGATCAAACCAGACTTTAACAACATCGACATAGTTATTTTTTAAATCTTGCTCAAATGCCCGCATATTTTCAATGTATTCATCAAAGCGCGCTTCATCTAAAGGTTCGGAAACATGTGTCGCGGTGACTAATAAATCGCTATACCAGTTGCCGAACATCACCACAATTTGTCCTTCAGTCGGAATAAACGCTGAGTAAGATTGCCAAAATGCCTCATTGTCCGTCAGCACACGTGGCGCGTCTGCTTTAACTCTTAAATATCGTGGATCTAGCCATTCACGAAGTTGCTTAACGGCTTCGCCTTTTCCAGCCAGTTCAATACCACTCATTAAAATGAGTGTGCTTTTAGCGTTGGGTTTTCCCCGGCTTTCTTTTAACGCATATTGTGCTTCAATCAAGTCGACTGAAAGCTGTTCTTCATCACGAATCTCAAATTTTGGTTGTTGTTCACTCATAATCCACAGCTCTAATCTTTTATTGTTTAATTTCGATGATCTTTAACTTATGCGGTTAATTGATGAATTGCTATACAAATTATGTCATTGCGACAAAAATCTGCCTGAGAATTGACGCATGAATCATTTTTTTTACATCTACTCGCCATAGTACAAGGTTACAATGCCTTTTATGATTTTTTGCAAATAGCCCAATATTAGAGCCTTAAATGTCTAAACTCGCTGCTTTTGATGATCTTTTACAACAATATAAAACATTTAATTATCACGATAATCCTGTGCTTGCCCAACGTTTGCAAGATGTACAAACATGGCTAAAAGAGCGGATGAAAGATACGCATCACGACTTTTTTAATTTGCCAGCGCACAAGCTCATGTCAGAGTATTTTTTAAATCGTTTATATGGCGGTCCAGAGTTTGATGCCTTGGCAGCTCAAATTGAACGCCTCTTGAAATATGCGCATAAAGCCGAAAAAGTTTTACCTGAAAATGCAATTAAAACAGGCACTAAATCGGTAAGTTTGGCTGTACTTGCCACTCGACTTGATGAGCAAGTAGCAATGCAACTTCTTGAGGACTATCCGGCAGATACCGCACTCACTGATGAGATTATGCGTTTGACCTTAATCAAGCTCGATCAAGCAGAAGCGCGTTATCAACAGCTTGCCCTCCTTGATGATTTAGGAGCAGCACTCGATAAGTACATGCGCTCATTTATGATGTTTACTGCTTTTAAAATGTGTAAAGGTATTGCCCAAAAATATCACTTCGAATTGATGTATGATTTCATTCAAGATGGTTTTAGTGCGATGAAACCGTTAAAATCAGCCGAGACCTTTATTAAGACTTTTACTGAAAAAGAACGCCAGATTATTGAAAATGTACATTCAGGGCATCCGAATCCGTTTAGAGTGTGATAAGGTCGGCACATAGAAAAACTCAACCTCGCGAAGTTGAGATTTTATTCATTATATTTGCATGATGATGCCTGTAAAAATAGACAAAATCTGTCATCATGCAGAACTTATTCCGTTTCACTTGAGTTTGAGTCTAGGAGAGACAATATGTCTAACGAAAACCAAAAGCCAACATCTCCAACTGAGCAGGCACAAAGTTCAGACAAAGTTAGCCCATTCCTAAGCTCACCTTTACCGCAAGGTACACCTCAAGGGCAACAACAAACTTTACAGCAAACCTTAACAGATACGCCTGTTAACGGTTCTGTACCGAAATATAATTTACCACGTGGTGCTGGTAATACTGGCAACGTTGGTGAAACAACACACTTTGGTTACTCAACTGTTAGAACTGAAGATAAAGCACAAAAAGTAGCAGAAGTTTTCCACTCGGTTGCAAGCAAATATGACTTGATGAATGACTTGATGTCATTTGGTATTCACCGTTTGTGGAAGCGTTTTGCAATTAACATGTCTGGTGTTCGCCGTGGTCAACACGTGTTGGATATTGCGGGTGGTACAGGCGACTTAGCAAAAGTATTTAGCCGTGAAGTTGGTCCACAAGGCCATGTCGTACTTTCGGACATTAACGAATCTATGCTTAATGTTGGCCGTGACCGTTTAATTGATGCGGGCTGTACCAATGTTGATTTCGTTCTTGCCAATGCAGAAACTTTAGAGCCTTTTGCAGACAACAGCTTTGACCTTGTCACCATTAGTTTTGGCTTACGTAACGTGACAGATAAAGATGCAGCACTTGCGTCTATGTTCCGTGTATTAAAACCAGGTGGTCGTTTACTCATTCTTGAGTTTTCTAAGCCTGTATTTGAGCCATTTTCAAAACTTTATGACCTCTACTCATTCACCGCTTTACCGATTATGGGTAAATTGGTTGCCAATGATTCAGAAAGTTATAAATATTTAGCTGAATCAATTCGTATGCATCCAGACCAACGTACTTTAAAAGGTATGATGGAAAATGCTGGCTTCCAGAACTGTGACTATCACAACCTTACTGCTGGTATTGTTGCCGTTCACCGTGGCTTTAAACTGTAAGGGATAACGATATGTGGTCGATTCTGGCACTCGGTGCAGTCGAACGTATCATTCATCATCTGATCGATCTGGATGCGGTTACACGCATTCAGCTTAATCAGTTACAGGGCAAAATGTTGCGTGTTGTAATTGATAGTCCGCAGCTTTCTGTCGATGTATTCTTTGATCAAGAAAAAGTACGTCTTGAACCTACTGCAACAGGACACAGCGAAAAACCTTCTATTTTTGAACAGCGCCCTTTTGATGCCCAATTCAAAATTTCTGAAGCAACTGCAACTTTGCATGTTAAAGATGTCGTTGAACTGATTAAATTATTAGACAGCGATCCAGACCAGATTGGCAATATTCCATTGCAAGGTGACTACCACCTGCTACAGGATATTCAAAAGATTATGCAGCAAGCTGAACCCGATTTAGCTGCGCATTTATCTAGATGGGTAGGTCCTCAACTCGCCCACGAGATTGGCAAGATTCAACTTGCACCAAAACATTTAAAACGCTCTCTTCAAAGTCATCTATTTTTTGCAGAAGACGCATTAAAAGAAGATAGCGGCCTATTTGCCCCTCGCTGGGAAATGGACGACTTAACTCAAGCCACTCGCAAACTTAATCAAGACATTGACCGTCTAGAAGCAAGATTGCAGCAACTCAATGCACAACTACAACCCTCTCAAGACTAGGTAAGACTGTATATGATTCCGCACGTTTCACGTTTACTCGAACTTTGGCGTATTGCAGCGCACTATAGACTCGATACGTTGTTCCCTGCGGATGAATTACCAGTTAAAGCTCAGCATGCATTAAATATTATTAAAATGCATCCAGCTGCATGGTCGAGCCGTGAACGTAAAAACCCTTTAAAGCTCAAAGAAGCTTTAGAAGATATGGGACCACTTGCAATCAAGCTCGGTCAATTACTCTCTACTCGTCGTGACTTGATTCCACCTGAGGTACTCGCTCAGCTGGTTTTACTTCAAGATCAAGTAAAGCCTTTTGATGGAGAGGTTGCCAAACAGCGTATTCAAGATTCGTTAAAAGCTGACGTAAATACATTGTTTGCTCGCTTTGATGATCAGCCATTAGCTGCCGCATCAATTGCCCAAGTTCATACTGCTGCATTGCATGATGGTCGCGAAGTTGTGGTTAAAGTGACTCGCCCTGACATTCGCAATCAAATTTTGCAAGATTTTGAAATTTTGGCATGGTTAGGCAACACACTAGAAAGCCGCCTTGAAGCTGCTCGTGCATTGCATCTCACCGAAATTATTCAAGACTACCGCCAGATCATTTTAAATGAGCTGGACTTGAGTATTGAGGCAGATAACACCCGTCGTATGCGTCATTACTTTACTGGCTCAACCATGATGTATGTGCCTGAAGTGTACATGGACACAAAAGATGTCATGGTGGCTGAGCGTATTACAGGTGTGCCTATTTCAGACACAGCAACCTTTGACCGTCTAGGCATGGACCGCGCACAACTTGCAGAAAAAGGATTAACCATTTTCTTTACGCAAGTCTTCCGCGATAACTTTTTCCATGCCGACATGCACCCCGGTAACGTCTTTGTAGAAACCATTAACCCAAGCAATCCACGCTTTATTGCACTGGACTGTGCGATTATGGGTGAGCTATCTAAACACGACCAAATGACAGTTGCTCGCATGTTGCTGGCTGTGATGAACAGCAACTTTATGCAGCTTATTCAAATTGTGCATCAAGCTGGCTGGATTCCACCGGGTACAGATCAAGACGCATTAGCACGTGAAATGCGCCGCACTGTTGGGCCAATGGTGTCTAAACCAATGGATCAGCTTGATTTTGCGGGTATCTTAATTCAAGTTATGGATATTGCTCGACGCTTCCATTTAGAAATTCCGCCACAACTCATGCTGCTACTCAAAACTTTAGTGCATGTAGAAGGCTTAGGTACTGACCTTTATCCGCAGCTCGACATCTGGAAATTGGCAAAACCAATTTTGACAGAATGGGTTAAATCCAACATGAACCCAGTCAAAAATGTAAAAGAGCTCGGCCAGCAGTTACCTGACCTGCTTTTAGGTGCTCAAGATTTCCCAAGTTTAATTATTGATAGCTTAAATGGTTTAAAAAATCAGTCTGCTTGGCAAGATCGTCAGTTACGTGAAATTCAACAACTTCGTTTGCAAATGGAACATCAACAACGCCGTAGCTGGATGTTCGGTAGTAGCATGTTGATTTTACTGACCATTGCGATTATTAGCCCTTGGTTTATCTCGATTATTCTCATTGTACTGAGTAGTTTATTAGCACTTTGGCGCATCTTGAAATAAGTTTTAAATCCCTTGCCAGTGCGAGGGATTTTTTTATGGAAAAACTTTAATTTTAAAAAATTTATAGCTCAACTATTCGTTCATTGCTAAATTGAAGCTATAAATGCTTCAAAAGAATAAACAATGAAAACGCCTCATTTTGCCATTATCGGTGCTGGTACAGCAGGTTTAGCCACAGCGATTTTACTTGCCCGTGAAGGCAATAACGTTACGATTTTTGAACAAGTTGATGAGTTATCTCCGGTCGGTGCCGGTTTATTGCTACAACCCGCGGGCTTAGCCGTATTTGAACATTTAGGTGTGCTCGATAAAGCCTTAACATTAGGTGCAAGAGTCACAGGCTTAGAAGGACAACTTCCAGATAAGCGTCTTTTAGTGAACAGTCATTATCATGAAGCATCGGCAAATCTTTATGGTTTAGGTATACACCGTGCCACTTTATGTCATGTGCTCACACAAAAGCTGAGTGAATATTCAAACCAAATTACTTGGCGTATGAACCACTCTGTTGAAAGCTTTGAAGAACATACCAATGAAGTTCGGCTATTCAGCATGCATCAAAACCATAAGTTTGAGGCTCGCTTTGATGCTGTACTTATTGCCAACGGTGCACGTAGTCAATTAAGACCTAAAGCATGGGTAAAGGTCGATCAAGCCTACCCGTGGGGTGCGGCATGGAGTATCGTGCCTGAGTGCCAAGTGCTCGATTCTGAAATTCTGCATCAATTTTATGATCGCTCGAAAATTATGATGGGAATTCTTCCTACAGGAGCAATTCCAACTGAACCTAATCAGCGTTTTTCAAGTGTTTTTTGGAGCTTGCCTACACCACAATTACAAAGCTTTTTGCAAGATGAACAGGCTAAACAAACTTGGTTAAAGCAAGTTTCAGAACGTTGGCCCAAAGTTGCAGAATGGCTGAAAGAAATTTTATATAACAGTCAAACGCAACCTAAATGGTTATCTGCAAACTACCGTGATGTAGTCATGAGTCAATTTGGCCAAGGTCGAATTGGGGTGATTGGAGATGCAGCTCATGCGATGAGCCCTCAATTAGGACAAGGGGCTAATATGGCATTATTGGATGCTTGGGCTTTTTCTCAATCATTGCAACAAGCTCAAAAGAACCAAAATATTGATTGGTCCCTACTCTGGCAGCATTATCACCAGCTTCGCCGTTCATCTACCCAGTTTTATCAATTTCTCAGTCGTTTACTAACACCACTTTATCAATCTGACCATTGGTGGGCTGGAGGTTTAAGAGATTTAGTTTTCCCTTGGATGTATCAAATCCCTTATTTTCGAAAAGAAATGGCGATCACGATTTCAGGCTTAAAGACTGGCCCATTTCAACAACTTGATTATGATCGAGTAGCTCAATTGCCTAAAGAAAACAGTGTTTTTAATTTAAAAAGTGAATCTCTGTCTGACTTTTAAAAGTAATCGTATTCCAGCTACTCATTACGCTGACAAAGACAAAAAGGACAAAGAATTTTTCCTAAAACTGACGTTGATGCCGTACACTATACAAGCTATTTTTTAGCATCTGATTGAAATCAATTTATAGTTCATATTTCTTTGGTGATTCCTCATGAATAACACGCAATGGCTCGATGAAGTAAAATTTAACGAACAAGGTCTTATCCCTGCCATTGCTCAACATCATCAAACCGGACGTATTTTGATGGTGGCGTGGATGAACCGTGAATCACTTGCGCTCACAGCAGAAAAAAATCAGGCAGTTTATTTCTCTCGCTCTCGTCAAAAACTTTGGCACAAGGGTGAAGAATCAGGTCACTTTCAAACTGTCCATGAAATTCGTTTAGACTGTGATGCTGACGTCATTGTGTTACAGGTTGAACAACACGGCGGTATCGCGTGCCATACAGGTCGTGAGTCTTGTTTCTACCGTAAACTTACCCCACAGGGCTGGGAAATTATCGATGCACAATTAAAAGATCCTAATGCAATTTATGGTGACAAAGCCAAAACTGAAAGCCACGATCATGCTCACACGACAGAACAAGTTGATGTACTTGCTCACTTAGGGCAATTGATGCAAGAGCGTAAGCAAGCAGAAGCTGATACTTCATATGTAGCAAGCCTCTACAAAAAAGGCATCAATAAAATCTTAGAAAAAGTCGGCGAAGAAAGCGTAGAAACGATTATCGCTGCCAAAGACTACGCTGCTCAAAATACAGAAAGCAATTTAAATGACTTGATTTATGAAACTGCCGATTTGTGGTTCCATAGCATTGTCATGTTGGGTTATTTCGATCTTAATCCACAACTTATTATTGACGAATTAGCTCGTCGTCAGGGTTTATCTGGTTTAGTTGAAAAAGCTAACCGCAACAAGGTTTAAAATCACTCAGTGTCGAATATCGAAAAACCTAAAGCCACCTATGAGCAAGCCATTGCCATAGATAACGCACGTCTTGGGCAATCATTTAAAGTGATTGCCTATGCGGGTACAGGTAAAACTACTACATTACAAATGATTAGTGATGCCATGCCTGAAAGGCGTGGAATGTATTTGGCTTTTAACAAAGCTATTGCTGGTGAAGCGCAAAACAAATTTCATCGCAATGTAGATTGCCGTACTTTTCACTCACTCGCGTTTCGCAGTGTGCCGCGTGGCGTAACTGATAAATTACGCTTGCCTCGCTTAAGCCCAAGCTTTATCGCAAAAGAATATCGACTAGAACCGATTACCTTACGGCGCATGATGGGTGGACGTTATGAAAAATACGTCTTGATGCCAAGTCGCCTAGCGAGCCTTGTCGCCAATGCAGTGAGCTATTTCTGTTCAACCAGTTCGCAATATCCCGCGCCTCGACATATTCAGGCGCCAAACTGGTTACATCCAGATGATATTACTGCACTTCAAACCCATCTTTATCCTGCTGTTGAACGTCGTTGGTTAGAGTCAATCGATCCCAATCATCAGGCAGGAATTGGTCACGATATTTACCTCAAACTTTGGGCATTATCTGAACCTAACATCCCAGCCGATTATGTACTATTTGATGAAGCACAAGATGCTGACCCTTTAATGTTAGGCATTTTGCTTCGTCAGAAAAATACTCAGGTCATCTATGTAGGCGATGCACATCAGCAAATCTATGCGTGGCGTGGTGCGATTAATGCGATGCAACAATTGCCACTGCCAGAGTCTCGCCTCACTACTTCTTTTCGTTTTGGTGAAACGATTGCCGATGTTGCCAATGCATTGTTGGGCGGTTTAAATGAAACTGTTCCCCTACTTGGCAATCCAAATCAGAAATCGAGCGTCGTAAATAAACCACACACCAAAATGCGTGATGCGATTTTATGCCGTACCAATGCTCGGGCAATGGAGCTTTTATTAGCAGGTTTAGTTCACGGTGATAAAGTGAGTCTGCAAGCTGATCATCAAAAACTAAACCGTTTTGTAGACGCTGCAAGCCTCTTAAAGCAAGGAAAACGGGTTACGGATGTGCCTGAACTAGCATGGTTTAATTCGTGGCATGATGTCCATGAATACTGTGAAACCAATGAAGGTAGTGACATTAAGCCATTAGTAAAACTGGTCGATGATCATGGCACAGACCCACTAAAAAAAGCACTTGCAAAGATTACACCACTTGAGCAAGCTGACTATGTCATCTCTACAGCCCATAAAGCGAAAGGGTTAGAATGGAACCGCGTTCATATTGAAGATGACTATCAATTTAAAATTAATGGGTTAGAGCACAAGATTACCGATGAAGAATTAAGACTACTGTACGTTGCCTGTACTCGTGCTAAAGTAAGTCTAAATATCCATCATCTTTATGATCTGATACAACAATTAAAACTAAGGGCGCCTTTAAGTCTTCGTCAGTCGGTTGGTTGAAGCGCTCATACTTAGGTGAGCCTATGAAACTTGAATCTGTCCAATTTAAACATATTGCTCTGTTTCACGACCTTAAAATACACTTTCATTATGAAAAACAGCCAATCACCTTAATTTTAGGTGAGCAGGCAACTGGTAAAAGTATGTTGCTCAAACATACTTACCATGCTTTAACTTGGTTGCCTGCTCGTCTTAAAGATTTACGCAGTCCGGGAATTGTCACTCCTGATCAAGACATTACTCAGTCGCGCCTCCAATCAAAAATCGAAGTGACCATCCAAATTCCTTCTGAAATTGGCCATTTACCAGAAAGTACCTCTGCTCAGCAGGTAGACTCTTCGCTGTGTAGCTGGAAACTTTTTAAAACCTTAAATGCAAGTGGTATCGGAATGAGTCAAGTTGAAACTCAGCAACTTGATCAAACCATGGCGCTTTATCAACAAGTGACCAAAAAAGATCCACTGCAAGGACTTCCCTTAATCGCTTACTACCCAGCCGAGCGATTTGTAAATGAAGTCAATCTTTTGAATAAAAATTTGCCTGGTATTACCCAAGCTATTTCAGCCTACGACATTAGCCCAGTACCGTTCACAACGTTTACGCGCTTTTTTGAATGGTTACGAGAAATCAGCGATATCGAAAATGCGCAAGCCGCTCACCTCGTACAACGGATTAGGTCTAAGCAATCAGATCAGCAAGATCACACAGAATTATTAAATGAGCTTCAAAAAGAATTATCTGGGCAACCTAAACAGCTTACTTCACCCAATCTCTACGCCCTCAAGAACGCATTAAATATAGTTTTACCTGAGCTTAAAGATATCTATTTGCAATATCAGCCGCGGTTGCAACTTATGGTTGATTATGAAGGTCAAACCTTACCTTTTCAGCAGCTTTCAAATACAACAAAAACTTGGATTGCTTTAGTAGGCGATATAGCCCGCAGACTCTGTTTACTCAATCCATTAAGTTTAAACCCTTGCCTTGAAGGAGACGGCGTTTTACTCATTGACCAGATTGATGCACAGCTCGATTCAACGCATTGCTCTGAGATCTTAAATCGACTTCATCAAGCATTCCCACGCCTACAAATTATTGCAACAGGAAGTCGTGAAGAGTTACTCGAACATGCTTCAACCTATCAATGTCTAAAATTGGAGCACGGTAAAATTAGCCATCTTGATTTAAACACCACCAAACAACAGCTTGAACATATCTATATCTTACTTCAAAGAAGCGAGCCATTAACACCACATATAGATGCACAGCCTTTAAGCTTAATAGATCCGACGCCAGCACCAGCACAGATTGAAATTTTATTTCAGCAGATTCAGGGTTTAAATGAACAACAAAAAAATGAATTATTAAAGATGATTCATGCGGGAGATACCCCAGAAGAAAGCTCTTCGGTTTGAATTTTATAATCCCTAGACTGTCTTTTTATAATCAAAAAACTGCTCTCACAAAATATATGGTGGAGTAAGGTTTTTTAGGCATTAAAATAACTAGATGTTGTTACTACATGTAATAACATCAGATTTTCAATGCTTTTTTAGTGTACAATAAATTTCATTTTGCGTTTTTATTCTTCAAGTTGCGCAATACAACTTGTTTCTCGCTTTATTTTCTAATTTGGTTGGGTTTTCGGAATAATAAGCTTTGGAACTCTCTTTGAATTCCTATCTATTCTGAAATTAAAATTTCACCTTTAGGTTTCGACCTAAATCACATATGGATACGAGTGTGCTACCGATAATTATCTTATTACCGTTAATATTAGGCACCACCCTTGTTTCATTGCTTCAACGGTTCTCGCGTGGAGTAACGGCTTTAGGGGCAATTGGAGTCAGTTTAACCAGTTTCGGATTATTACTGACTCAAGCTAAAACTGTGCTTGGTGGTGCAAGCATTCAACAAAGCTGGGATTGGCTACCTCAATTAGGGATTAATCTAAGCTTCAGACTCGATGCTCTTGGTTTATTATTCTCCTTACTTATTACCGGTATCGGTACACTCATTTATATATACGCCTATTATTATCTCGGCCCTAAAAATTCTTTAAGTAAACTCTATACATTACTCATGCTGTTTATGGCAGCAATGCTGGGAATTTCGCTCTCTAATAATCTTATTATTTTATTAGTCTTTTGGGAGCTCACCAGTATTTCATCTTTCTTGTTAGTGGGTTATTGGAGTCATTATGAGGCTGCTCAACGTGGCTCTCGCATGGCACTCACGATTACAGGGATGGGTGGTTTAGCAATGCTAGGTGGATTTGTTCTATTAGGACAAATTACCGGAACCTATGAAATTAGTGAAATCATGGGCATGAAAGATGCGATCCAAGCCCACACACTTTTTACTCCAATGTTATTGCTGATTTTACTTGGCGCATTTACGAAAAGTGCTCAGTTTCCATTCCATTTTTGGTTACCTAACGCAATGGCTGCACCAACGCCAGTGTCTGCTTATCTGCACTCTGCGACTATGGTAAAAGCGGGAATTTTTCTACTTGCCCGCTTACTTCCAATTTTTATAGGCGCTGCGCTTTATCATAATATCGTTACATTTGTCGGCCTATTTACACTCTGTATGGCAGCGTGTTTTGCCATTTTCAAAGAAGATTTAAAAGGACTGTTAGCCTATTCGACCATTAGTCATTTAGGGCTTATTGTTTGTTTACTCGGTATCGGTTCCCCTTTAGCAGTTGCTGCTGCTATTTTCCATATTATTAACCATGCAACATTTAAAGCAGCGCTGTTTATGCTTGCAGGGATTATTGATCATGAAACTGGCACACGTGATCTTCGAAAACTTAGTGGTATTTGGCAATTACTTCCTTTCACTGCCACACTCACTATGATTACCGCTGCCTCTATGGCAGGTGTACCACTCACCAATGGCTTTATCTCAAAAGAGATGTTCTTTACCGAGCTATTGGCAAATCTTTCAGGTTCAACGATGATCTTTGCCAGCATTATTGCAACTCTGGCTGGTATCTTCGCAGTAAGTTACTCAATTCGCTTAGTGCATGGCGTGTTCTTTGACGGTCCAATTGGTAAACAAGTGCCAAATAAAGATGCACATGAGCCACCAATCGGTATGCGTGCTCCTGCTATTCTTCTTGCTGTGCTGTGTATCTTGGTCGGTATTCTACCTTCTTTATTGGTAGAGCCTTTGGTAAATAGCGTAACGAGAGCAAGCTTAATGCAACCAGAATTTGCAGGTACACACCTTGCAATTTGGCATGGATTTAACGCTCCTCTGGTGATGAGTATTATTGCTTTGGTTGGCGGTACGCTCTTCTATTTTGCTTTAGCAAAAGACGGTATGATTCGTAAAATTGACCTTGACCCACGTCTAGGAAAATTACAAGGCCGCATCTTATTTGATTTATTTTTAAAACATCTGCTGCTTACTAGCCGAAAAATCAAACAAAAAACTGAAAATGGTTCATTGCAAAGTTATTTGTTCTGGATCATTGCTTTTAGCGTCATCATGGTCACCATGCCTTTACTCAATCAAGGGCTGAGCACAGGTACACGCGAACTCACCCATGCTCCATGGATTGCTGTCATTCTTTGGCTGACTTTATTCTCAGGTTGCTGGATGATGCTCTGGTTCCACCATGAACGTATTAAGGCAGTACTCATTAGTGGTGCAATTGGCCTAGTGGTAACCATGGTTTTCGTCACCATGTCAGCACCAGATTTAGCACTGACTCAAATTACGGTAGATGTAGTAACCACTGTTCTTTTATTAATGAGTTTATCTTTACTCCCACAGCTTACGCCGTATGAATCTCTTCGCTCTAGACGTTTAAGAGATGCTGCTTTAGCCATTGTTGGAGGTTTAGGAATTGGCTGGATTGCTTGGCTCATTTTAACCCGTGATCATAATTCGATTTCTTGGTTCTTTGCCCAACAATCTTTACCACTTGGTGGTGGCTCAAATATTGTAAATGTCATTTTAGTTGACTTCCGTGGTTTCGATACCTTTGGTGAAATTACAGTATTAGGAATCGCTGCGATTGGTGCACTTTGTTTAATGGATGGTATGCGTGTACACGGTACAACCATGACCCAAGGTCTTACCTACCGTTTTAATCCATCTCCGCTTATGTTCCGTATTACGGCCTCTTGGGTATTACCACTAGCACTTGTCGTCAGTGTCTATATCTTTATGCGAGGACATAACTATCCAGGCGGTGGCTTCATTGCTGGTCTTATCACCTCAATGGCATTAATCATCCAATATATTGCACTAGGTCAAGATCAAGCGGAACAACTGTTAAAAGCGAAGTCAGGACGTCTGTATGAAGTCTGGATTGGCTCAGGATTAACGATTGCAGGTCTTACTGGTGTAGCAGCATGGTTCTGGTTACGTCCGTTCCTCACTAGCGCTCATGTCTATGTTGAATTACCAATCCTAGGCAAACTACATCTAGCTTCAGCTGCAAGTTTTGACTTGGGTGTTTATATCACCGTTGTAGGCGCAACAATGTTGCTCATCTCTGTATTAGGCGACTCTCGTCATTCGAGTATGTCCGGTCCTGTACCACATCGGGAGGAATCATCATGATCAGTTTAGAATTCTTATTGGCTTCTGCTATTGGTTTACTTGTTGCCACAGGTATTTATCTGATTTTACGTGCTCGTACCTTCCCGGTTGTGCTTGGATTGGCTGTAATCGGTTACGCAGTAAACCTATTTTTATTCGCTATGGGTCGATTACAAATTAGCTCACCAGCAATTTTAACTGAAACAACAAAAATAACCGATCCACTTCCTCAAGCACTCGTATTAACCGCCATTGTGATCGGTTTTGCAACCACCGCTTTTATTGTACAACTGGCACTGCGTAGCCGTTATGAATCAGGTAGTGATCATGTTGATGCTAAAGAAGATGCTTCCCCAACATACGACCCGCGTGAGGATGAGCCGTGATGTTTGATTTTTTATCTTTTTGGCAACAACACACGCCTATTTTTAGCATTCTCATCCCAGCATTTACTGCTTTTATCTTATTACTCTTAGGCAACCCTGGGGCAGGCGCTTTAAAAGATGACTGGCGTCAGCCATGGCGCCGTGGCATTAGCCTTGTCTCAGCAATTGCCGGATTAATTACCGCAATTGTTTATCTAAGCTACGCCAGCACAGGTCAAATTACTGTTTATCAACTCAGTGAATGGTCAGCACCGTTTGGTATTGTCCTTGTACTCGATCGCCTTTCGGCTTTTATGTTGGTATTGACCTACGCATTAGCAGTACCAGTTTTATGGTATGCAAGTGATAACTGGGACACCCGTGGTCGCTATTTTCATGCCATGGTACATTTCCTATTAATGGGGATCTGTGGAGCATTCCTCACAGGCGACTTATTTAACCTTTTCGTCTTTTTTGAAATCCTGCTAATGGCATCCTATGTTTTGCTTTTACATGGGCAAGGCAAACCTCGTTTTCAGCTGGGCGTTCACTATGTCATTATCAATCTTTTAGCCTCTGCCCTCTTCTTAATTGGGCTTGGTATGATTTATGGCAGTGTGGGTAGCCTCAATATGGCGGATGTATCACGCCTTATACCGACACTTGAAGCGGATCAACATAAATTAGCCGTCGCGGGCGCCCTACTTCTTTTTGTTGTTTTCGGTATTAAAGCAGCGATGCTTCCTGTCGGTTTTTGGCTACCAAAAACTTATGCTGTTGCGAGCACACCTGTAGCTGCCATTTTCACCATTATGACCAAAGTCGGGATCTATTCTATTTTACGTGTAAATGGAACAGTATTTGACGATGCACTTAGTCAAGAAATCTTAAAAAGCTGGTTATTGCCTATTGGCTTAATTACTTCACTCTATGGTGTGATTGCCGCAATTGGGGCAGATCGTTTACGACGCTTTGTCGGCTTTATGGTCCTTTCTTCAATTGGTACTTTGCTCACAGCAATCGCCATGTCTAATACACAGGCATGGTCTGGGGCTTTATATTACTTAGTGCACAGTACATTGATTGGAGCAGCTTTTTATTTATTTTGTGGATGGATCACTTCACAACGTGGAGATTTTAAAGATCATTTAAAAGTTGCCCCAAGAATCAAACAAGAAAAAGCGGCTATGCTGACTTACTTCTTGATTGCTATGATGCTTGCAGGTTTACCACCTTTTAGTGGTTTTCTTGGAAAAGTATTTATCCTACAAGCAACAGTTGAAGCTAGCTATCAAGGTTGGATTATTGGTGTTGTGCTTGTTGTGAGCTTATTAAGTATTATTGCTCTTACACGTGTTGGTTTTATCTTATTCTGGCGCGCCTCTCCTCCAGAGGAAGACCCAATCCATCCTGCTTATATTCTTTATCGTGCTTTACCGGAACGCGCACCACCACGTAATGATCAAGTCATTTATCTATTACTGGCTGGTTTAATCGCTTATGTTGTCTTTGCTGCACCAATTCAGCATTACACATTAAGTACCGCAGAGCAGATCCAAGACCATGCGCTTTACCAACACTCTATTCTTAAAGTAGATAAAAACGGCGAAGTGATCAGTGTGCAGCCATATGATCCAGCTTACTTACCGGAAACCAAATACGGCGGTGAGGTTGAAGATCATAATGCTTATCTTGTTCCAGATATTATTTCCAAAGATACGCTCAATGGGGAGCATATTTCTGAATATAAACAACGGCAGATTCAGCAACAGGACAAACTTCAAACGCCTACCATTGTTGATGAAAGTCAATTGAAACCTATGGAGCCATAACAATGCAGTTATCACATTTGCTTGAACGCTGGTTTCCACATCCATTTGTTTCCGTTCTCATCATTTTATTTTGGTTGATGTTGGCGCATAGTCTTGATGCAAGCGATCTTTTGACTGCTATGCTTTTAGGCTTGATTATTCCTCGTTTAGTTAAACCGTTTATTACACGCACACCGCATATTCACTGGAAACCTGCGATTAAACTATGCTTCGTGGTTCTTTGGGATATTGTCATTTCTAACTTTAAAGTCGCGAAACTTGTTTTAGGACCTACTAAAAATTTACACCCTAAATGGTATCGCGTACCTTTAGAAACAGAACATGAGCAGGTCAATACTTTACTGGCGATGATCATTACCACAACACCAGGTACGGTTTCTGCGGGTATCGATCAGGAACGCGGGGATATTCTGGTTCACGCTTTAAGCACGGATAATACCGAATCTGATATTCAAGACATCAAAGAACGTTATGAAATTCCTCTGATGGAAATTTTTGATGTCAAAAGTAAAACGGAGGCAAGTGCATGACAATCCTACCCTATGCCCTAGGTATTAGCTTGATTGCGATTACAATCTCGATGTTACTTTGCCTTTTCAGACTGGTCATGGGCCCATCAATTGTAGACCGACTTTTAGCACTCGATACGCTTTTCCTCAATGCAACATGTCTCATTGTTGTATTAGGCATTTATTGGATGACGACCTCACTATTCGAAGGAGCTCTACTGGTTGCAATGTTAGGTTTCGTATCTACAGCCGCCTTAGCACGTTACTTCACAACTGGTCATGTTATCGATTAAGGAGAGGTCAAAATGCAATTTACAATGGAAATTATTGTTTCGGTCTTTCTGGTTTTCGGTGCCTTCTTCATGTTAGTTGGCTCAATCGGTATGGTCCGTTTACCAGACTTATTCATGCGCTTACATGCACCCACTAAATCGAGTACGCTCGGCTTAGGAAGCTTCCTGATTGCTTCAATGATTTTTTTTGCTTTCCAAGGTCGCTTTGGCTTCGCCGAATTACTTATTACCCTTCTAGCTTTTATTACCGCACCGGTTTCAGCCAATTTGATCGCTCAAGCTGCGCTACATTTACGTTTACGCTCACTGAGTGGTGAAGTACCTGAGGCAATTGAACGCCCACTCCCTTGGGACCGTTACAAAATTGGTCAACGCTTCTCACAAAATAAACCGCCAATGGAACCTCCTAAAGAATAAAAAATTGAGCCAATAAAAAAGCCACCCGAAGGTGGCTTTTTTATTTTTGAGTTCTAA
This sequence comes from Acinetobacter pittii, assembly GCF_034067285.1. Classification (NCBI taxonomy): domain Bacteria; kingdom Pseudomonadati; phylum Pseudomonadota; class Gammaproteobacteria; order Moraxellales; family Moraxellaceae; genus Acinetobacter; species Acinetobacter pittii. The sequence continues at coordinate 3,340,716 of NZ_CP139286.1, forward strand.
TTACTCTTCGTCATCTGACTTACGTTCTGGTAAATCTTGTACCGCTTTTTCGATTAGACCAAACATATAGTTACCATATGCATTCGTCTTATCGTAATGGAAACGCAAGCGAGGCGTAATACGAGTCTTGATGCGACGGCTCAATTCATGACGCAAGAAACCAGATGCTTTATTGAGTACATCTAAAGTTTCTTTATTTGCAGCTTCACTTTGCTCATCACCTAGTTCACGTCCCATAACAGTGACATAAACTTCAGCATAACCCATATCCGCACTGACTTTCACCGCAGAGATGGTCACTAGACCACCTAAGCGAGGATCTTTAAGCTCTTGACGGATTAGCTCAGACAACTCACGTTGTACTGAATCCGCCATGCGCTTTAAGCGTTGGCTACCCGCCATTAAAGACTCCGTTTAATCAATTGAACATCATACACTTCGATCTTATCTTGTGGTTTGATGTCTTTATAACCTTTAACTGCAAGGCCACATTCCATTCCTGCGCGAACTTCTTCAACAACGTCTTTATAACGACGAAGAGATTCAAGCTCACCTTGGAAAATTACAACATCATCACGTAATACGCGAATCGGTTTATTACGATGTAATGTGCCTTCAAGTACCATACAACCTGCTGCTGCACCAAACTTACTTGAGTGGAATACTTCACGTACTTCCGCAACACCCAAGATTGTTTCACGATGTTCAGGAGCAAGTTTACCGCTCATAGCATCTTTCACATCATCAATTAATTCATAAATGATGCTGTAGTAACGAATATCGATACCATCTTGGTCACTTCGCTGACGAGCAGTCGTATCGGCACGAACGTTAAAGCCTAACAATACAGCTTCTGAAGATTCAGCAAGAATCACATCAGACTCAGTAATCGCACCAACACCCGAACTAATTACACGAACTTTTACTTCATCAGTAGATAATTCATGTAGAGCTGCATTCAATGCTTCTAAAGTACCACGTACGTCTGTTTTCAAAACAACGTTCACTGTAGGAACATCTTTTTTGCCCATTGACGACATGATATTTTCAAGACGCATTGCGCTTTGACGATCAATACGTTTTTGACGCTCACGGTCAGCACGAGCATCGGCAACTTCACGCGCTTTCTTCTCGTCATTTACAACAAGAACTTCATCACCTGCCATTGGAGCATCTGGAAGACCCAGAATTTCTACAGGAATAGATGGGCCTGCTGATTTAATTGGCTTACCATTTTCATCAGACATTGCACGGACACGACCATAAGACGAACCTGCAAGAACAAGGTCACCAATGTTTAATGTACCGTTTTGAACAAGAATAGAAGTTACCGCACCACGGCCTTTATCAACACGTGCTTCAATAACAACACCTTGCGCAGCACCTTCAGCAGATGCTTTTAATTCCATCAATTCTGATTGAATAAGAATTAAATCAAGGAGTTCATCAATACCTTGTCCGCTGTGTGCAGAAACCTTAGCAATCGGAACATCACCACCCCATTCTTCTGGAACGATTTGTTTCGTTGTTAATTCATTTAACACACGGTCTGGATCAGCAGATTCTTTATCCATTTTGTTGATTGCAACAATAATTGGAGTTCCTGCTGCGCGAGCATGATCAATTGCTTCTGCAGTTTGTGGCATTACACCATCATCAGCTGCAACAACTAATACAACGATATCTGTTGCTTTAGCACCACGTGCACGCATTGAAGTAAATGCCGCATGTCCTGGTGTATCAAGGAATGTAATAATCCCTTTGTCTGTCTCAACGTGATATGCACCAATATGCTGGGTAATACCACCTGCTTCACCAGCCGCCACTTTCGAACGACGGATACGGTCAAGTAATGATGTTTTACCATGGTCAACGTGACCCATAATGGTAACAACTGGCGGACGAGTTGTTTGCTCACCACGAGCTTCTTCAGCCGCTTCAAGCAAGTTATCTTCCGCTTGTGTATCAGAAACTAAAACAGGGTTGTGGCCCATTTCTTCTACAACAAGTGCCGCTGTGTCTTGATCAATAGCTTGATCTTGGTTAACCAATTCACCCATTTTCATAAGTGTTTTGATAACTTCACGTACTTTAATTGCCATTTTTTGAGCAAGATCGGCAACAACAATGCTTGAACCGATTTCTACATCATAAACTTGCTTTTTAACTGGCTTTTCAAATCCATGCTTATTCGCCTGGCTTGATTTTAAACCACGTTTGTTATGGTTAACAAAGCTTTGCTCTTCTTGACCACGACGACCACCTTTCTTACCAGCACGTGGGTTAGTGGTTGCGCCACCGCGTTTAATTTCACGGTCTTCTTGCTTAAATGAATCTTCATAAGCTTGGCCAACTAGACCTGAAGCAAGTGGAGAATCATCAATCACACGAATTGTCGTAGTAGCATCGTCATTTGAATACTTAGACGCCATTTTGCGCATTTGTTCAAGTGTACGTTGCTGAGCTTCTTCAGCCGCTTTACGACGTGCAGCTTCTTCAGTTGCTTTTAACTGAGCTGACTGCTCTTCACGAGCTCTTTTCTGTTCTGGAGTTTCAGCTGGTTTTGGTGCAGGTTTTACTGTGCCACCACCACGCTTTTTCACTACAACAGCAGCTTTTGGAGCTGTCTGTGCAGCACTATCTTGTTGATGAGCAGCACGCATAGCATCTAAAGTTGCTTTTGCTTTTTGCTCTGTTTGAAGACGCGCTTTTTGCTCGGCAGTTTCACGCGTTTGCTGTTCTACACGTGCTTTCGCTTCTGCTTCTGCACGTGCTTTAGCTTCTGCTGCAATTTGTTCAGGGTTTGGTTTAGCAAAAACCTGTTTTTTACGTACTTCTACGTTAATTGTTTTTGCTTTACCTGAAGTACTTGCAACTTTAGCGGTACTGGTTGTTTTACGTTTCAACGCAATTTTTCCTGTGTTACCACTTTCCTGACCATGAACTTTTTTCAAATGATTGACCAAAGTATCCTGTTGTTCAGTGGTAATAATGTCGTCTGCTGTACGTTGAGGCAAACCTGCTTCACGAGCCTGTTCTAGGAGCTTCTCAACAGGACGTCCTACACTGAGAGCTAACTCTTTAATCGACTTGTCCGTCATATTTCATCTCCTAGTTAAACCATGATTCGCGAGCTTTCATGATCAATTGACCTGCTTTTTCATGACCAAGACCTTCAATATCAGAGATATCGTCAGTAGCCTGATCTGCCAAATCGTCGACAGTAATAATACCGCGAGCGGCAAGCGAGTAAGCGATCTCAGAAGTCATGCCTTCCATAGTGAGAAGGTCTGCGCTCGGTTCTTGAATATTTTCTTGCTGTTTCAAAGCATCAGTAAGGGCTGCTTCTTTTGCACGACTTTGCAATAACTCAACCAATTCAGCATCAAGCTCAATTTCGTCAAAAGTTTCAGCAGGAACATAAGCAATCTCTTCTAAAGAAGTGAAGCCCATTTCCACCAATGCCATTGCTAAATCTTCTTCAATATCGAGACGTGATACAAACATGTCGAGATATTGCTGAGCTTCATTTTGCTGACGAGCACGATACTCTTCTTCAAGCATCATGTCGAGTTTGTAGCCAGTTAAATCAGAAGCTAAGCGAACGTTTTGACCTTGAGAGCCAATCGCGCGAGCTAATTGATCGCTGGTTGCAAAAATAATGTCGGCACTTCTTGCATCTTCATCAAGCACGATGCCTGAAACATCCGCTGGTTCTAATGCACTAGCAATGTATTGAGCCGGATCATCAGACCAGACCACTACATCAATACGTTCACCATTCAACTCTTGTTGTACAGCTTGAATACGCGTACCACGCATACCAATACATGCACCTACAGGGTCAATACGGTGATCATTTGTTTTCACTGCAATTTTAGCACGAACGCCCGGTTGACGTGCCGCTGCTTTAATTTCAATAATTTCTTCAGAAATTTCAGGAATTTCTTTTTTCATTAAAGCGATTAACATTTCAGGCTTAGCGCGTGATAACAACAACTGAGCGCCACGACCTTCACGGTTAACATTATATAAAATAGCGTTTACACGTTGTTTTGGACGAAGAATTTCTTTTGGAATCATCTCTTCGCGTGCAAGATAAGCTTCTGCGTTGTCGCCTAAGTCGATAATGAAGCCATCTTTGGTTTGTTTTTTCACTTCACCGTAAATTAACTCACCCACTTTAGACTCGTATGCATCAGCAACTAAAGCACGCTCAGCTTCACGAATTTTTTGTACGATAACTTGCTTGGCAATTTGTGCAGCGATACGACCAAACTCAATAGATTCTACTTCGAGTTCACGTACATCACCAATTGACCATTTAGCTGGATCAACGTCAGAAATTGCATCTTGGCAAGCTGGCATTTCATGATCTTCATCTGCGACCACAGTCCATTGACGGAACGTACGGTAATCACCAGTTTTACGATCAATTTCTACACGAAGCTGAGCTTCTTCAGCATGCGTACCTTCGTAAAATCTTTTCTTCGTTGCAGCAACTAGAGCTTGTTCTAAAGCCTCGAAGATCGCTTCACGACTAACACCTTTTTCATTACTAACCGTTTCAACAACGGTAAGAATTTCGCGGCCCATAAGTCACCTACCGATTTCTTATAAAATTTAATAAATTTAATCTTGATAGATCAAGTTTGCTTTATCGATATTGTTGCTGTCGATTACAAGCACATGCTTCCCATCAACTTCAACCTGAATTTCTTCATTTTCAAGGTCTACTGCGATAAGTTTTGCTTGAAATTTACGACGGTTTTCTACTGCTGCAATTAGACGCAAAGCAATTTGTTGTCCGATGTAGCCTTGTAACTGTTCTAGTTGGAAAAAAGGACGATCCCAGCCCGGTGAAGAAACTTCTAATGAATACTCACCTGAAATTGGATCATGAACATCCAACATTGCGCCAACTTGTTGTGTTACACGTACACAATCTTGTACACCAATACCACGGCCTTGTTCTACTTCACCATCTTCATTAAGTACTGGCTCAGCATCTTCACTTACCGCTTTATCGATATAAATACGCAATAATGAACGCTTACCTTGTGGAAGAAACTCGATTCCCCAAAGGTCTACACCACATGCTTCCACTGCAGGAACAATTAAGTCATGCAATGCTTGGGATTTATTTGATAATTTCATTTACTCTCGTCATTCTCGTGCGATTCAATCGGTTGTTTTAACCGACACAGACCTACTATAGTGAAGCATGACTATTTGACCAATTGATGTCGACACTACACGATAGCGATACGATAACCAATAAAAAAGGGCGTTAATCGCCCCTATTTAGCACAGAAAACAATAGTCCACTGTGCAAAAAGGCCCACCTGTCTGTGAGCCTCTTTTAAGAAACTTGGTAGCGGGAGCTGGATTTGAACCAACGACCTTCGGGTTATGAGCCCGACGAGCTACCAGACTGCTCCATCCCGCATCAACGTGCAAAAATTATATACAAATATCGAAAAAAGTCAATGTAAACTTATCCAATATTAGCTTGATTAAGTTGCACCTTAATCAAATTGGTAGCGGGAGCTGGATTTGAACCAACGACCTTCGGGTTATGAGCCCGACGAGCTACCAGACTGCTCCATCCCGCATCAATAAACTGCTTGCACTCAACTTTCTGGTTCAAAGTTGGTGCGGAAGGGGGGACTTGAACCCCCACGCCCGAAGGCACTACCACCTCAAGGTAGCGTGTCTACCAATTCCACCACCACCGCAGCTTGTGGGACGCATTCTAGTCCTTCCAACTGCAAAAGGAAAGCCTTATTTCGAATTATTGACTCGATTTTGGTGCATTTGGTGAAGTTTCAGGCGATGTCGTTTGAACAGGTGCTGTAGTTTGTACAGTTTTCAAGCTATATGCATCCGTGGTCTGTTTTTTTGCAAAAACAGCAAGAGTTAAACTCGTCACAAAAAACAAGGCTGTTAAAACTGCAGTAAGGCGAGTAAGAAAGTTACCTGAACCCGACGCACCGAATACAGTTGCAGCTCCGCCACCGCCGAAAGAAGCACCAGCATCAGCACCTTTACCGTGTTGCACTAGAATCAAGGCAATCATCAGTACCGCTAAAATAATATGTACGATCAGTACAAAAGAGTGCATACCCTATCCTCGTTATTTACTTTGTGCAAAGGCTTGTACAATTTGATAAAAAGATGCTGCATTTAGTGAAGCACCACCTACCAACGCACCATTAATATCTGGACATGCTGCCAATTCGACTGCATTTTCAGCTTTTACACTACCGCCATATAAAATCGCAATGTCTGAACCCGCTGAGGTAATCTGACTTAAACCTTCACGAATCTTAGCATGCATTGCCTGTGCATCTTGTGGAGAAGCAGTTTTACCTGTTCCAATTGCCCAGATTGGCTCATAGGCAATCACAATTTGCTTTTGCCACTGCTCAGCAGTAACTACAGGAGCAATATCACAAATTTGTTGCAATACAACTTGCTCTGCCAAACCTTGTTCACGTTGTTCGAGGCTTTCACCAACACAATAAATGGCAGTCAAGCCTGCATTTAAAGCATTTTGGAGTTTCGCCTTCAAGATTTCAACGTTGTCACCAAAAATATCACGGCGTTCAGAATGACCCACCAATACAAAGTTAATTTGGCTATCTTTTAATAATTCTGCACTGACTTCGCCAGTATAAGCACCAGTACCTGCTACACGTGATACGTCTTGTGCAACTGTATATACTGTTCTTGCAGCATCTTGCAATTGTGTTTGTACCATTGCAAGTGCAATAGAAACCGGAGCAACCCCTACATGGCAGTTTTCATCTGCAATTTGGTCTTGTTGCAATAGTTGTTTAAATTCTTCTATAAGTTGTTTGGCATTGGCACGCATTGGGTTCATTTTCCAGTTGCCAACTACCCAAGGCGTAATCGTCGAACCCGACATACGGCTCACCTTTCATCAAAAATGCAGCACATTCTACACGCATTTATACAAATTTCAGATACTTTTCTTTAACGGCTTTACCCATATCTTTTCTACTCATTGAAAACAGTTATAAAAGTTTATTGAATCTAAAGAATCATCTTTCAAAAATTAATGAATAAAAACTTCGACTAGTTCAAGCTTTGGCGAATGGACCAAGACCAGAGCATCATTTTCTCAGGTAGTAATTTTAGATAACAAAAGTATAATTTTTTATATACCAATTATAAACATATGAGCATAGGTAGGCAGATGTCAGTCATACATACATCTCCAAAATTTTCGGGGTTTTTTCGACGATTAGTCGAAGAAAAACATGTGTCGGCAGCGACCATGCAAACAGCGTTAGATGCAGCAAAAAGAGCTAAACGGGATACGGTTGCGTACCTAATTGAAGAGGTTCATCTCTCCCCTTCTTTATTAGCTGAAACTATTTCTATTGAATTTGCTGAACCATATTTTGATCTGGATGTTTACGATACCAGCCAAATTCCTAAAAATTTGGTTGACCAGAAACTGATTTTAAAACATCGGGTCTTGCCTCTTATACAAAGAGGACAGATTTTATATGTCGCGACCAGCAATCCGAGTAATATTGAAGCAATTGATGCGATTCGCTTCAATAGCAAGCTGATGGTTGAGCCAGTTATTGTCGAGCACCATAAGCTTGAGAAAATTCTGACGCAGCAATTTACCGAAGAAAGCAGTTTCGAGTTTAGTGATGAAGAGTTTGATCTTGATGTAGACCTTGAAGCTCCATCTTCACAAGAAGAGGAGGAAGAAACACCTCAAGGCGATGAAGCACCTATTGTTAAATATATTAATAAATTACTCATAGATGCGATTCGTATGGGAGCTTCAGACTTACATTTTGAACCCTATGAGAAATCATATCGGGTTCGTTACCGAGTCGATGGTGTATTACGGCAGATTGCAAATCCGCCTTTACAGTTGGCTAACCGTTTAGCTTCACGTTTGAAAGTCATGTCTCAAATGGACATTTCCGAAAAACGGGTGCCTCAAGATGGTCGTATCAAACTTAAGCTCTCAAAAACTAAAGCAATCGATTTTCGTGTGAACTCACTTCCAACCTTGTTTGGCGAAAAACTGGTTCTGCGTATTCTCGATCCATCTAGCGCGATGCTCGGAATTGATGCTTTAGGATATGAAGAAGATCAGAAAGCTCTTTTTTTAGAAGCACTGGATAAACCACAAGGCATGCTTTTAATTACAGGTCCTACAGGTTCCGGTAAAACGGTATCTTTATATACGGGCTTAAATATTTTAAATACTGAAAGTTCGAATATTTCCACCGCCGAAGATCCAGTTGAAATTAACCTTGAAGGAATTAATCAGGTTAACGTCAACCCGAAAGTAGGTCTAACTTTTTCTGCTGCACTTAAATCATTTTTACGTCAAGATCCGGACATTATTATGGTCGGTGAGATTCGTGATTTAGAAACGGCTGAAATTGCGATTAAGGCTGCACAAACTGGTCACATGGTCATGTCCACACTGCATACCAATAGTGCTCCAGAAACATTGACTCGCCTACGCAATATGGGTGTTCCATCCTTTAATATCGCAACATCAGTCAACTTGGTTATTGCACAGCGTTTAGCACGTCGGCTATGCCCACAGTGTAAAATACCTGCTGACATTCCTAAACAGAGCCTATTAGAAATGGGCTTTACCAAACAAGATCTGACTCATCCCGATTTTCAAGTTTTCCAACCTATCGGTTGTACTGAGTGTCGTGAAGGCTATAAAGGTCGAGTAGGTATTTATGAGGTAATGAAAGTTACACCTGAAATTTCCAAGATTATTATGGAAGATGGCAATGCTTTAGAAATCGCTGCTGCTTCTGAAAAACTGGGGTTTAATAATCTGCGTCGTTCAGGATTAAAGAAAGTCATGCAAGGTGTTACTTCTTTACAAGAAGTCAACCGCGTGACCAGTGAATAAAAGACAATTTAAAAATAAGGATAATTCATGACTGTCAAAAAGGCACAAATGATGCCGACTTTTGCTTATGAAGGGGTTGACCGTAAGGGCGTAAAAATTAAGGGAGAACTTCCGGCTAAGAATATGGCCTTAGCCAAAGTCACCCTACGCAAACAAGGGGTAACTGTCCGTAACATTCGGGAAAAGCGTAAAAATATTCTTGAAGGTTTATTCAAGAAGAAAGTATCGACACTCGATATCACGATTTTCACCCGTCAACTTGCAACAATGATGAAAGCCGGGGTTCCACTGGTACAAGGCTTTGAAATTGTAGCAGAAGGTCTAGAAAACCCAGCTATGCGCGAGGTAGTACTCGGTATTAAAGGAGAAGTTGAAGGTGGTAGTACCTTTGCTTCAGCTTTAAGAAAGTATCCTCAACACTTCGATAACTTGTTTTGTTCTCTTGTAGAGTCTGGTGAACAATCTGGTGCACTTGAAACCATGTTGGACCGCGTGGCAATTTACAAAGAAAAAAGTGAATTGCTTAAGCAGAAAATCAAAAAAGCTATGAAATATCCTGCAACGGTTATTGTAGTTGCTGTGGTTGTTACTATTATTTTGATGGTTAAAGTAGTTCCCGTCTTCCAAGATCTGTTTTCTTCTTTTGGCGCAGATTTACCTGCATTCACCCAAATGGTTGTGAATATGTCGAAATGGATGCAGGAATACTGGTTCATTATGATTATTGCGATTGGGACAATTATTGCTGCATTTCTCGAAGCTAAAAAGCGTAGTAAAAAGTTTCGTGATGGCTTAGATAAACTTACCCTGAAACTGCCTATCTTTGGTGATCTGGTTTATAAGGCGATTATTGCCCGCTATAGCCGTACTTTAGCCACCACGTTTGCCGCAGGTGTCCCGCTCATTGATGCGCTTGAATCAACTGCTGGTGCTACTAACAATATTATTTATGAACAAGCCGTCATGAAAATTCGTGAAGATGTCGCCACAGGCCAACAACTTCAATTTGCAATGCGTGTTTCAAATCGTTTTCCATCGATGGCTATACAAATGGTCGCAATTGGTGAAGAATCTGGTGCACTAGACAGCATGCTCGATAAAGTGGCCACTTACTATGAAAATGAAGTGGATAATGCCGTTGATGGTTTAACTTCTATGATGGAACCTTTAATCATGGCAATTTTAGGGGTGCTCGTGGGCGGTTTAGTGATTGCTATGTATCTTCCAATTTTCCAAATGGGTTCAGTTGTATAATGCAAGACATCATTGCGTATTTTATTCAAAACTTATCTGCACTCTATATTGCAGTTGCACTCGTGAGCCTATGTATTGGTAGCTTCTTGAATGTGGTGATTTATCGCACCCCAAAAATGATGGAACAAGATTGGCAGCAAGAATGTCAAATGTTGCTTAATCCTGAGCAACCCATCATTGAGCATGAAAAACTAACATTAAGTAAACCTGCTTCATCATGTCCAGAGTGCCATCAACCTATCCATTGGTATCAAAATATTCCTGTCATAAGCTGGTTGATGTTAAGAGGAAAATGTGGTCATTGCCAGCATCCTATTAGCATTCGTTATCCAGCGGTTGAACTACTCACCATGCTATGTTCATTGGTAGTCGTCATGGTGTTTGGCCCAACCCTACAAATGCTTTGGGGGTTAGTACTCACTTGGACCTTAATTGCTTTGACATTTATAGACTTTGATACTCAGCTGCTCCCCGACCGTTTTACCTTGCCTTTGGCTGCACTCGGCTTAGGCATTAACACCTTTAATATTTATACCTCGCCTAACTCAGCTATTTGGGGATATTTAATCGGTTTTTTATGCCTTTGGATTGTTTATTACTTATTTAAAGTGATTACAGGCAAAGAAGGTATGGGCTACGGCGACTTTAAATTGCTTGCTGCCTTAGGCGCATGGATGGGGCCATTGATGCTGCCATTAATTGTGCTATTGTCATCTTTACTAGGTGCAATTATTGGCATCATTTTATTAAAGTTACGTAATGACAATCAGCCCTTTGCTTTTGGGCCCTATATTGCCATTGCGGGTTGGGTTGCCTTTTTATGGGGTGACCAGATTATGAAAATTTATTTGGGAGGTTAAGATGGCTTTTATTCTGGGAATCACAGGTGGAATTGGCAGTGGAAAATCTGCAGCAACACAATGGTTTGAATCCCAAGGAATCCAAGTCGTCGATGCCGACATTGTTGCTCGCGAAGTGGTTGAAAAAGGCCAACCTGCCCTTCAAAAAATTCAACAAACTTTTGGAGATTGGGTGCTTCAATCCGACGGCAATCTAGACCGTCGTGCCTTACGTGAATATATTTTTCAAAACCCTGAAGCAAGACAGACCCTTGAGAAAATCACACATCCAGCCATTCGCCAATCTATTATTCAACAGCTACAAAACCCTAAAAGCCCGTATGTGATTTTAGTTTCACCACTACTTTTTGAAACCAACCAGCATGAGCTGGTTAACCACACCTTATTAGTTGATGCGAGTGAACAAACTCAAATACAGCGTGCAAGCCAACGCGATGGGCAAAACCAAGAACAAATTCAGAAAATTATTGCCGCACAAATGCCACGCGAGCGCAAACGTGAACTTGCCAATGACATTGTGTTTAATGACGGACTACTCGAGCATTTATATCAGCAATTAGAGCCTTTACATCAAAGCTATTTGAAACGTACAAACTAATCTTGCTTATTTTGCTGCTGAATCTTTTGCGCCAAGCTATCTTGTCGAAACCAGCGCCAAGGTTGTAAGGCACCAATTCCCATTCCGACCAAGCCCACAACAATCGATGGGCTTAATGACTCGCCAAGTAAAGGTACAGCTAAAATGGCAGCAATAAACGGCGCTAAAGTAACAATACTTCCCGTTTTGAAAGCACCAAGTCTTTGGATAGCTGCAACATAGGTTAATGTCGCAATAATCACGACAAATACACCGTGGAAAATGCCTTGTATCGCTAGATGAACAGGACTGACTTCCATGAAATGTTTAGGTAAAAATAAAGCATAGATGGGTAAGTAAATAATTGCAGACCAAATCGCTACACTTGCCATAGAGTGCCATGCGGAAAGTTTCCACTGTTTAAGTAATACAGTGAAAATGCCCCACCAAATCGCACTAATAAAAAGAAGTAAATCCCCCACGCCAAAAGCAGAAGCATTACCTTGCAACATCAAAACGCTCATGAGAGCCAAGGCAGTGATCATAATGGCCAGACTAATCCATGTATGTTTATCAAATGGTTGCCTAAATAAAATGTATGCCGCAATTGCAGTACAAATAGGAATACAACCATTTAAAAAAATTGCAGCGTGCGCAGCAGGCGCGTAGAGAAACGCTGTGTAGACGGTAAGACAATAAATGACCCCGCCAATGAGCGCCAAAATAACGGCGTGCTTACTCCATAAAAAAGCGAGATCTTTCTTATAGATCAGAATAGGCATCAAAATTAGGAAAGCAATAGCAAAGCGCAGTGCAGCAATGTCCCAGGCACTGATGTGCCACTGTGCATTTAAACGGGCAAAAAGTGTAAACCCGCCCCAAATGCACATGGTCACCAATACAAAAAAATAACCTTGCTTACGGGGAGACATATCAAGACTGCTTAGAAACTAGAAAGGCAGCTAGATTATACCTCAGAACGCTGACGACAAGCCTCATAAAGTGCCATACCCGTTGCCACGCTCACATTGAGGCTTTGTAAATTTCCAGACATCGGAATATAAACTTTATGGTCACACTGTGCCTGTGTAATTGGGCGCAAACCTGTATCTTCGGCTCCCATAACAATCACAACTGGGCCGGAGAAGTCACATTTTTGAATTGGCATTGCACTTTCATCAAGCATAGTACCAATCACACGCGTATGAGTCGTCTCTTTCAAATGGGCTAATGTACGAGCCAAGTTTGTGACTTGAATGAATTTAACTTTTTCGGCTCCACCCGCTGCAACTTTACGCGCTGTGGGAGTTAAGCTTGCCGAACGATCACGAGGCACAATCACTGCTTGCACGCCCATTGCAGCGGCTGTACGAATGCAGGCCCCTAAGTTGTGCGGGTCTGTCACCTGATCTAGTGCCAATAACAATGCATCTGGGGTTTCAGCTAAAATCTGATCTAGATCTTTTTCATTTAAAGTCGGATGCGGACGTACTGCTGCAACTACACCTTGATGAAATGGTAGACCTGCGAGCTTTTCGAGACTATCACGGCTTGCTTTTTGTACACTGATTCCAAAAGGCTCTGCCAATTGCAAAATCTTTTGCAAACGCTGGTCATCCCGTCCTTTTAAAGTAAACAGGGTTAGCACACGTTCCGGCTCAAGTTCTAACAATGACTCCACTGAATGAACGCCATAATAATATTCCGGTTTTGCCATGCATGACCTCTAACAACGTTTGAGCAAAAAAATAAAAATCCTGCAAAGCCAACTTCACAGGATTTCTTTGGACATAGTGTACCCGATTTGAATAGGAATTTCTTAGCCTTCTAAATGGCACACATAATCGAGGACTTCATCAGTTTCGATTTTAAAAAGACTATTACCAGGCACATAAAATGATTGGCCTGCACGGAACAACTCACTTTCAGTGCTGTCCGCAATCGTTACGCGACATTCGCCTGAAATAATTTCCATACGCTCAGGAACATGCGTCTCAAAAGTTAAAGCCTGCTCAGTCGGCAAAATAACACCTAATGTTTTTTTAGTTCCATCTTCAAATTGCACGGTATGGCTAATACAAGCTCCGCCAAAATAAACGTTTGATTTTTTGATGACCGTTACATGATCAAATTGGGTTGAACTCATGCACACTCTCCAGATAATGCCGTATTTATATAAATTATGATGAATGTAGTTTAATTGTGCCTAAATAACTAATCAATCAGTTTTCATACGGATAGACTTGTAATTTCCACTGCTCTGCCTGAATTTTTTTGGCAAAAGCATGAGGTAAGTTAATCTCAATATTTCGACTAGTAGACACAATTGCATCGTATCTGCAAACTTCGACCTGATTTTCATCTAGGAGTATCCAACACACTTTCTGCGCGGTTGGATGAGCAACTGCTGTAGCAATTACCGGTGAACCGTCATTCATCCCTACATGAAAACTTTCACTGTCGTTTTGCATTAACGCCAGATCATAAGCTGGAAAATCGATAGCCTCCGGATCAAATTGCTGACTGTCGTGTATCAGCACACTTTGTTTTAAGGTCGGCCAAATACAGTAACGCAAATAATGCTGATCCATCACCCGGTTATCCAGATAACGTCCGGTGGCAACATAATCTCTGATATGTGCTTCAATATTATGAAAAATCCCCGTACATCCGGCCCACATTCCAGCCAAAACCAACTCAGTATGAGAATAATTATCTCGCATCAAGTGAAACCATTTATCACTTTTGAGCCATGCATCTACAGCCGCTTTTTCACGATGCGACACAATAGAGTCGGCATCTCGTATCAAAAAACGCTTAATTGTCGGGTCATCCATCACCAAAAAGCGCCAAAACAGGCCAGATAGTTGTTTCTGAGAATCTGTAACTTGGATGACTTGTGCACCTTTCTCTTTTAAGCGCTGTTGTACAAGTACTGGCACACTTTCATCGACATAAAATCGACATGTCCATTCTGGATAAATCTGTTTGGCAAGCTGAGTATTTAAAATAGAGGTTTCACAATAACGGGGGTTCGCTCCAAATAATGAAAAAGCAATAATATTCTCTTGAGGATTTGCACTAAACTCAGGTGGTGCATGATCCGGAATCGATAAGATAGGTTCGCTCTTCGCTAATTCTTTTTTAGTTGCAATTGCCAAGCGCCCAAATTTAATCGTTTCTTCTTTTTTATTTAAATGGTGGCAAACTTCTGTAAGTCCATCATATAAGTTCGTATTTACGTTAGCTCCACTGGCCTGAATCGCTTGTAAATAATGTTGATAGGCATCGTTATAACGGCCTAAGCGTAATTCGGTATAAGCTAAATCTGACAAGGCACCTGGATGCTTAGGAACTAAGCTAACAGCTTGTTTAACATGTTGATAAGCTTTGGCATAATTCCCTTGTGCTGCGGCTTGTTTAAATGCATTAAAATGCTGATTTAAAATTTTATTCATTTCCGCAGGGTTGTTTTTTTTATGGCGGTTCATCATCCCTATTGGTGGTTTCGGTAAGCTTAATGTTTTTTTCATTGTAAATATCCGCAATCTTGCTGTTCTATAATTTCAGTTAGAATAATAGATCACTTGTAGCAAATTCAAAACTTCTCTATCTTTAACCCATAATTTGGCGCGTTGGATGCGTTTATGCTCACACATTTAACTTTAATTAATTTTGCATTAGCTGATCATTTGGCTATTGATATAGAACAAGGATTTAATGTTCTAACAGGCGAAACAGGTGCCGGAAAATCATTATTACTGGATGCACTCTCTGCCTGCCTCGGGGAACGTACAGATACAAATTATGTCCGTTATGGTTCGGACAAAGCGGATATTACCGCTGTTTTTACCTATCAAAATAATAGTCCTGAAGCAAAATGGCTCCAAGACCACGAGCTAGATGATGATTCTGGGGAAATTCATTTACGTCGTGTTATTTTTGCAACTGGACGCAGCAAAGCTTGGGTCAATGGACGTCCAAGTAGCCTATCTGAACTTAAAGAGTTAGGACGCTTGCTGGTTCAACTCTATAGTCAACATAGTCAGCAACAACTTCTTGAACCGCCTTATCCAAAGCATTGGTTAGACCGTTATAACAATTTTTATGCTGAAGCAAATGATGTACGTGAAGCTTACAGCACATGGCAACGTACCATTCGTTTGCACCAAGCGGCTCTAGATGCACAAGCAACTCGTCTACAACGCATTGGTACTTTAGAACATCAAATTGAAGAACTCGAAGAGGTCATTCAAACCGACTATAAAGAAATTGAGCAAGAGTTTGATCGGCTAAGTCATCATGAACATATCATGCAAGACTGTAGCTATAGCTTAAATGTTTTAGATGAAGCTGAGCAGAATATTACTCAAGAAATGTCTTCGATTATTCGCCGTCTAGAGTCTCACGCGGGGCGTAGCGAACAACTTTCTGAGATTTATAATTCTTTACTCAATGCTCAAAGTGAAATAGATGATGCAACAGCAAACTTGCGTCAATTTATTGATCGTCAAAGCTTTGACCCTGAACGAATGGAAGAACTTAACTCTAAACTTGAAGTTTTCCATCGTTTGGCTCGTAAATACCGCACTCAACCGGAAACACTTAAAGAAGAATATGAAGCTTGGCAGAGTGAGCTTGAGCAACTACATCAGCTTGAAGATCCAGAAACATTGGCAGAACAAGTTGAAAAGTCGCATGAAGAGTTCTTAGAGAAAGCTCAGCATTTAGACCATATTCGTCGTGAAGCTGCTGCTCCGCTTGCTAAACAATTAACTGAACAGGTTAAACCTTTAGCACTACCGGAGGCACACTTCGAGTTTAAGTTTGAGCCATTAGAGCAACCTACCGCTGAAGGCTTAAGTTTTATTCAGCTTCTATTTACGGCCAACAAAGGTATTCCACCACAACCACTAGCACGCGTCGCTTCAGGTGGAGAACTTTCACGTATTGCATTAGTTATGCAAGTCATGAATGCTGAAAAAACCGAAGCAGAAGTGTTGGTGTTTGATGAAATTGATGTCGGGATTAGTGGTGGAACCGCAGAAGTTGTGGGACGTTTACTTGCCGATTTAGCCCAACATGTTCAGCTCTTATGTATTACGCACCAAGCACAAGTTGCAGCACAGTCTGATCAGCATTTATTAGTGAAGAAACAACAAACTGACCCAGCCAGCAGTACAATTGTGGAACTAGACGAAAATCAAATCATTTTCGAGTTAGCACGTATGTCAGGCGGTGTTGAAATTAATGAAACAACCTTGCAACATGCAAAACAATTACGCCAACTTAAATTTCAGGCTTCTTCAAATTAATAAAGAAAATGAGTGAAAAAGATTGGCGAAATCCGATTAACTCTTGTATGTTGATAAAAAGAACCTATATAGATAAAAGGGTCGAGAGGCCCTCTAATGACATTTTTTGAGGGAGAACCGCTTAGGTGACCAAACAATATCTGACTCACCGTTGTCTGATTGCCCCGCCAGAAATGGCAGATGACTTTTTTGCAAACACTGTAATTTATCTTGCCCGTCATGATGAAGAAGGTGCTCAAGGCATTATTATTAATCGTCCTTCCGGTATCCAAATTAAAGAATTACTCAATGATCTCGACATTGAAGCAGACAATGTAAACCCACATGCGGTTTTACAAGGTGGCCCATTACGTCCCGAAGCTGGATTTGTTCTTCATACCGGACAACCAACATGGCATTCATCTATTGCTGTAGGTGAAAATGTTTGTATTACCACCAGTAAAGATATTCTGGATGCGATTGCCCATAATGAAGGCGTCGGTCGATATCAGATTGCTCTAGGCTATGCGAGCTGGAGCAAAAATCAGTTAGAAGATGAGATTACGCGTGGTGATTGGCTGATTTGTGATGCCGATATGGATCTAATTTTTAACCTACCTTACGACGACCGTTGGGATGCAGCTTATAAAAAAATCGGTGTAGATCGTGCGTGGTTAGCTTCTGAAATCGGACACGCTTAATGACCGAGACACCATCAAAATCGATTATGGCTTTTGACTTTGGTACTCAAAAAATGGGAATGGCGATTGGCCAGTCTTCAATTGAAAGTGCCAATCCCCTCCCTCTTTTTGTGATGAAAGATGGTATTCCAAACTGGGATCAGCTATTAAAAATCGTGAAAGAATGGCAACCTGATTTATTTTTGGTTGGTTTGCCTTTAAATATGGATGATAGCGAGTCAGAGCTCTCTACACGTGCCCGCAAATTTGCAAGACGTTTACGCCATCAAACCAACATAGAAACGTTGATGGTAGATGAGCGTTTAACTACACGTGAAGCACGAGAAGAACTAGGCTTCTACCAAGAGCAAGGTCGAGCCAAAAAACTCTCGGCAGATAGTTTTGCAGCAGCATTGCTCATCCAGAGTTGGTATCGAAATCCGGTCGGTTTAACACCGTAAAAATAAAAAAGGAAGGCTAAAGCCTTCCTTTTCTACTTCTCTTTTTATTTCTCGATAATATGTACAGTTGCCGTACGTCCAGAGACGAAAGCAAGCTGGTTTTTCGGTGTTTCATCTAATACGATTTTCACAGGCACACGCTGCGCTAAACGAACCCAGCTAAACGTTGGATTTACATTAGCAAGAAGTTTAGAGCTGCTTGAGCGTTCACGATCTTCAATACCCGATGCAATACCTTGTACATGGCCTTTAATTTTCTGGCTATCACCCATTAACTGTACACTGGCCTGATCACCTACATGAATACGGTTTAATTTAGTCTCTTCAAAATAACCCACCACATAGAGTTGTTTACGGTCAAGTAGTGCTGCAACAGCTTGTCCGACCTGAACATAGTTACCTGGGCGCATATCAAAGTTAGATAAAGTACCATCAGCTGGGGCAATCACCGCAGCACGATGCATATTAAGCTCGGCCAAATGCAAATTACTCGTAGCCGCCTCAATGAGAGCCTGTTGTTGTTTAACAGTTGCTTCTGCTTGCTGAATGGCAGCTTGGAGTTGCTCATGTTCAGCATGGGATTGATCACGTGTTGCGAAAACTTGATCTTGTTCTTGTTTAGAAATGGCGCCATCCATAAGATTTGAATAGCGGCTTGCGTTTTTCTCGGCTAATTTAATATTCGTATCAGATTTAATTAGGTTCGCTTTTGCTTGTGCTAAACCAGCTTGCGCTTGGGCAAAGGCTGCATTTGCTTTTGCTAAATCAGATTTTGCCTGTTCTACATCTAAAGCTCGGCGGGAAACATCGATTTTAAAGAGCACCTGACCTTTTTTCACAGTCTGGTTATCTTGAACCAATACTTCTGTAACAAGCCCTGCGACATCCGAAGATACTTGAATAACGTCACCACGAACTCGACCATCGCGTGTCCACGGCGCCGCATTATAGTAATTCCACAAATGCACAATGGTATAGACCGCCACCATTAATGCGACAATCAAAATTACTGGACGGATGACTTTTTTCAAATCCACCTGATTCATTTCACTCACCTAACTCAATCTTTAATTTCGCAAACATCTCTACGCACCGACCCCAACAAAAATTTGATGTATTACCAAAAGTAGTAACAGGTAAAAACACAAATTGAAAATACTAGGTAAAGCAATCCAGCCTTTTGCAATCAACTTGTTTGTCAAAGGGCTTAACCCTCGGAAACAGATATATGCCAAGAGTGCTTGAACGAGCAAAGAAGGCACATAAATACCATAAACATTAAACTCACCCATTTGCTGGGGCTCCTCTCAGGGTGCTGTTTTCACTCATTTGATCTGATGAAACATGACACATGCTATAAGCAATATTGTTCAGTGAAATGAGTAATCTTTGTCGCATAGTCATATCTTCAACATTGGAAGCAAGCTGTTTTAATTCAAATAACGCTCGGTAGATTTTCTCTACTAAGGCTGTTGTATCGTTTCTGTCATTTTCTTTGGCTCTAAACAGCTCATCCAGATTTTGTTGCAAATCACCAATATGCTGAGTGAGTTCGGATGTTTGAGGGAACTGATTAGCTAACTCTTGCAGTCGGCTTAAATCGACAATACTACTCGACTCAATCAATGCTTGTTGAATTGAGGTTTTAATCTCGTTGGACTGCACCATTTTGCTGTTTAGAATCCCAATTCGATCCAGCATACTGCGTAGATGAACTTTAAAATCTAGGCCATACGGTAGATAAATCGCTTGTCGCATAGCACGATAATGCAATGCTAAAATACGGCTTGCACTCGTGTCTGGTGACATGGCACGAACAACGTCAATGACAATCAAAGATACTAAAACACCTAAGATCATGGCGAATGAACTATCAAGATAAGACACTGCATCCATGCTATAAGCATTGTGCAAGTTTAGTCCCATCATGGTATTAATACCCAATACCATACCTACCGGCATCAGCATTTGGTTGGCCATCATCGACACTGCGAATAAGAACATTGGCAACAAAACCAGTCCAAGTTCCCAAAATGTGGTGACATGCGGGAAAATACCAAATGCATAAACGAAGACTAAAACTGCTGAAGCAATACTGCCCCAGATAAAAATACGCAAAACTGGCACCGGGTTATCTAAGGCCGTTAAAATACAAGCCGTTACTGCACCCATTTGTGCCATCATAAATCCAGCTTTCCACCCCGACACAATCCAGACGCCAGTCACAATAAAAGTAATAAGGACTGCACTAATACCACCACGTATCGCCACACCATGGTCACGGTGTAAACTTGGATATTTGGTGGTCATTGGAGTAATGTTGTCAGGAATTTCTTTATTACCTTGCTGAATTCGCTGCCACAAAACTTTAACGGCTAACACATTGCTAATGAAATGGCGCACATCCATTTTCATAGCTGCAACCAAAACTTGTTGATGTGTAGAAGCCGACTCCATCAAACTTGTGAAGTCGCTTTCAAACTCAGCAGGCAACTGCAAAATATTTTCATCAACAATTAGATCTTTTTGCTCTAAAAACTGAACAACATGAGCTGAAAGCTGCTGCAATTTATCTGCATGAGTCTCGATAAACCGAAGTTCTTGAAGCTGCTTAATACGCTCAGATAAAGCGACCAGATTAGCCACCACCATTGAGATTTGATGAAGCATTTCTTGCAATGGTTTGGTCATACCATGCAGTTCGCCCTTTTCATAGCTCAAATGTACTGCCAAGGCATGAATATCGGTGGTGTCACGAGTGATGGCAGCCAGAAGCTGAGTATTGTTTTGCTGCGAATCTGTAGTTAATAAATTAGCAAACAGATTTTCTGTATCTTTGAGGGTTTTGATCACCCGCTGTTTAATTGCCGAACCAATATGCATTGGAAGAATCGTGGCAGACACCACGGCACTTGAAATTACACCAATCGAGATTTCTATGACCCGAGCTAAAGCAATATCAAATATATTGTATTGATCAATATAGGTAATTGCATTGAAGACGATCATGGCTGTCGAATAACCCGCCAGCATAAAAGCATAACTACGTGGAGTACGATCGAGTAGCGACACATAAAGCGCAAACCCCACCCACAACGACAACACCACGGTAAATATCCAAGGTGTATTAATTAGATGTGGCGTTAGCGTTAAGGCAATTACAGCCCCACCAATCGTCCCTACCACTCGGTAGACACATTTAGAGGAAACCATTCCTGAATATGGATTGGCAATAATCAGGACTGTACCAATCGACCACATCGGGTTAATTAGATCTAATTCAAAAGAAACAAATAGTGCCAACATTCCGGCAATAAATGTTTTTAAGGCAAAGATCAGATCAAGCCTACTCGGGCGGAACGCCAGTATTTGCTTTAATAACATGAACTCATCTCAAATACAGATTTGAACTGATGAGCATGCCCTTCAATGTTTGATTGCCTTTCTAAAGACAACACAACTTTGCCATTTGCTTAAAAGCAAATGATATGAGGAGCATCCTTCAATACAATGATTTTTCCACATCTCGCCTGATTGGCCGAGATGATTTCAGTTTGGGCGCTATTTAAACGGCCAAGCTTTGGAAAGAAGAGGTATCAAGAAACCTGCCCAGAACAGACCAATTTCTCGATTAGATATTTTGTTTGGCAATTTTTTCAAAATAAAGTGTTTTAGTCAACTAAAATATCTCTATTTGATAATTTGATATATTTTTTAATTATCGTATATGATGTATAAGCCCAGAGAAGTTTTCTCTTTGTCAGAGTAAAATACTCACATCAAGCATTTATTTTAGAATTGAGACAAATCTTCTTTTTTTCTGTTATAAAAACTCAAAGATGACTCGTTGTTAAAGGATACGAACAAGACACTATGGCAATTTCAAGTTTTGGCAAAATTTTAACTGTACTGGACCTATTTTCGGTTTCGCGTCCAATCATTAATGTCGATATTATTTGCGAAGAACTTGGCTTGTCCAAACCAACGAGTTACCGTTACCTCAAAGAGCTAGTATCGGCTGATCTATTAAAGCGTATTAATGGGACCTCTGGCGATTATACCTTAGGCTCAAAAATTGCAGTTCTTGACTATATCTCTAGAACAACCGACCCACTGGTT
This sequence comes from Acinetobacter pittii, assembly GCF_034067285.1. Taxonomy (NCBI): domain Bacteria; kingdom Pseudomonadati; phylum Pseudomonadota; class Gammaproteobacteria; order Moraxellales; family Moraxellaceae; genus Acinetobacter; species Acinetobacter pittii. Next base: position 3,362,896 of record NZ_CP139286.1, read on the forward strand.
CAGATCAGCACACCGTTTATGCGAAATATTGTAGAACGTACCGAACTGTGCTGTTTGCTTACTTATTTAAATGATGACTATTGCATTGACATACATCATGAAATATTTAAAGACACTGAATTACTTTCATATGGCCGAGGTTGCCCAAGACCGATTTACGTTGGATCATCTCCAAAAACAATGGTTTCGCATTTAAGTAAACAACGAATGCAGGACTACTACCACCGTTATCAGCAAGAATTAAAACAATCAGGCTTTGCTGAAGATGAACCAAGCTTTATTCAGCGTATGCGTAAAATTAAAAAACAAGGGTTCTATTTCTCACAAGGTGAGATTGATCCGAATGTTTCAGGTCTTGCCGTTCCTGTTCGATTTTCAACCAAAGAAGTACCTTTAGCTTTGACTTTAGTCGCCTCTAAGAATCGTTTTGATTTTTTAAATGTTGAAAAGCTCATTGAAATTTTGCAAGAAAATGCAGCACTTATTGAACAACGTTTTATGGAATTATCTGAAAAAGGTGAAATCTAAAACTCCATCTTATGATAATTTAAACTTTTCTTACACTTTAAAACATTGAATATATCACAATATTCTCATATTATGATTTTAGCTCCTATTGGTGATTCTTTTCATCAGCAGCTCATCAATAGAAGCATCCCCCTCAGAGGAATAAGCTCATGCTGCCATCATGAGCTTTTTTCTTGCCCGCTTTTTTAAGGAAGGTTATAAAAACTGAAATTGCCGAAAAGTAAGGTTAATACGCGGTTGTAAAATCTTTGTTGAGCGATTTAAACGGTGTTGCCAATATTGTTGAGTCTCACCACGCATCACAATGAGTTGGCCTGGCTGTAGCCACAATTCAACTTTCTCTTTACTTTGAATATGTCTAAAAGAAAATTTTCGGGTAGCACCAAAGCTTAAAGAAGCGATTGTGGTTGTTCTTGCCAAAGACACATCTGAGTCACTATGCCAAGCCATTCCTTGAGTCCCATCTTCATAAAGATTTGCCAAACAAGAATTAAATTTTTCTGAAAGTATTTGTTCTACCTGTTGTTTTAGTTTGGCAAGTGCTTTGTCCCAAGGTAAAGAATCACGTGCGACACCCGAATATTTATATTGATAGTAGTCATCTCCATACCATGCAACTTTTCGAGCTGTAATAAAGTGCTTGCCATACAACTTAGCCTCGTCATGTTTCCACGCGAGGTGTTGATAAAGATAGTGAAAATATTGTTCAGCTTCTTCAGGGCTTAAAATACAACCATAGTCCTGAACTTCACCATCGTAGGGTAATAAATTCTCACAAGGCTCTGGAGAAAATAAATCCAAGGTCATACAGTTTCTCCGTGTTGCTTTGACATCTCCCAAGCTAACAATGCCAATTTACGCCCTTTTTGCCAATGATATTCTCCGACCATTCCTGTTGCGCGGATCACTCGATGGCAAGGAATCAAATATGCAATCGGATTTTGTCCAATTGCGGTAGCAACGGCTCTAACTGCTTTAGGCTTGCCAATTTGCTCTGCAATATCTTGGTAAGTCCGAAGTTGCCCTTCTGGAATGGTGAGCAAAGCTTCCCATACTTGTAGCTGAAATGGGGTGCCAGCCAAATTAAGAGGAAGTTTTTGCTGTAAGTGTTCTGAAAAATCCTGTTCAAACCACTTTGCAATTTGTTGATGCCAAATCGGTGACTGATTTTTTAATTGAGCTTTCGGAAAAGACTGTTGAATGAGATGTTCAATATTCTCGTGAGTTTCGATAAATCGAATAGAACATATGCCTTTTTCACTACTGACCACCAACAACTCACCAAATGGGCTTGTCTCAACCGAATAATTAAGAATAACGCCTTCGCCCTGCTGTTTATATTCACCGGGTGTCATCCCTTCAAGCTGAATAAACAGATCATGTAAACGACCAGTACCAGATAAACCCGTATTTAACGCAGTTTCTAATAAACTCCGTTGTTGCAACAGATAATATTTGGCCTGCTGCAAACTTATATATTGAACGAATTTTTTAGGGCTGATCCCTACCCATTCCTGAAACTGACGTTGGATATAACCTGAACTTAAATTCATATGACTCGCAACATCCTCCAGACTGGGTTGCTGGTCCAGATGTTCATATAAATATTCAATTACAGTGGCAATTACAGCAAATTGCCGAGAAGAAAGCATTTGCATGTGTCACCTCCTTAGCACTTATATCTTACATTAAAGTAGCCAAAGTCTTGTGACGACCCGATTCTTGCACTCTTCAAAAATAAAAAAGCCTTTCATTGTAGAAAGGCTTCATCATTCAATATGCACTTAAGGTTGCTTTAAATAAGGCCAAGCTGCTTTGAGATAAATAAACATAGACCATAAAGTTAAAATGACCGCTGTATATAACAAAGCATAGGCAAGCATTTCTAAAGGTTCCCAATTGAGTAAGAACACACTAATGGCAATCATCTGAAAGGCTGTTTTATATTTACCTACAGTCGATACTGCCACACTGGTGCGTGCACCCAGTTCAGCCATCCATTCACGTAAAGCAGAAACTGTAATTTCTCGTGAAATAATCACAATTGCTGCAAAAGCCATTGAAATGGTTGGGTTCCACTGTACTAAAACAATCAGTGCAGCCGCCACCATGAGCTTATCTGCAACTGGATCTAAGAAACGGCCAAATGCTGAAGTCTGGTTTAAAGTTCGTGCCAAATAGCCATCAAACCAATCGGTAATAGCAGCAAACACAAAAATAGCCGTCAAGATAATATGACGACTCATACTTCCTTCGTGCTCACCAATACCCATTGCAGGCGGCCAATACGCAATCACCAAAAATACAGGAATAAGCGCGATACGCGCCAACGTTAGGATATTTGGGATATTCAGGATTCGCCCTGTGGTCATAAACACCGCCAATTAAGTCTTCAAGCATCTTGTAACAGACAAAAATACTTTCTTCAATATTGTATCTATCTGTAACAGCCACTTTATACGAAATATATGAATCGAGGAAGTGGACTGCTCAAGTAAATACCGTAACAGTTTGCCGTAAAATTGCAATTAAATGATCATTTTGGTCCCAAAGATGGGCAGCTTCTGTGGAATAACCTTCACCCGCATATTCAGTTACCACTTTATATTTAAACCAGTCATACAATTGATGTTGAAACGGATGGACATAGGTAATGTGCCAAGTTAAAGAACTTGCAGGAGCAACTTGCTTAAACATCGGCAATACACCAGGTGGCCAAATATCCATCAAAACAATTAAATCTGGCAAAGTCATTTGACGATTTTCATGCTTCTCTGGAGAAAACCTTGACCATCCTCCAAAGTCAGCATACTGACTTCCTGTAACAGGATAGTGACCTTCTGCCCAGCATACATCAAAATGTTGATAGCATTCTGGCATTTGTCTAGCAAAAGGAATAGGTTGTAAATCTTCTGGTGGTGCATAAACTGGAACTCTAGGTTCTTGCCGCACATTAATACTCGATGCACGAGGTACACCAAAGCTCGCAACCAAAATGGTTTGTACCGCCCCATCTTGCCATAAACGGGTTTCAAGCGTAGTGACCGACTTACCTTCCCTTAAAATTTCAATAGTCAATTTAGCAGGCCCCTGCTGTACAGGCCCCACAAAAGTAATATTACAGCTTAATAATCTTTTATTTGGATCTTGAATATTGCAGCAGGCTTTTTGCATGAGTAATCCAGCGACAAGACCACCAAAAACGGTTCGCCCTTGTAACCACCCTTCAGGTATTTCAATCCATTCCTTTTGTTTTATTTCTTCAAATAATTGCAGTAATGACATTCACTTCCCTAAAGCACTCTGACTCTTGATGAAACATCTTTCATCATTTTAAAGGGAATGTGAATGGTCATTCTTCTACTTATATACCAACTATTTGGTCACTCAGTATAGAAACGTAGCTTTATTCATGCAGAATTTTATAAATCGTTCTCGCCATCATCTCACCAAAACCGGGCACAAGAGTGAGCTCTTTTTCAGATGCTTTTAAAACACCTTGAATCCCACCAAAATGAGTTAATAAATCTCGACGACGCTTTGGTCCTAATCCTGGAATTGCTTCCAGAACTGAGGTACTACGGCGTTTATCACGTTTAGCACGATGTTTAGTAATCGCAAAACGATGGGCCTCATCACGCACCTGTTGAATTAAATGCAATGCTTTATGGTCTTCTGGTAACTGGATTTTCGTGCCATCAGTAAAATGCAGAGTTTCAAGTCCGGGTTTACGCCCTTCACCTTTGGATACACCCACCATAAAAGCATCTAGTCCAAGCTCTTGCATAACTTCCATTGCCATATGGAGTTGACCTTTACCACCATCAATCAACAGTAAATCAGGCAATATGGCCTTTTTATAACGGCGTGTTAAAGCTTGTCGCATAGCAGCATAGTCATCGCCTGCCGTGATGTCTTGAATCGCGAATTGGCGGTAGTCACGCTTACGCGCTCCGCCTTGGTCAAACACGACACATGAAGCAATTGGAGCTTCACCCATAGTATGACTAATATCAAAACATTCAATACGATCGACAGGTCTTCCCACCACTTGCTCTAACTGATGGAAACGTTCATTAAGTTCTAAATGATTACTCAACTGCCCTTTAATGGCATGCTGAACGTTCATTTCAGCTAACTCTAGCCACTCGGCACGAGTTTCTCGAACATTACTCTTAATCTGAACTTTTTTCCCAAACTGCTGCGCCAATGCTTCTTCTAATTCTTTACAGTCAGGCAATGCGATGTTCACAATGAGTTCATTGGGTACTTCATCTGCAACCTGAAAGTAAAAGTTCGCTATAAAGTCACTGAGCATTTGCCCAAGATCATCACCTAGCATGTCTGGGAAATAACTTTTTCCACCTAGCATTCGCCCATTGCGTACATACATAATTTGCACGCATGTCACGCCTGCTTGATATGCAATTGCCAGAATATCTGCTTCGCCTTTGACCTTAAATACGGCTTGTAGGGCTTGTACTTCACGCAATAAAGATAAACGATCACGGTAAAAAACAGCTTTTTCAAATTCGAGCTCAGCCGCCGCTTGTTCCATTTTTGCAATGAGCTCTTGATTAAGCTCTTTGGTATCACCTTGCAAAAAGCGAATACTATTATTAACGTCTTCTTTATAATCTTCGGGCGAAATCAGACCTACACAAGGAGCTGAACACCGCTTGATCTGGTATTGCAAACATGGGCGCTTGCGCTGTGAGAAATAGCTATTTTCACACTGACGTACATTAAAAAGTTTTTGCAAAACCAGTAATGTATCACGTGCGCTATAAGCACTTGGGTAAGGCCCAAAAAACTTACCAATTTGGTGCTTCCCTTTGCCGCGGCCACTAGCAAGCCGAGGATAAGGCTTATCGGCCGAAACAAAAATATAGACATATGACTTATCGTCCCGCAGCATAATGTTATACGGCGGGCGATATTGTTTAATTAAGTTTTGTTCTAGGAGTAAAGCTTCAGTTTCTGAACGAGTAACCAAAGTTTCAATATCATAAATTCGTGCAACTAAAGCTTGAGTTTTAGGATGCTCAATCTTTTTAACAAAATAACTCGACACCCGATTTTTTAGGTTTTTTGCTTTGCCGACATATAACAATTCGCCCTCCTTCCCTAGCATTTTGTAAACACCTGGAAGTTGGGTCATGTTGGCTAAAATTTTTTCAATATGGGGACGAGCGTTTTGATTCACTATTGGCATGCATGGCTTAATACTGAATACCTAATGTGATGTTTTCACTTCTACTTTTCAAGTGCTTTACTGTGCCAGAACATAAATTTGGAAACAGATTTGGATATGGCCCGACAAACTATGTCGTACTCGCTTAAGAATCGAGACGATAGTAACTATATTTCACGTCTTTTTCTTTATAGACCGCATAGGTTTTTTGACGGAAATCCGAGAACCAGCCATTGCCTGTGTAACCTGCAATATGACCATAAGTATGACCACTTGTTCGCTCAATAATATAAATATCGCCTTCTTGTGGACGATTAAAAGCAGGTTTAATTTTTTTATAACCGTTTTTTTCCAGCGTATGTCCCCAGTCGGAAGCAGCTACAGGATGCTTTGATACATCTGCCCCTGCCGCTTGTAGAGCAATACGAATATTTTTGGCGCATTTCTCTTTACTATGATTGGCAGATATACTTTCAAGCTTACTTGAGAAGTTATGCAAATTAATATTTTGATCTTCAGATTTATGGCTTTTGCTTTTAGATCGTTTAGATTTTTCAGTCTTCGAAGCCGCTTTGCTTAACATCGCTTTAGTTTTTAAATCGCCTTGAGAACTATTTTCTTTTCTCACTTTGATATGGTGAACATATGCATGAGCTGCGTGATGAGCATGAGCCATTTTAAAACCTACTTCCGCTAACCAGTCTTCGAAAAAACCGCGCCATTGTAGAATCAAAATTGCCTATTGGTTTTTAATAGTTGTAACAAATTGCCATCACTGTGAAGTGAGTCACAAAAGTGTTTAATTGCTCTATGCAATAAAAAAACGCCCTTTCGGGCGCTTTAATTAAAACACGTATGGTCGAACAAAAATCAGGAAGAAAATTCCAAGCATGAGGGCCCATTTTAAGAAGTAATACAACTTACGGTTTTTAGCTTTTAAAGCCTTGGCTTTAATACGAATTTGATAGACATAACCAAAAGCTTTATTTAAACCGCCTGTTTGGTCACCTGTCTCATTCGGTGAACTTGCCGCAGTCATGACTTTGCGACCAAACCAATGGTTGAAACGTTCCATCCATTTCACTTTCATTGGACGTTCAACGTCTGCAAAGAAAATAATGCGGTTTTGATCGGTCTTATTTTCAGCATAGTGAATATAAGTTTCGTCAAACACGACACTTTGACCATCACGCCAAGAGTATCTTTCACCATCGACATCAATAAAACAACGGTCATCATTTGGTGTAATTAGACCTAAGTGATAACGCAAAGAACCTGCATATGGATCACGGTGTCTTACCAAACGGCTGTCAGGTGCAAGCTCGGTAAACATTGCTGCTTTAATTGTCGGCAATGTTTTAAGAAGTGCTGTAGTTTTTGGGCAAAGCTCAGCAGCAGACGGATGACTCGATTCATACCATTTGAGGTAAAAACGCTTCCAACCTGTTTTAAAGAATGAGTTAAAACCTAAGTCATTGTAAGTACTTGAGGCTTTAATCCCACCTTGGTCATATAAAGCTTTCGCTTCATCTCGAATCATTTCCCAATTCTCATCCAGCACTTTTAAATCGTTAAAATGCTGTGTATCGATATAAGGTTGATTCGGCACCTTTGAAAAGATGTACATTAAAAAGTTAATCGGTGCGAGCAAGGTTGAATGGTCAAAAAATTGACGATAAAACGAGTGACGCACTTTGCCGCGATGTTGGATATACAATGCTGATATCACAAAAATCGCTAATATGATCCACTTAATCATATTGCTACTCTTTCAAAAGATTAGGGGCAACTTCGCCTTATGTTTAAGGAGAGAGAAACCGGAAGTTTATTTAATTGGCGCAAATTTTAACAAAATTGACTTATAAAAAGCGAATGTAAAAAAATTAAGTCAAATAATAGTCAGCATTGTTTCAATAAAAATTTAAAACATACTGTATTTTTCCCTAACTTCAAGGGGTTTAAAATTCATCAATATTTATACTGTGATTTACAGTCTAGCCTATTCACAATTGACATTTTTGACAAAAAATTAACTTTTAAAACTGAATGGTTTTGCTATAAAAATTTAATAACTTGAATGCCTGATAAAGAAAAAATTAAATTAAAACAAATGCCTTAAGTTAACTCCTATCTTTATGATTTCCTTTATGCATTTCATATAGATGAATTGAATAGTAAATAAGATGACCCTTGCGTCACGGCTTGATACAACTTGTCAGGTTTTTTTTAGATATAGTTATCGTAAGATTAGCGAAGCATAAATGTGTACCGAAGCTGTACACACGCTTCATAACATCAACTTAGAAGTCCTCCAAAACTAAGGAGATCAGGCATGATCCACGCTGGCAATGCCATTACCGTCCAAATGCTTTCGGACGGAATTGCAGAATTCCGCTTTGACTTACAAGGTGAGTCGGTCAATAAATTTAACCGTGCAACAATTGAAGATTTCCAAGCTGCTATTGCTGCGGTAAAAGCAAATAATGATATTAAAGGCTTAGTTGTTACCTCGGGCAAATCAACATTTATTGTTGGGGCAGACATTACCGAATTTGGTGAAAACTTCGCACAAGGCGAAAAAGCGATTGTTGACTGGCTTATGCCTGTTCACGAAATCTTCAATAGCTTTGAAGATTTAGAAATTCCAAAAGTTGCTGCTATTAACGGTATGGCGTTAGGTGGCGGTTTTGAAATGTGTTTAGTTTGTGACTATCGTGTGATGTCAGAAGCTGCACAAGTGGGCTTACCGGAAATTAAACTTGGTATTTATCCAGGTTTCGGTGGTAGCGTACGTTTAAGCCGTTTGATCGGTATCGACAACGCAGTTGAATGGATGGCGATGGCTGCTCCTAAGAAACCGGCTGCTGCGCTAAAAGATGGTGCTGTAGATGCGGTTGTAGCTGCTGATAAACTAATTGAAGCTGCGACTGACTTGGTTAAGCAAGCAATTTCTGGTCGTTTAAACTGGAAAGCAAAACGTCAAGAAAAGCTTGAAGCGGTAAAATTGAACCCACTTGAACAAATGATGGCGTTCAATACTGCAAAAGGTGCAGTACTTGCTAAAGCAAATCCTGCTCAATACCCTGCTCCAAAATTATTACTTGATTCATTACAAGCAGGTGCAAGCCTTGCGCGTGATGAAGCGTTAAAAGCTGAAGCTGAAGGCTTTGCAAAAGCTGCTATTACTCCACAAGCTGGTGCATTGATCGGTTTATTCCTCAATGACCAAGTGGTTAAGAAAACTGCTAAAAAACATGAAAAAGGTGCTCACCCTGTAAACCAAGCGGCTGTACTCGGCGCTGGTATCATGGGTGGTGGTATTGCTTACCAAGCAGCAAGCAAAGGCACACCAATTATCATGAAAGATATTGGTAACCCACAACTTGCTCTAGGTATGAAAGAAGCAAACAGCTTGTTAACTAAGCAAGTTGAACGCAAGAAAATGAAACCTGCGCAAATGGGTGAAACGCTTGCACGTATCCGTCCTACTTTAAGCTACGATGAGTTTAAAGAAGTTGATATCGTGATCGAAGCAGTTACAGAAAATCCAAAAGTTAAAGAAATGGTACTTGCGGATACTGAGAAGAATGTTCGTGAGAATACGATTATTGCTTCTAATACTTCTACGATTTCAATCACGCGTTTAGCAAAAGCATTACAACGTCCTGAAAACTTCGTTGGTATGCACTTCTTCAACCCAGTTCACATGATGCCGCTTGTAGAAGTCATTCGTGGTGAAAAGACTTCTGAAGAAGCGATTGCAACTACAGTTGTTCTTGCTCAAAAAATGGGTAAAACACCGATCGTTGTAAACGACTGCCCAGGATTCTTGGTTAACCGTGTATTGTTCCCTTACTTTGGTGCGTTCGACCTTCTTGTAAAAGATGGCGCAGACTTCCAACAAGTTGACAATGTAATGTCTAAGTTTGGCTGGCCAATGGGTCCTGCTTACCTCATCGACGTTGTAGGTATCGACACGGGTGTACATGGTGCAGAAGTCATGGCTGAAGGTTTCCCAGACCGTATGAAGCCAGACTACAAAGGTTCAATCCAAGCAATGTACGAAGCTAAACGTCTTGGTCAAAAGAATGACGTTGGTTTCTACAAATACGAACTCGATAAGAAAGGCAAGAAAGCAAAAACTGTTGATCCAACAGCATATGAAATCATTGCTCCTTTCGTTACTGGTGAAAAACGCGAGTTTGATAACCAAGAAATCATTGACCGCATGATGCTGGCTTTCTGTAACGAAACAGTTCGTTGCTTAGAAGACAACATCGTTGCTACTGCTGCTGAAGCAGACATGGCAATGATTATGGGTGTAGGTTTCCCTCCATTCCGTGGTGGTCCATGTCGTTATATCGACCAAACAGGTGTTGCTGAATACGTTGCACTTTGCGACAAATATGCACACTTAGGTAAGGCTTATGAAGCGCCACAAATGTTGCGCGACATGGCTGCTAACAACAAAAAATTCTACGGTTAAGGAGCAACGTGAATGGCTACTTTAAATCCACGTGACGTTGTCATCGTTGATGGCGTACGTTCTGCAATGGGTAAAACCAAAAACGGTATGTTCCGTAATGTACGTGCTGACAGCTTATCTGCTGAATTGGTTCGTGCACTCGTTGCTCGTAACCAGTTTGATGTAAACGAAGTTGAAGACCTGATCTGGGGCTGTGTAAACCAGACTTTAGAACAAGGTATGAACATTGGCCGTAACATCGGCTTATTGGCTGACTTACCAAAAACTGTTGCTGGTCAAACGGTAAACCGTCTTTGTGGTTCTTCTATGCAAGCACTTCATACTGCTGCTGCACAGATCGCAACAAACCAAGGTGATATCTTCATTATTGGTGGTGTAGAGCACATGGGTCACGTAGGTATGATGCACGGCATCGACTTAAACCCAGAAGCATCTAAACACTATGCAAAAGCATCTAACATGATGGGCTTAACTGCTGAAATGTTAGGTCGCATGAATGGCATTAGCCGTGAAGAACAAGACGCTTTTGGTGTTGAATCTCACCGCCGTGCTTGGGCTGCAACTCAAGAAGGCCGTTTCAAAAACGAAATCGTTGGTGTTGAAGGTCACGATGCAAATGGCTTCAAAATCCTTTGCGACATCGACGAAGTAATTCGTCCAGATGCAAACCTTGAAGCGTTCAAAGCATTACGTCCTGTATTTGACCCTAAAGGCGGTACTGTAACTGCTGCTACATCTTCAGCTTTATCTGATGGTGCTTCTGCTATGTTACTTATGTCTGCTGAACGCGCACAAGCATTAGGTTTAAAACCACGTGCCGTGATCCGCTCTATGGCGGTTGCAGGCTGTGATGCAGCAATCATGGGTTACGGTCCAGTTCCAGCAACTCAAAAAGCGCTTAAACGTGCTGGCTTATCAATTGCCGATATCCAGACTGTTGAGTTAAATGAAGCATTTGCTGCACAAGGTTTGTCTGTTCTTAAAGGCTTAGGTCTTTATGACAAACAAGACATCGTGAACTTAAATGGTGGTGCGATTGCTCTTGGTCACCCACTAGGCTGTTCTGGTGCACGTATCACCACTACGTTGTTAAACGTAATGGAACAACAAGATACTCAAATTGGTCTTGCGACCATGTGTATCGGCCTTGGTCAAGGTATTGCAACAGTGATCGAACGTGTTTAATTAACACCAAGATAAAAAATCCCCGCTCAGTGCGGGGATTTTTTTATCGGCCGGCTAATCCACTTTCGATTTGCTTCCGTAAATTTATGAGGTCATCAATATTCACTTTCATCGTACCATCACGATAAGCACCAACGTTACTTCGGTTAATGTTCAATGGTCTTAACATTTCGAAAATACCATTGGTTGGATCAGAAGACTGTATCCCACCCGCTACCGCTAAAATGTATTGTTGTAGGAACGGAGAAAGTTGAGATAAATCAGGCTGTGCCATAACTGGCTGATAATCTACTGTCGTCATGCCTTCAGGGACTAAAGCATTCTGTATATCGTAATGAGTTTTATACTCATGATGTTGTAGCGCCTGACGCACTTTTTTATCTTCTTGGAAAGGTACAAAGCCCACCTCTTCACGTAGCTCAGATTCAGCCATAACGCGAATTGTAGGTAAGGTAGCCACCTCTTCTGCTTGAACAGTCGGTAAACCCATAAAAGCAAATGCAGCAATGAAGGCTGATTGTTTTAGAAAGTTCATAACTTGCTCCAAAAATCAGTCATCCTATTCCAATTAAAAGATGATGATTAAATTAAAAGTATCTATAAATAGGCTACAACAAAGTCGAATTTGATTCAGTAATGCTCAGATAAACGGTAAATATAATTAAATTTTTTAATGTAATAGTAGGGTTCTTCTATTTATTAAAACCGTATTCTAATAAAACACTCTACAACTTGAACAAAAGTGTTCAGATTATAGAGTGCGATTTATCTTATAAATTTTATTTGCTCTCTAACATCTCTTTTAAAGAATCAACTAATTGCGGAAATTTCGTATAACCTTCTCTACCTAAAAAGTGTCCGCCATTAGGAACGGTAATGTACGGCGCATCAATTTCTTTCGCCAATTCAATCGTCAATTTTGGCGGAACTAAATCATCATTATCGGACAAATACACCAGCTTTTTCTTTATACCCTTAAAGTCATTTGTATCGACTTTACTCTTCGTTATATAACTATTAAGTACAGAAGAATCTGAAATGAAACCAGAGAATCCGGATACTAAAATCATTCCTCCAATATTTTGATACTGATGTCTTTGCAAAAAGTGCAGTAACGTAATTACCCCTAAACTGTGCGCAACAAAATAGGTATTTTCATCCACACTCGGGATCTGTTGATCTAAAACTTTCTGCCATGCCTCTACATCAGGGTTCTCAGAATCTGGAAATGGAATTAAGGTAACAGTCGTATGTTCATCTTCTATTTGATGTTTTAAATCTAGAAACCAATGATCATCGATAGAAGCAGAGTAACCGTGAAGCACAAATATTTGACGCATGTTCTTCTCCTGAAGTTCAAGTGTTTTGGCATTTGCAACAAATGCTATTAGTCCGAATAACACCAATAAAATGAGTTTTCTCATCATGGAACAAGTACCATTTTGAAAGATAAAAACATGCTAAACTATGACACCACTGTTAAGGTCAACCTCATTTTATGAACTTAGCTAAAGTTTCAGAGCTCACAAAAGTAAGCCCTCGAATGCTGCGTTATTACGAGAGTTTAGGGCTTATAAAGCCTCATCGAGCGAGCAATAACTATCGAAGCTATACGCAAAAAGATATTGAAAACATTAAGAAAATTAAAATATTAAATGATGCAGGCATGCACTTAAAAGATATTCAGGTCTTGCTACCTTGTTTTGATTTAGATGAACGTGTATTTACACTGTGTTCAGTAGTTCAAGAAAAACTACAAACTGAACTCATGCACGTGTCTGAGCAGTTAAACAAACTACAAACTTCTCAAAGTTTATTACAATCTTTTTTAACCAAAGGAAAAGCCGAGAACACCAAACTATAATTCTTGATGCTCATACTCTGCTTATTCTTTTAAATCTCCTTCGAGTGAAGCTACATTTCTTTTCTTAATTTTTTCAATTTTTGCATTCAGCTTCAGAACGTCTTGATAAAGCCCATTAAACTTTTTGACCTGAGCATTTTCATGAAAAAGAATCATCTGATCTTTCTTTTGCCACTCATAATTTTTTAGAAGCTTAAACATTTGTTCCGCTTTATCCAAAATTTGTAGTTCAATGATAAAAATTGCATGGTCTTGATCTGCTTTTTGCTGAGTTCCCAATTTCATTTCGAGCAGTTGCCTCATCTCTGCATCAACAGATAATTCTTGAACCTTGGCTAAGAAAGTTTTATGAATTTTTTCATATTCAGTTTGATACTGATTCGAAGCTGTACGAACATCAGCTAGCATCTTTTCGGTTTCTACAAATTTTTGCTTTTTATCAAGATCTAACCGGTCCACATTTAAAAAAGTGTCCCATTTGGCTGCTTTGAGTTCTCTTAAATATGCATTTCGTGCGTTAATATTTTGAATCCAATAACTTAATAGAAATTCTGAAATTTGCTTATAGTGTCCTGCCAAACGTTTATCATGAATATCGAGCTGGACAGGTTTAGACCAATCTTGCGCTTGTTCATAAAGCTGATTCATTTTTTCAGTCATGACGACATCAAACATTTGACTACTGTCTTTGGCCTGCTGCTGTTTGATATGTTGATAGGTGAAAAAAATAATACTTGTGATAACAATCAGACTTGCAATCGCAATCAAAACTCGGCGCATACACACCTCCTATTTCCATTCTTATAGTTTTGCTCTTTATAGTTATAAAATAGAGCTTATTCTTCTTTATATGCCATTTATTTCACAATACGCAACACTGTATTCGCTACTCAAAGCTTTAAATCCTGATCCATCATCCCTATTATGATGGGTAATTAAAATTTATGAGATTCTCCCATGCGTGTTGATGTCTGGTCTGATGTAGTTTGCCCTTTCTGTTATATCGGCAAAAAACGTCTTGAACATGTAGCTGCTGAAGCCGGTATTGAGCTTGAAATCCACTGGCATAGTTTTGAATTGGATCCTGACGCGCCAGCAAAACATGACACTTCAAATACTGAACGTTTGGCTCAAAAATATGGCCGTACCTATGAAGAGATGGAAGAAATGGAACGCAATATTGCGGCCATGGCTGCCTCTGAAGGTATTGATTTCCAATGGCAAAAGGCGAACTCGGGCAATAGTTTCAATGCACACCGCATTATTCACCTTGCTCAAAGCAAAGGTTTAGGTAATGAAGCTAAAGAAGCGTTTTTTCATGCTTATATGACTGAAGGCCTCGCAATTGGCGAGCGTGAAGTTGTAGAAGAAATTGCATCACGTATTGGCCTTGATAATGCCGAAGTTGAGTATGTATTAGATACTAATGAACTAGCTGACTTTGTCCGCCATGATGAAAAAATTGCACGTGAACAGCTCAATGTAACTGGTGTACCATTTTTTGTATTTGATCAAAGAATTGCTCTTGCTGGCGCTCAACCTCGTGAAGTCTTTTTACAAGTCTTAGAAAAAGCGCAAATCAAGGCAAATACTGAAGAAGTTGAGCAAGATGATGCAGCTGTTTGTACTGATGAATCATGTGATATTCCACAGAAATAAATGAACACATTTAAAAATGTGATCAAATCGTATGTTTTATCATCATTTTAGCAATAGAGCGTTCTAAAAAAAGAACTACCCAATTGCCAAAAATCAGTTTATTATTGCCGCTTAGAATATTCGCGCTGTAATGTTCTGTTTTTTATGTGTTTAATGATCGGAATTTGAAGTTTCCTTGATCTATCATCCTCCAGTAATGGGGGATTTTTTTTGGCTAAAAATAATGGCTAATAGCTTAAACTTTTTCCTTTATTTCAAATATGTAAAAAAAGTTAAATTTACTTAACTTTTGTGTCGCCCTCTTGATTTTATTAGAAAAATCAACAAAAGTGGAAACAACAACAAAACATAAAGATAGATATGAAAACATTTCATGTAATGCCGTACCGGCAGCTTTTTGCACTTTTAACAATTGGATTTGGTTCAGTATGCATCACTCATGCAGAGACCACCTCTTCTTCTGTAAACCAACAAGTAGGGAATACCTCAGCTGGAGTACAAACCGAAGCCTCTACAGATGAAAATGTATTAGATAAAATACCGCGTTGGGTGGACGCAACTCCAACCATTTTTCCAGAGCAGTCTAATCAACCTATTGTTCCACCTACCGAACAAACAGAAGATCAAACTTGGGTTGACCGTAAACAAAAGAAAATTCGTAATTGGGCCGATCGTACTTCTGAAAAAATTGATGATTGGTTTGGCGACGTCGATCCACAAAAACCGGCAACAGCAACCATTCGGGTAATGGTCGACAACTATTGGAATGAATACGACAACTTTGAAATTAAGCCCAGAATTCGCGGTAAGATTAAGCTCCCTACACTAGAAAAACGTCTAAGTGTGGTATTTGGTGATGACTCTTTAGATGATGAATTTAATAACAGTCCAGCCAATATTAATCAGAACCCGAATCAAGATCCAAACAAAAAATTAGATGGTAAACGAACTCGAGATGACAACAGCTCGATTGCTTTACGTTGGTCAAATTTCTCTAAAAAACTGCCTTTTGAAACCGATGCAGACTTAGGTATTCGTTCTGGGGACGATATTTATGTTCGTTTAAAAGCATCAAGAGATTGGCAACTCCGTAATGATTTTAAGTTCTATGCTGAGCAAATTTATCGTTATGGAATAGACAGCGAAAACTATTTACGTACCAATCTTGAACTTACACATGCCAGACCAAATCAACCGTTTTTATCGAATCAGTTCAGCTTAACTTATGCTGATGATCAAGACGATGATTTAGCTTGGGAAAACAGAACTTTCCGTGAGCACAGTTTCTTTGCCAATAACCGTTTTAATTATGGTATTTATACAAGCGGTTATTACAACGACAATGACTTACGCTTAAACAGTTGGGGTCCGTTTGTTTCATGGCGTCAACCCGTTTTACGTGAATGGTTCTTTGTACAAGGCGATGTAAATTACTTTAATGACCACCGCGAAGATCGCAATCATTTTGTCAGCACCTTCTTACGCTTAGAAGCACTTTTTTAAGCTAGCCAACGTCACCTTGGAACCTCATCCAAGGTGATGAATCATAAAATACTTTTAAATAAAATTTTAAGCTTAGCCTTCTAAAGTACTGTTCTGATTTTTTATTTTTGATTCCTTCTCTTTAAAAATGAATCAATTTTCTTCTTTTTCATTTCAAAATAGATCGGCTATCTTCATTTGTATTTATAGTTTGGGTGTATTGGCTTTACTTCCCCATTCTCAATTTTTTTATCACTCTTTAAAACATAAAAGGTCACGGCGTTACCCCTATTCTTCTACAAGTTTCGCTCAAGTAAAAAAACAATCACTTTCACTCTCTCCTTGTGAAGTAGAGCCAAATAATAGCTTATCTGAGGCTCCTTTAATTCAAGAGCTTATGGCTGTATTCGGAAATGATACGTTATGGAAACGTGCGACTCAGCCTGAAAAAACTTATAAAGCTTTGGGTAAAAGAAAGAAGAAGAACTCCTCAACCCAGGTTTCGGTCACAAATCCACTGAGTGCGAGCTGGGCCACCATTTCAACTTGGATGCCTTTTGAAAATGACCTTGATTTAGGCTCAAATTCAGATAGTGATATCTACGTACAATTTTTAGCAAAGAAGAAATGGAATTTGAGACATAACATTAGCTTTGATACAGAACAAATCTTTCGTTACGGCTCTACTAGCCGAAATTACTCTGAAACTACCCTAAACTTAACGCAGAAAATGCAAGACAATACCCTTTTTGCTAACAAATTTAATGTGAATAAGGGTGAAAATGAAGATTACAACTGGGGTAACTGGACTTTCCAGCAATTTGAATTTGTAAAAGATAATAGTCTGACTTACGGTGTGTATAGCGGTGGCATTTACACCAAAAATGATATCCGACTCAATAGTTGGGGTCCCTACATTTCATGGCGACAACCAATATGGAGAGATTGGATTTTTATGCAAAATGATCTTAATTTTTTTAACCATCTTGATGATGACTCTAAGCATCAGCTTAGTGTCCAAATGAATCTAGAAGCTAATTTTTAGCCAAATATCATCAAGTTGTGGATAACTCTTTCTTTATCCACAAAAAAGCCCCTGAACATTCAGAGGCTTTTTTTTAAGCTAAATTACTTCAGCAATAAGCTATTAATACGTTTTACATAAGCAGCAGGGTCTTCGGGTAAACCACCTTCAGCAATGACAGCCTGATCGAAAATCACGTTTGCCAAATCATCAAACTGCTCTGACCCATCAAGTTTCTTCACTAAAGGATGCTCAGGGTTAATTTCTAAAATCGGTTTAATTTCCGGCACCGCTTGCCCTGCTTGTTTCAGCATACGAATGAGTTGAGGAGATAACTCACCTTCGCTCGTTACTAAACACGCAGGAGAATCAACTAGACGCGTCGTTACACGTACTTCTTTAGTTTTAGCCTTCAATGAGTCACTTAATTTCTCAACAACAGGCTTAAACTGTTCAGCTGCTTCCTCAAGTGCTTTTTTCTCTTCCGCATCTTGCAAGTCGCCTAAATCAACCGCGCCTTTAGATACATTCTTTAATGGCGTACCGTCAAACTCATGAACAAAATTCATTGCCCACTCGTCAACACGCTCTGCCATTAATAATACTTCAATGCCTTTTTTCTTGAACAACTCTAGCTGTGGTGAGTTTTTCGCTGCCGCTAAGCTATCAGCAGTCACATAGTAGATGGCTTTTTGGCCCTCTTTCATGCGTGCCTTATAATCAGCAAAAGAAGTCGTAACTTCATCATTTGTCGATGTCGCATAACGTAATAATTTTAAAATACGTTCGCGGTTACCAAAGTCTTCACCCAAGCCTTCTTTAATTACTGAGCCAAACTCACTGTAGAATGTCTTGAATTTTTCTTGGTCTTTTTCATCTTCTGATTTAGCTAAACCATCAAGCAAAGTTAATACACGGCGCGCATTACCTTCACGAATTGTTTTGACATCACGACTTTCTTGCAACAACTCACGGCTAACATTAAGCGGTAAATCCGCACTATCCACAACACCTTGAACAAAGCGTAA